>JBMTZC010000265.1:0-6036 GCA_049455215.1 Prochlorotrichaceae cyanobacterium
CTTTGGCTAATTTGATCGTCCAGTCCCGAATGACTTGCAGCACCGACTCATTGAGGGATACGGTGGGCAAGGAGCAAGCGGAGTCGCCGGAGTGAATCCCCGCCTGTTCAATGTGCTCCATGATGCCGCCAATCACCACTTCACCGGTAGCATCCGCCAGGGCATCCACGTCTACTTCAATGGCATTTTCTAAAAACTTATCAATGAGAATCGGGTGATCCGGTTCCACCTGGACGGCTTGCGTCATGTAGCGCTCTAGCTCTGCATCGGAGTAGACAATTTCCATGGCCCGTCCCCCTAGAACGTAGCTGGGTCGCACCACTACGGGATAGCTGATGCGCTTCGCACTGTTCAGGGCTTCTTGATAACTCCGGGCAATACCATTGGGGGGTTGGAGGATATCCAATTCATGGAGAATTTTCTCGAAACGCTCCCGGTCTTCTGCGGTGTCAATGGAGTCGGGAGAGGTTCCCCAAATTTTGGTGGGAATGGGTTCCGGGGGATTGTCTAAATAGGCTTGGAGGGGCACCGCCAGTTTGAGGGGAGTTTGTCCTCCAAATTGGACAATGACTCCCTCCGGACGCTCCGCTTCCAAAATGTTTAAAACATCTTCCTTGGTGAGGGGGTCAAAGTAGAGACGATCGCTGGTGTCGTAGTCGGTCGAGACGGTTTCCGGGTTGGAGTTCACCATGATGGTTTCAAAGCCGTCTTCCTGCAGGGCAAAGGAGGCATGACAACAACAGTAGTCAAACTCAATCCCTTGACCAATACGATTGGGCCCACCGCCTAAAATCATCACTTTGCGGCGATCGGAGGGCTTCACTTCCGATTCTGGGTTGACGATGGTGGATCCTTCGCCACTGAGCACTTCCGTTGGGGATTCGTAGGCGGAGTAGTAATAAGGGGTGTAGGCTTCAAATTCCGACGCACAGGTATCCACGGTTTTATAGGTGGGGATAATGCCGAGGGATTTGCGGTAGGTGCGCACCTCATCTTCGTGGGTACGGGTCGCAAAGGCAATTTGACGATCGCTAAAACCTTGCTGCTTAATTTCTAAGAATTGCTCCGCCGTCAACTCCGTCAGCTTATGGCGAGTCAGGAATTTTTCGGTTCTCAAGAGACCTTCCAACTTTTCCAGGAACCACGGATCGATGGCGGTCAGTTCAAACAACTCCTCCACCGTCATGCCCAGGAGCATCGCCTGACGCAGGCGGAAAATCCGATCGGGGTTGGGGGTGCGTAGTTGGGGTTTCAGTTCTTGCAGACTGGGTAATTTTTCTTCTTTGTCACAACCCCAGCCAGATCGGCCAATTTCTAAGGAACGTAGGGCTTTTTGGAAAGATTCCTGAAAGGTTCGCCCAATGGCCATGGCTTCCCCAACGGACTTCATTTGGGTGGTGAGTACCGGCTCTGTACCGGGGAATTTCTCAAAGGCAAAGCGGGGAATCTTCGTCACCACGTAGTCGATCGTGGGTTCAAAGGAAGCAGGGGTTTGCTTGGTAATATCGTTGGTCAACTCATTGAGGGTGTAGCCCACCGCCAACTTGGCCGCAATCTTGGCAATGGGGAAGCCCGTCGCCTTAGAAGCCAAGGCGGAACTGCGGGACACCCGAGGGTTCATTTCAATGACAATGAACTCGCCATTGGTGGGATCCACGGCGAACTGAATATTGGATCCCCCGGTTTCTACACCAATTTCTCGGATAATTTTAATTGAGGCATCCCGTAACCGTTGATACTCCTTATCGGTCAGGGTTTGGGAGGGAGCCACTGTAATGGAGTCCCCGGTGTGAACCCCCATGGGATCCAGGTTTTCAATGGAACAGATAATCACCACGTTATCTGCCAAGTCCCGCATCACCTCTAATTCGTATTCCTTCCAGCCCAGAAGGGATTGCTCCACTAACACCTGACTCACAGGGCTGGCATCTAGCCCCCCCGACACGATCGTTTCAAACTCTTCCTGGTTATAGGCAATACCGCCACCGGTTCCCCCTAAGGTAAAGGCGGGGCGAATAATTAAGGGATAACTGCCAATTTGCTGGGCCAGTTCCCTTGCTTCTTCCATCGTGGTGGCAATGCCAGAAGGACAGACGGGCACGCCAATGCGGGCCATGGCTTCCTTAAAGAGCAGGCGATCCTCCGCCATTTCGATCGCTGGTAACTTCGCACCAATTAACTCCACCCCTAAGCGATCGAGTACGCCCATTTTTGCCAAAGACACGGCGGTATTCAGCGCCGTTTGTCCTCCCATCGTTGGCAGAATTGCATCGGGACGCTCCTTTTCCACCACCTTCGCCACCAATTCCGGTGTGAGGGGTTCCACATAGGTGCGATCCGCCATCTCTGGATCCGTCATAATTGTCGCGGGGTTGGAATTTACCAGTACCACCTCATAACCCTCTTCCCGCAAGGCTTTACAGGCTTGGGTACCAGAATAGTCAAATTCGCAGGCTTGGCCAATGACAATGGGGCCAGACCCCAGCAACATAATTTTGCGTAAATCAGTACGACGGGGCATAGGAGCAACTCTTCCAATAAATCCCGCTTATTTTACAAGGAATCTGGACGGGGCACGATCGCTCTGCGTCAGGATTTCCGGAAATTTTCTCAAAAAAGGTAGAAAGACCACGAAAGAGAACGATCGCTGATTTGCATGTCCTAAGCAGTAATACAGCCCTAATATAGGGATCCTCCGTTAAAAAGGGTGAGTGCTGTGCGGCGGATCAGGATTGCGTCTGAAATGAAATTTGACCAGACTGAAATGCTGACCGGGGAAACGGTTTGATCCGGTCAGACCATGGCTGTAGAGGTCAGAAAGCCGAGGCTGCGTCTAGGTGTAGGTCCAACGGATTAAGATTTGCGATCCCACTCAAGAAATCGTTAAAAATTCGATTCAAAAATCAAGATCTGTATTCCCTTCCCCCTGGGGTAATCCGTGTCCAATTGACATCACACTAGGGTATGATCAAAGATCCAAAACTCAAGGCGATTTTCTACAGGATGGAGTTATGAGTCAAGGGACGTTGTTTGATAAGGTTTGGGATTTGCATCAAGTGGGAACGTTGGCTTCCGGGCAAACTCAGTTATTTATTGGGTTACATCTGATTCATGAGGTCACGAGTCCCCAAGCCTTTGCCATGTTACGGGATCGGAATTTGAAGGTGCTCTTTCCCGATCGTACTGTGGCGACGGTGGATCACATTGTCCCAACGGAAAATCAGGCTCGTCCCTTTGCTGATGGATTAGCGGAAGAGATGATGCAAGCCCTAGAGCGCAACTGCCAAGAAACGGGGGTGCGCTTTTATAACATTGGTTCTGGCAATCAAGGCATTGTCCATGTCATTGCTCCGGAGCAGGGGCTCACCCAGCCGGGGATGACGATCGCTTGTGGGGATAGCCATACCTCTACCCACGGAGCCTTTGGGGCGATCGCCTTTGGGATTGGGACGAGCCAAGTGCGGGATGTACTCGCGTCCCAGACCCTCGCTTTATCGAAATTGAAGGTGCGTAAAATTGAGGTGAATGGGGCATTAGCGCCCGGGGTTTATGCCAAAGATGTCATTCTCCACATCATTCGGAAATTGGGGGTTAAAGGGGGTGTGGGCTATGCCTATGAATTTGCTGGCTCTACCTTTACTCAGATGACCATGGAAGAACGGATGACCGTCTGTAACATGGCGATCGAGGGCGGGGCCCGTTGTGGGTATGTCAATCCGGATCAAGTTACCTTTGACTATCTGCAGGGTCGGGATTTTGCCCCCAAAGGCGCAGACTGGGATCAGGCGGTGGCCTGGTGGCAGGGTCTTGCCAGTAATGCGGATGCGGAGTATGACGATGTCGTAGTCTTTGATGCGGCGGAGATTGAGCCGACGGTGACCTGGGGCATTACTCCGGGTCAAGGGATTGGGATTAGTGAAGTGATTCCGAGTCCTGAGCAGTTGGCGGAAGACGATCGCTCCATTGCAGCGGAAGCTTACCAATATATGGACTTAACCCCTGGCACTCCTCTGCAGGGCACCAAAATTGATGTTTGCTTTATTGGCAGTTGCACCAATGGCCGCATGAGTGACCTACGGGAAGCGGCTCAAGTGGTGAAGGGCCATCAGGTGGCTAACGGCGTTAAGGCCTTTGTTGTACCGGGTTCAGAGCGGGTGAAGCAGGAAGCTGAAGCGGAAGGATTGGATCAAGTGTTTCGGCAAGCGGGGTTTGAATGGCGGGAAGCCGGCTGCTCTATGTGTTTGGCCATGAATCCCGATAAGTTACAGGGTCGCCAAATGAGTGCCTCCTCCTCGAACCGTAATTTTAAGGGTCGCCAAGGATCCGCCTCCGGTCGTACCTTACTCATGAGCCCGGCAATGGTGGCGGCCGCCGCGATCGCTGGGGCGGTGACGGATGTGCGGAAATTTCTCTGATCTGACATCTTATCGATGAGCTAGGGGCTGTCGTCAGTTCGGCATGAACTGTCTCTACCGTAACTGTTTCAGCTTCTAGCTATCAAACTACAATAAGCGCGGCTAATGTTGATCGGGTAAGGGGTCTGGACTGCAATGATGATGCGCCCTAAGACGCTCTTGAGGGCGGGCCGTGTCAAAGCAGAGTCAATTGCTGATTCCTGTCCTCTAGGTGATAGGAGGGAGCGGTCTCTGCCGTTTTGGGCGGGGTCTTGGGTTTAAAGGTTTCTGAGTTCCATTCTTCCAGTAAGGTTTCCGCGGCACTCATTAAGTCCGATCGCCAGGGCTGAAGATCCTCCCGATGATCGAGGTAGAGGTCGAGGGCTTCTAGGGGGGTGAATTGTTGGGCTTCTGCGAGTTGGGGCAGACGGGGGGGAACCAGTTGGCTCACCAATTCAGATTGAATTTGATAACTGTGGGCTGGGGCCAGAGCTTGGTGGAGTTGGGCTTCGTCAATGAGTCCTACTTGGTTGGCCTGTAGTTTGTAGCGGAGGCGGACAATGGCTTGGGCGATCGTAGCGGTAGCGATCGTTTTGAGTAAGTCCGCTTGGGGCGTTTCACTCTTGGATACATCAACAAACAGGGTCAAGAAGGGCCGAGCCGGTAGGGGAACAAAAGTTGCTTGGGTGTGGGAACGATCGATTTCCACCCAGAGATAGCCCTTTTCTTCAAACTCTTCACTAAAGTCCACCCGCTCGGGACTACCGCAATAGGCAACGGGCGGACTGGTACAGAGGATTTGATGCCGATGGACATGACCCAAGGCGACATAGTCGAAACAGGGCCGCGCCACGAGGGAGAGGGGCAGGCTAAACCCTTTGCCAACGGCTAAAAATCGCTCTGCGCCATATTCGGCGGTATCGATCATGGCGTGGGCGAGGAGAATGTGGGGGATCTCTAGATCGAGTTGACGGATTTCTGCTTCTAGGGCAAGACCTAAGCGTTGCAGCAGAGCGTGCCTGACCTCACTTAAGGAAATTTCCGCCATTTCAGGGCGGGTCATTAAGGTGGAATGGGTCAGCCAGGGCAAGGTGACCACTTGTACGGGGCCGTTGGCGGTGAGAACTCGATGGGTGGCGAGACGATCGCCCACGACAATCTTCGGAATGCCCAGGGTACGGTACAGGGACAAGCTCGCGCCGCCTTCCCCTTGGCGATGTTGATCATGATTGCCCACTAACAACACGACGGGAATTTCCGCATCTACTAATCGCCGCAGTTGTTGGGCAAAGCAGTCTTGAATGTAGGGGGGGGGAGTGGCATCGGGAAAGGCATCCCCTGCAAATAAAAAGAGATCCGCAGGTTCCGCCAAGGCCCGATCGACGCAGGTCTGTAAGGCTTTGACAAAGTCCTCTAAACGAGTATTTAAGCCACTGAGAGGATTGATCTGACCGTGGTGTAAACCACTGCCAAGGTGCAGATCAGAACAATGGAGGAGTTTCAACATAAGCGATGTGGGGGTTAAGGGTTCCTCGAAAAATTCAAAATGTTGCCCTATTCCCCCGAATTGAGTTGCCCCTTGCAAAAGCTACGGTGTACACACATCTTGATCAAACCGATCGATTTAGCTGGATCCCCCTAA
>JBMTZC010000266.1:0-5917 GCA_049455215.1 Prochlorotrichaceae cyanobacterium
GTGCAGGAGGTGATTTTTCTGGAAGCCTTCGCTGTCTATGATCTGCTGGAGTTCGATGTTGTAGGTTTGGAAAAATTGAGTGAGTGCAGCGATCGCTTTCTTGAGTTCTTCCAAGAGTTCAAGCTGGGGTTTGGTGGGATCAATGACTGGATTTTCAAAGCCATCTTCATTCCCTCTACCATCGTCCTTCTCTCCGGCAAAGGTTTTGAGGGCTGCCCTGAGGTGCTCTAGGATGCCGCAGTAGTCCACAATTAACCCGTTATGTTTGCCGGTGTTAACGCGATTGGCACGGGCGATCGCTTGCATGAGGGTATGGGCTTTGAGGGGTTTATCTAGGTAGAGGATAGAGAGGGAGGGCACATCAAATCCGGTTAGCCACATGGCACAGATAATGGCCACTCGGAAGGGGTGATCTTCTTTTTTAAAGGCTTTTTCTAGGCTGATGCGTTTGCCATCGTCCAGTTCAAAGCCATTGTTAATGAGGGCACGGTGAGGGTTGATATCCAGTCCCCAATCTTGAAATTTTTTGACTTCGTTTTGTTCGTTACTAACCATGACGGCGGTGATGGTTTGTTCCATCCAGGCAATTTTTCGATCGCTGTCTGCGGCGGCTTGCTGGTCTGTGAGGGTTTTGTGGTGGGTTTTGAGTTCCGCAATTTTCCGCTGCCAGTGCTGGGTAATTTTGTTGTACATCTTGACGCAGGTGAGCTTATCCAAGCAGATAAACATGGCTTTGCCAATGCCCCAACTAGTGCTGTAGTGTTCCACAAAGTCTTGAGCGATCGCGTCTAGTCGGTCTTCACTGGTGAGAATGCCATAGTCTTTGCCGAGGGCCTTTTTCAGGCGATCAATGGTATTGTCATCTTCGCCGCTGGATTCCACTTCTGCTAGCTTTTCTGCAATGCGATCGTTTACCTCATTGGTGATCACTTCTAGTTTTTCGCCCCGTGCGTCGTAGTAGAGGGGGACGGTGGCGTGGTCGTCTACGGCCCGTTGGAAGTCGTAGGTAGACACATAATCGCCAAAGATTTCGCGGGTGAGTTCTTTTTCCTCGGCAATAGAAATGAGTGGCGTTCCGGTAAAGCCGATGTAGCCAGCATTGGGCAGGGCATCTCGCATATTGCGGGCAAAGGTGCCGTATTGGCTGCGGTGGGCTTCGTCGCTAATCACGATGATGTCGTCTCGCGGGTTTGGGGTTGCCAGGGGTTTGTTAAATTTCTGGATGAGGGTGAAGATGAAGGCTTTGCGATCCTGGAGAAACTGCCCTAGTTGCTCATGGCTGCTGGTGCGACAGGGATCTGTATCGTTATTGGCAAGGCCGCATCCAGTAAAGGTTTCATAAATTTGTTCGTCTAGGTCTTTGCGATCGGTGCAGATAATAAAGCTGAAGTTTCCCCCCAGTTTGCGCTGAATTTTTTGGGTGAAGAACACCATCGAGTAGCTTTTGCCGGAACCCTGAGTATGCCAAAAGACACCGAGTTTGCCGTTGTTGTCGTGGCGATTTTTGACGGACTCAACGGCGCGGTTGACCCCCAGGTATTGATGGTTTTGAGCGATGATTTTGGCGGTGGTGGGGCCGGAGTCATCAAAAATAATGAAGTTTTCGATGATGTCGAGGAGGTTGGTTTTGTCGCAGACTCCCCGCAAGAGGGTTTCCATATCAACACGACCGGGTTCTCGTTCTTCTAGGCGTTTCCAGTCGTGAAAATATTCGTAGGGACTGCCCAAACTGCCTATTTTGGCTTGGATGCCGTTGCCCAGAAGGACGATCGCGTTGTAATAAAACAGGTGCTTGATGGTATCTAGGTAGTCGGTGTAGTTGTCGGTGTAGGCAACACGCAGGTCTTTATTAAGGTTTTTCAGTTCACAAAAAAGTAGGGGGATTCCGTTGATAAAACCGATGATGTCGGCCCGCCGGTCTCGGCCCCATTGATCCGTGATCCACAGTTCCCGAACGCAGAGGAAATGGTTATTTTTGGATTGGTTAAAGTCGATGTAGCGGAGGATGGGTTTTTGGGTTTTGCCGTTGGGGTCTTGATAGGTGGCTTGGAAGCCATCGCGGATGAGTTTGTGTTTATCGCGGTTGATGGCAAAGGTATCTTTACTGCTGGGGCTATCCCGGAGGGTTGAAATGGCATCTTCGTAGGCTTTGGCAGGATGGCCGGGGTTGATGCGTTCCAGGGCCGATCGCAAGTAACGAGTGAGGATGACTTCTCTGCGGGTTTCGCGGCCCAGCAGACCATTGGAGCCGAGGGTTTCACGAAAAGCGTAGAGGGATTCCCAGGCCAATTCTTGCTCGAAGAAGTCGGCGGTGGTTTGTTGAGCTAGTGTGTCTTCGTTGTATGGGGGCATAGCGATCGTCCTATCGATCGTTTGGATAATTCTATCAATCATTGATGCAGCAGTGATCGATAGACGTGGTTGATAGAAAACCCTGTCAGATAAGGCTTTCAGGATTTTAACCCTTTTTACGGGTGCGTTCTATCAGTCAAAACCCGGAAAAATGATCGATAGAATGATCGATAGACTCATGATTTAAGTTGATAACGCCGCCATCGCTTTTCTCCCATTGCTTGAATGTGGCTTTGGGTAATGAGTTTATCGATCTGGCGCTTAATTTTGCCGGGTGTTAATTCGGGGGCAATCCTTTGATGGATTTCTTTAAGACTGGATGAGGGATAGAGGCGCAAATCTTCTAGAATCAGGGCATCCAGGCGATGGGGTTCAATGCGTTTGAGGGTGGTTTGTTGTTTCAGGGCAAGGTCTCTGATGATGTTGGGATTGAGGAAATATTGGGTGCCACGGGTTTTTCCGGTTTGTTGAATGAGTTCAAATTCAAGCAGTCTGCCTAACCAGGGGGCGATCGCCCCTTGCTCATCATCAATGGAGAGTTTTTGACTGAGTTCACGGGTTGTCAGGCTTTCCTGTTGAGCTAAAAGACCAAGGGTGATCTTTTCCCGTTGGGTTAGTTGAAAGGTGCGATCGGCAATGTCGAGCAGGTCAATGATTTCTTGGTTGAGGATTTGGCTATACACGGACACTTCTACGCGATCGATGCCTTCTTTCAGTGTGGGTAGGCGTTTTCCTTGGGACAGCAACACCTCATAGATTTTGTCAAATCCACTGCCTTCTCGTTCCATGAGGCGCAGATCATGAAAGATCCGGGCGAGGTTGTCATTGCGTCTGACGGTGGTGTGGAGGATGTTTTTGGGGGTGACACCGAGGGGCAACCCACCTGGATTAATGACCTGTAGGTGGTCGGGGAACAGGTTGATGAAGATATCGCCCCGTTGGGTATAAGGGCGGTGAACAATCGCATTAACAAGCAGTTCCCGTACTACGATTTCGTCGTAGCGGGGGAGGCGTTGGCGAAAGAGGCCATCGGAGAGTTCATAGTATTCTCGAAAATCGGGGATGTCTTGCCAGATGGTTTCTACCAGTTCCATTGGGGAAAGGGTGTAGTCATCCCAGACTAATTTATTGATTTTGCGGTCTTGGTCGTCGTATTTAATAAATTGCACAATGGGGGCGGTGCTGAGTTTGGCGCGATCGCCCCGTTGCCCCAGGCAGAGAATCCCTAGATTGGTGAGTTTGCCATCTTGGGCGAGATAGTAATGATCCAACAGTTCAGCGGCGGTTTTTTCTTTGACTGAGGGCTTTACCCGATCCGAGGCTTTAATTTGCTGAATGAAGGCGTGGAGTTTATGTTTGTCGGTTTTGGTTTTGGGGATGTCTAGGTTGGTTTGGGTTTCCCAGGAAAGGGTGGCGCGATCGCTGGCAAGGCGTAGCACGTCATCTCCAACAATGGGTTTGCACTCGTCACCGATGCGGAGGTAGTAGCGCCCGTCGCTGGTGGAGGCGATGTTTGGCGATCGCACCACCTGTAAATCAATGTATTCGCCCCCATTGCTAGCGATTTTGATTTGGGGAATAAGTTCTACGTTGACGGTTTGTTCTCGGATGCGTTTGTTGAGTTGATCAATCAGTGATGGGTCGATGGTTTGATCGCTGGGGGGTAGGGTGTCGTGGTCTTCAATGCCGATGAGAATGTGACCGCCCCTTGCATTGGCAAAACAAACCGCATCCTTTGCCAGTTCTCCCCATTGGGACTTTTTCCCGGTGATGAGTCGCAATGACTTTTTATCACAGGTGCTTGTTTCGATCAGGTCTGCGAGGGTTTGCGCTTGAGCCACGGTGTCATCAAAGGGTTAAGGAACCATCCCTATTGTCTCATTGTCTCAGGTCTGTCCAGGCATAATAGAGGCAGAATCCAGACAACTTAGTAGCAATGGTCAAAGACTTAACATCATCCCTCCTCGATCGCCAAAATATCCTTAATAATCGCTATGCGCTAGAAAAGCTAGAGGAGCATTTGGGATTGGGGGGTACCTACTACGAGGGAGAACTGCTGTTTACCAAGCAACAGCTTGTTGAGATTTTTGGCGTGAGTGAGAGTAGCATCGAAAAATATCTGGCTAGTCATAGTGATGAATTGAAAGCGAATGGTTACACCGTGCTAAGGGGCAGAAAACTTCGAGATTTCAAGGCTTTGATGGATGTCTCCGTAACTGATTACGGTAACAAGACCCCAACATTAGGTGTATTTACCTTTCGTGCAACGCTTAACTTAGCGATGGTCTTAGTAGAAAGCGATCGCGCCCGTGCTATTCGATCCCGCATCCTGGATATTGTTATTGATGTTATGGCGGAACGGGCTGGTGGTCATACCAAGTACATTAACCAGCGGGATTGCAACTATTTACCGGCTGCTTACCAGGAATTTAACTATCGCAAGACCTTTACTGATGCTCTCGATCGCTACCTGGAGATGGGGAAAATCAAATATGGTCTTTATACTAACCAGGTGTATCACATTGTCTTTCGGGAAAAGGCTAAAGAATATAAACAGATACTCAGTCTTGAAAAAGGGGACAACCCTCGTGACACGATGTATGCGGAAGTACTCAAAGCGATCGCTAGTCTGGAAAATGGTTTAGCGGCGGAGATGCAGGCTCAATCAGAGCAGCTTGGACGAAAATTAACCCAAATGGAAGTTGACACAATATTTAATGCTGCGGAAAAGAATCCTTACCTCAAACCCATTATTGAAGATGCTCGAATTAAGATGGCTAGTCGTGATTTAGGGTTTCGGGATGCTTTACATCAAAAACTAGAGGCTTATATTCAGAGTGTTCCAGAGAGTGACTTTGAAAAGTTTTTAGGAGAAACCAGTCGTTCTTTAGAGGAGCAACTTTCAGATCCTGCGCTTTTAGCAGTGTTTAAGCGTTTGAAGGATCGCTAATCTATGACCAATGTATTTATTTATTTTGGCATTGATGATGCGGTAAAGGTGCATGATTGGATTATTGAAAATTCAGGAGGGCTTGCAGGAACCAGTAATATAGGTTTATTGGAGAGTGCATTACAGCATATCAAGAATGATCTGTATTACCCTACGATTGAGGATAAACTCACTCACCTGATATTTAGCATTAACAAGTTTCATGCTTTCAATGATGGCAATAAACGCTCCAGTATTGCGTTAGGAGCTTATTTTCTAAAGCTTAATGGTTACGATTTTATAGTAGGAAAATTTGTGCTGGAGATGGAAAACATTTCAGTGTGGCTGGCAGATGGAAAAATTTCCAAAGATTTCCTTCGAGAACTGATAGAATCTCTGATTTTTGAGGAGGAGTTTAGTGAGGATCTAAAGTTAAGATTGTCTCGTGTTGTTAATTATTAAGATTGTTGTTCCCAACTAATTCAAAAGCCCGATCGCTAGGGTTGAAATAACCGATCGCAGATTGCACCAAGCTAGAGGATTTAGAGTGGTGAGTTGGCAAGGATCACCCAACCGGGAAACCCTAAACGGTGATTTCGCCATTCATCAGGCGGGGTAACAGTAAATCACGGGCTT
>JBMTZC010000267.1:0-5917 GCA_049455215.1 Prochlorotrichaceae cyanobacterium
TGGGGGTGTAGTCAGCCTGTACTAAAATGGCTGAAACGGCGTAAACTCGTTGCCGTCAACTGTCACACTCAAAAAAACTGTCACAATTTGAGGCGGTTTACTTGACAAATTGATGCGGGTTGTGCAGGGCGGCAATAAAAACCCCTCGGGGGAGGGGGGTGAGTGGATTAATCTTTTTCGGGTGTCTGTCCAGTTTGCTTAAATGTTGTGTACTCTGCTTCTGTCCAACCTAGCACCCATACTTCATAAGGGATAATCTGACTATTTCCGTTTGTGAACTTAATCGTTGCTCCCTCTCTGTGCTCTGTGACGTTTTTGATTTTTGATTCTTTGCAGCCCCATGTTTTTGCTGCTTTGTAGATTAATGATTCTTTTCTGATTTTTTCTAGAGTAGTCATTGGTCTGTCCTCAGTACATTGCTTAACTTTCTTTATATTAAAGCTTATCTCTCCTGTTGTCAATACTTAAATTAAAGATATTTCTGAAAATAAAAAACCCATCGGGGGATGGGCTGTGTTGGAATTATTTGAGTAGGTCTAAAGCCCACTCCAAAGCCTGCCCCTTGAGTACCCCTAACTCATGGGCGATCGTGTTCAACCGCGCCTCAAATTCGGGCAGGCACATCGAGGGGCGGAAGCAACCCTGAACGCCATACCGGGGAGCCTGGATGGGGGTGAGCTTGTCCCGATCGCTTTGGGGTAGTTGTTCCAGCAGGACGATCGCATCCTGAATAACTTGGGACTTGGGGATGCCCCGTTGCTTGGCGATCGTGTCGATAATGGGCTTGTACTGGTTGCGAATATAGGGCGGGCGGAATCCGCCATTCCTTAGCGCTTGTGGGTTGGGGCTGCGCTTGCCCTCCCATTTCCCCTCAGTGAAGGTATGCCCGCAGGTTTTGCACTGCCAATACCGGGAAACCCCGTCACTATGGCAACCTTTACTGATTACCTTTCCGGATTTGCATTTGGGGCAAGTAATATTTAGCCCTGGGGCCAGTGCCCCGTAATTGCCGCTTCTCATGGTCTGTCCTCAAAAGTTTGCTAAGATGGTGGAGTCCCTGAAGGGGACAGAGGGGGTAAACATTTGGTCGTGTCCTCCCCCCTCTCCTCAAAATTTTCTATTTGCGCTTGCGGGTTTTGGTAGCGGTGGCGGGCTTGGTTTCTCTCCAGCCCCGGACGAATTCTTGAGCGTTGAACGAGATGGCCTTAACAATTGGGATTTGAGTGATGGTGCCGTCTCCACGGTCTAGAGGGAAATACTTGGGAATGGTGGTGTTGCCTGCTTGTCCCCAGCTACGTCCTGCTTGGTATAGCTCTTCAGCGATGCGGGTGTATTCGGTGTTGTGGGGATTTTCAAAGCTTGCGTATTGGTCTTGGTGTGCGTAGCGGGTCATGGTGTCCTCGACTTGTGTTTTTGTTTTCTTGTGTACCATTATAAACAAACTCGTTTCCCGTTGTCAAGGAAATAATTAAACGAGTTTGAGCAAATGTACTAGTGTAAAAAACCCCGGTGGGGGCGATCGGGCTAAATCATGTTGAGTACGTCTTGCTCAGATGGGGCGCTGGCAATCCGGAGCTCCATGTACTTTCTAAACATTTTGCTGGTGTTTTTTGCGAGGTAGTCTTTAGCTTCTGCTGTCGTCATTCCCTTTTCGTTTTTCAGGAAGGACAAAGAGCTTTTGATAAATTCGATTTGAACTTCTTGCATGTAGTCGGTCATTGGTCTGTCCTCTAAACTTGCTTAACTGTCTTTATATTAAAGCCTATTAATCCCGCTGTCAAGAAATTAATTGAGATTCTTTTTTAGGGTTGAACCTCGGTGGGAACCGGGGATGAGGGCTATTGTCCAAGCCACTCAAGTTCATCTGCTGTCAACTTAACAGGGTCTTGCAGTCCCATTGCTTTCAATATTTCGTTACCATCAAAGCCTTCAGATTTTGCGGCAGCAAGGAATTTATTTTTATAGGTGCCGTCCAGTATTGTGGCGTATTCACGATGACGATTTTTAAGAGCATCGGCAACATAGCGTCCTTCGCCACAAAATCGTTTGTCTAGCTCTCTTGTTCTTTTTACACTTTCGTTAAAATTTTCAACCCTGGAAATAATTTCCCGGTTGACATACTCTTTAACTGAATCAGGAATTTCGTAGCAAGTCATTGGTCATGTCCTCAGTAAATTGGTTTACTTGAATAAAGTCCCCTCAAGGGAGGGGAGTGGTTAAAAAGCCCCTTAGGAGAGGGGCGGGATGTTTAGTCTTCTTTTGCCTCTACCAGGAAATGAATACCTAAGCCTTTCAGTCCGTCTTTGATTGCGCAGGCTTTGCTGTACTCAATCTTAGTTCCGTTATCGTAGCCGATATAAACCCGACTGCCGATCGTCTTAAACCCTAGGGTTTCCAAGATTTCCATTGCAGTTGCAGCGACCTTCTTATGTTTGCGTTCAGCGGTATTCTGTTCCCGCTTGTTGAGCTTAAACAAGTCATCGATGGAAAGTGCTGACGAAACTTCTAAATAAATCCGGGCGCATCCGCCGTAACAGTTTAAGTGGGCGGGGCTTTCCAGTGCTTGGACGATCGCTTTTTTGATTTCGGTTTTAGTGGTCATTGGTCGCGCCCTCCTCGGGGTTGCTTGATTTGTATGTATACACTATAGCCTACTATTAATCCCGTTGTCAAGCATTTAATTGAAATCTTTTTTAGGGTTGAGCCTCGGTGGACAGGGTGGAAAACTTGAAGGCTTGCTCCTCCGATCGTTGTTCCAGCGCTGCACCCTTATCCAGGACGATCGCCGCTATCCGTACAGAACCCTCAAGGGCCATATCCAACCCGTGTTTCTGGAGTGCTGAGGCTAGGGTGCTATGGCGTTTGCAGGAGTCGATCGCTTCCTGTATCCAGTAGTTAAAGCGATCGTTATCGGCCCATAACTCACGGGATTTTAACAGGGACTCCCGCGATTCGTATTCGAGCTTAATGCCTTTCTCTATCGCTGTTGCGGCTTCTCTCAGGGTATCAGGGGTAATCTCACCCCGTAGTAGGTTTGCTCCCCGTCCCTGCAGTGCTTGCCCCAATTTGAGCCGTTTCTGAGCAGATTCTATTCCCCGGTCAAGAGTCTCCTTGGTGGTTCCGGTTTGGGCTGGGTTGACGTAGCCCCGCGAGGTCATCCATTGGGGCGTTTTGCTGAGTGTCCATGGTTTCCCCGGTTCCCATTTGTGGCGGTGGATTTTGGCATGGCAACGATCGCAAACAACGACTAAATTCTCCCACCTGCAGTCGTGTCGAGCTTTCCAGACAATATGATGGCAGTCCAGCGGGGTATTGGTGGCTCCACAATTCTCACAGGTATCCCCCGCCCATTTCCGCATTACTTTCTGAATCCTGCCCTTGTTCCAGGGCCCAGGGTAGTATCCCTGACGTTTGTATAGCCGGAGGCAGCGATCGGCGGGCGGGGAGTTGTTCATTGGTTCACGGGTTCAAACATCCAGTCGTCAATCTGCATCAAGTACCGATCGGACTTTGTTGGCAGCATTAGCGGTTATATCTTTGCACTCAGGATACCCGTGAGCGTTTTTGGCTTTCATGTCACGGGTTGCCAGTTCTTCAGCAAACATGACAGAAGCTAACTCTAGGGAGTCCATGCTATCCCTGATGTTTGATTTAACAGGCAGGTTCCGATTCTCTCTAACTTCCTTTGCGGTTCCACCGAGCAATGGTTTATAAATTTCGTTGGTACAGGATGCAATCTGCCATCCCTCAGTAACGCCACGATCGTAAAGTTCAGTAGCAAATTGAACCCGGATTTTTTTCCCTGCTAACCGTTTCTGAATCCGTTTGAGGTCTTCCGGTGTGGCCCGGTCAATGACGGATTCAGCAAGCTCAGGTGATGCTTCAAGATACTGAAGGAATACCTTGGCAGATTCTTCACGGTAAGCACGGCCAACAGCACCCGGCAATAACCCAATGATGTAAAGAATGTTTTGGCGGTTGGCTACGGGTGTTTCTTGCTGCCCTTTTCCTGGGAATTTATAGCTGTCACATTTTGTGACAACCTCGGAAAACCTCTCTGTGAGTCGCTTCCAGACTTGCCTAGGGTTCTTCTGTCCACAAAACTTGATTAGGTCAAGTACGCTATAGCGATCGTCATCCGTGATACGGATTTCACTGTCATCGAAACCATCGAATTTGATAAGATTAGTCATGGTTAACCTTTCTTGGTTTAGGTTGACTGTGGCCGTAATTGCGATCGTCCCTCTCTCCCAAGGGGGGCGACTGCGCCACTCCAATATTTTAACCTATTTCACCTTGTCAATATTTAAGCGATCGTTGGCAACCTTCTGAGGCTCTATTCCGGTAAAGTCTTGGAACCGTTGCAGAATAACGTCACAATATTTTTCTGATAATTCCATCCCGTAACAGGTGCGGCCAGTCTTCTCGCAGGCGATCAGGGTTGAGCCTGAACCTAGGAATAAGTCTAAAACTTTTGGAGCATCGTGATTTTGAATGGCTCTCTCAGCAAGCTCTGTAGGTTTTTGAGTCGGGTGAAGCTTATTGTTTTGGGGTCTAGTAAGTTCCCATACATTTTTCTCGTTGTTTTCTCCAGAGAAAAAACTTTTTCCTTTTACGGCATAAAAACAAAACTCAGAAACCGCATGATAATTAGACCCCATATCTCCAAAGCCTTGGTTTATCTTATACCAAACAATTACACTTCTTAAATCCATCCCTTTGATTGATTGATAAGACTCTTGAATAAACTTGTAAGCAAACCACACATAAACGGGGCCACAATCTAAAACGCTATGAAGGATATTGTTTATGTTTTTATAAATATCAGCGGTTAAATCATTATCAATCTTAGATGCTGTTTTTGATAAAATCTCCCCTCCCTCATATCTACCAGTTCCGCCTTCATAATTAACTCCATACGGAGGATCGGTGAAAACCATATCGGCTTTTTTGCCGTCCATCAACCGTTCTACATCAGCCTTGCAGGTGGAGTCCCCGCACATAATCCGGTGCCGTCCAAGTTGCCAAACCTCACCCCGTTTTACCCGTGTTTCTGCCTGTTCCTCGTCCGGTATTTCATCCTCATCCGTCAAGCCTTGGTAGTCCCCATCCCCTCCCAAAGCAGCGATCGTCTCGTTCAATTCCGCCTCGGTGTACAGGGTGTCAGGAAGTTCTAACCCTGCCTCAGCAAGCACATCCAAAGCCTGTTGGAAAGCCTCGGTGTCAATGCTGAAATTTAATTCAGAAACTCGGTTATCGGCAATGGCAGCAACGATCGCTTTGGGGTCTTGCGCTGTTTCCCAATCAAGCCTTTTGGTCACAACCCCAACATCCCCCTCCACCTCAATCTCTATCCAGGATTTAACCACGCCTAATTCACTCGCTGATTGATAGGCATGGTTACCGTTAACAACTTGGTCGTCCTTGGCAACCACAATTCCCCGGTGAAATCCTGATTTCTGCAAGGAGTCATCTAGTGCGGCTTTCCCTCGTTCCTGTCCCTGGTTCGTGTTGAAAAGGTTTGGAGTGTAGGACTCGGGCGATCGTACCCGGAGCTTTACTGTGCGTCCGTCATCGAGTTGTAAAGTCGTGTCCATGTTTCAATCAGTAAGTGAACATCTAAATCATAGCCCCTCTGAATTAGTTAGAGGAACTTGCTCAAAACTGTTACATATAAAATCACCCACTCCAAACTCGGGGGCTGTTTTTTTTAATTTTCAGGATTCACTAGTGCCCGCCGTCTCGGAACTTTTCAACTTTTTTAGAGCGAAAGCCCTGGAAAGCCTACTACGCTTATGTTTCTGACGTGTTAGCTCAATATCGGAACAGTTATAAATATTGGTATGAGCCATAAACAAATTAATCCGACCAGAGACAGTTTGAACAAAATGTCTTTGAGCCTGATTGAATTCGGTCA
>JBMTZC010000268.1:0-5840 GCA_049455215.1 Prochlorotrichaceae cyanobacterium
TGCAGAATTAAATCCTCTGCCTCTAGCAGAATCAAACTATCGGTATAAACTGGATCTACCAGTAGTTCCGTGGCTTCCAGGGTAGTTACGCCCTCAACCGCTTCTCCCAGTAACCATTCCACAATATCTGCTGTGAACTCCTCCACCAGAATTTTACAGGTATTGTCGTACTGTGCCATGCCGCTAAGTCTCCACTCCTCCAGAATGTCTGGCTATTATAACGATCGCTCGCTGTGTTTATTCGACCCTTTCAGACAGCGATCGCTAACGCATTAAAAGTCTTAAAAGCGATCGTATAATTAACCCATCCCATTCTCCTCAGCGGGTATTGTTTATGGATCAGCTGCTTGCCAATAACCAGACCGTAACCACCGAGTCTTCCCATTCCCCCTGCAAAGTTGAAAGATTACTGGGGGCTGGAGGACAGGGGGAAGTGTATCAATGTAAACTGGGCGGCAACTCGGTTGCGCTGAAGTGGTACTACCCCCACTACCTGGAAAATGATACCGGTCTACGGGAGCGACTACGCAATGCGATTCATCTGGGGACTCCCAACAACAAATTTCTCTGGCCCATCGAGTTAGCCAGTGCAGAGGGTATTCAGGGATTTGGGTATGTGATGCCCATTCGGGACGATCGCTACAAGGGTTTAAATGACCTAATGATGGGACGCTTGGATCCCTCGTTTCGTGCGTTGACCACTGCCTGTATTCAGTTAGTAGATAGCTTTTTAGAAATTCATGCTAAGGGATTTTGCTATCGAGATATTTCCTTTGGCAATGTATTTTTTGACCCGGATAGCGGTGATGTTTTAATTTGTGACAACGATAACGTGGTGGAGAATGGCAAAACGGAAGGGGGGATTTTAGGCACACCACGCTTTATGGCTCCGGAAGTGGTACGGGATGAAGCATTACCCAGTACGGAAACAGATCTGTTTTCCTTGGCGGTTTTGTTATTTTATTTGCTCACCATTAGCCATCCGTTAGAGGGCAAAAAGGAAGCGGATATTCGCTGTTTAGATGCTCCGGCTATGAAGAAATTGTATGGCACAGAACCGGTCTTTATTTTCGATCCCCAGGATACGTCTAATTCTCCCGTTCCTGGCATTCAAGACAATCCCTTAGCCTATTGGCCCCTGTATCCCAAGTTTATCCAAAACCTGTTTATTCGAGCCTTCACCACGGGCATGAATACCCCTGATCAACGGATTCGAGAAAGTGAATGGCGATCGGCGCTAATTAAATTACGGGATTCCATTTTGTACTGTAATTCCTGTGGTGCAGAAAATTTTTATGATGGCGATCAACTTCAGGAAACGGGTGGAACTTTAGCACCCTGCTGGGCCTGTGAACAACCGATCAAACTACCGCCCCGCATTCGTATTGATCAATCGGTAGTTATGTTAAACCGGGATAGCCAATTATTTCCCCATCATTTAGGGAATGCCTATCAGTTCGATCGCCCTGTGGCGGAGGTGTCTCGCCATCCCACCAATCCCAATATTTGGGGACTAAAAAACCTTTCCGATCGTCGCTGGACGATTACCACTGCTGACGGTGCCATGAAGGATATTGAACCGAACAAGAGTTTAACCTTAGCGGTGGGTACCAAAATCAACTTTGGCCAGGTGACTGGAGAAATTCGCCTATAAACCTGTCTATTTTGAGATCTTGAAACCTTGAAACCGGTGTTAAAATCCTATGCCAAAACGCCCTGAAGTTCGCCTCGCTACTCGCCCTTTACACTTTTTCTGGATCTGTGATTGTTCCGGATCCATGTCTTTGAATGGCAAAATTCAAGCCTTAAATAATGCCATCCGCGAAGCATTACCCGCCCTCAAAACGATCGCTGATGAAAACCCCAATGCTCAGGTTTTGATGCACGTCTTAAAGTTTTCTCAGGGTTCCCAATGGATAGTGGAAGAACCTACGCCGCTGGATCAGTTCGTCTGGTCAGATTTAAGTGCAGATATGCCCGCTGGGGGAACCTTTTCAGCGGAATTTAAGCGCCGCTTAGATCGAGAAGGGGCAAAGTCGGGAGATGTGCAAATTTCTTTGCTCTGGCACAACTACAATGACCTGGATCTCCACGTTGTTTGTCCTTCCGGGGAAACTATTTATTTTGGTCATCGTAAGTCCGACTGTGGGGGAGAGTTAGATGTGGATATGAATGTATCTCCTACGTCTGAAGAGCCAGTGGAAAATGTTTACTGGCCCACGGGTCAATCCCCTCTGGGACGGTATCAGGTGTTTGTGAATCATTTTAAGAATCACAAGCGATCGGGTTGTCAGGATCCCACTGCCTATCAGGTACAGATTTCTTGCAATGGCATGACCGAACAGTTTGAAGGTACGATTTCCCATGGGCAAAAGAACAAAGTTCATGAATTTGATCCCGGTGAGTTTGTCAATACAGCAGGCAATACGGATATGGGAGATGCCATGCTGAAACTGATGGAAAAGCTAAAAATTCCACCCATGCCCGATCGCGCTTTGCCACCGGTTTTGTTGTTGATTTCCGATGGTCAGCCTACGGATGATTTTGAAGCGGGTTTAAAGCAACTGATGACCCAGCCCTGGGCAAAAAAAGCCGTCCGTTTAGCGATCGGTATGGGGCAGGATGTGGAAGTTGAACCCCTCGAAAAATTCATTGGTAACCCTGAAATTAAGCCTTTACAAGCCAATAATCCCGGTGCTTTGTCTCGCTTTATTAAACTTAGCTCGACCTCTGCCCTAAAGGTTTCCTCTAATCCGGTGATCGATCCCCAAAATGCCAGCCGCAGTATGGTACTGGATATTCCTGAAGTGGCTATTAGTTCGTCTGAAGATGTGTGGTAAATGAATTCGGGGTAGGTTAGCGATCGCTTGATCCTTCCTGCCTACCATTGTTGTAAAACTACTTTCATTTGGAGCTTTTTTCTATGGCAACTCCCGAACAGCCCAAACGTCCCCCCGCCAAGCTAGCATCCCGCCCTTTGCACTTTATCTGGATTTGTGACTGCTCCGGCAGCATGACCGAAAATGCCAAAATGCAGTCCCTCAACACTGCCATTCGAGAAGCGATTCCCCACATGAGGGGCGTAGCTTCTGATAATCCCAATGCGGAGGTTCTGGTGCGGGCAGTACAGTTTAGTGACGGTGCCCAGTGGCACATCAGTCAGCCCGTGAAAATTAATGACTTTGAATGGGTGGATTTAAGTGCTGGGGGCTTAACGGAAATGGGAAAAGCGTTTCAATTGGTGGCGGATCAACTGAAAATGCCCCCCATGCCCGATCGTGCCCTGCCTCCCGTACTGGTCTTGCTATCTGATGGAGTGCCTACGGACGATTACCAGAAAGGCTTAGAAATGCTCATGGCTCAACCCTGGGGGCAAAAAGCGGTGCGAATTGCCATTGCCATTGGTCACGATGCGGAGCATGGCCCCCTGCAAAACTTTATCGGCGATCCGGAACGTCAGCCCCTGCAGGCCAATAACCCGGAAGCCTTGGTGCGCTTGATTAAATGGGCCAGTACCGTTCCCGTCCAGGCAGCCTCTTCCCCCGCAGCCCAGGCGGGGAGCAACGCCCCTGTCCCCCCTGCTGCATACCTGGTGCCAGATGTGGCAGGTACGGTAAACGCGGAGGATGTGTGGTAGTGCCATGACTGAATCGGAAAAAATAGATTCTAATGAAACCAGTACTTACGAACCAGAGGCGGTAATCCCTGAAACGGAGGAAACCACAACGGAACCTGAAGGAACTACTGCGGATGTCTCTGATCCTGAGGGAATGGAGGCTGAGTTCGCTGAAACTCATTCCACTGATGATGCTTCCCCGGAACCTGAGGTCGTAGACTCTGGTAGTTTGAATACGGAAGTCCCCAATACGGCACAGTCTATCCCTGGACAGTCTGAACCTAGCCCATCTGAACCGGAAGGATGGTACTGCTTTGCGGCTTCCGTGGTGGGGGCTTCACACCAGCGTAAAACACCTCCCCAACCCAATCAGGATGCCTATGCGATCAAACCCGATCGCTCCCTTGTTAGTCCTTCAGACTCAAGCCCTTCAGAAGTTAACTCTTGCTGGGTACTAACGGTGGCAGATGGGCACGGCAGTGGAAAGTCCTTCCGTAGTGAAATCGGTTCTCGGTTGGCGGTGGATACGGCTGCCGCCTATCTGTGGGATTGCTTTTGCCAACCTAACTTACAACTCAGTTACGAAGCAATTTATGATCTTTGCCAAACTCAACTCCCGGAACGACTGGTCAGGTTGTGGGGGGAGGCAGTTCAGGAACACCTACAAGCCAACCCCTTTACAGAGGAAGAGCTTCAGCGCTTACCCACTGCCGAAGAGGTAATAGGAGCCGGGACAACACCGCAGTCCAAACGGTTGGATCCCCAACAACTGCGGCAGAACTATGCCTATGGAACCACTCTTTTAGGCGTAGTCATTACCGATCGCTTTATCCTCTATTTACAATTAGGCGATGGAGATATTATCTGTGTGGATTCCAGCGGCAAAAGCGATCGACCCTTTGCAAAAGATCCCAGCTTAATTGCCAATGAAACCACTTCCCTTTGTTTAGCCAATGCCTGGCAACATTGTCGGGTTAAACTCACCCCCCTTTCCGCTCCCCCGTCCTTAATTTTTGTCTCAACGGATGGCTATGCCAACTCCTTTCCTACAGAGGAAGACTTCTTAGAAACCGTTACAGATTATCTGCGCTGGTTGCGGGAACAAGCCCACTTGGAGGGAGCAGACCAGTCACTGAACGATCGGATTGAACAAGAATTGAGCGAGAGTTTAGCAGACATCTCCCAGCGGGGAAGTGGTGATGACATAACGGTGGGTCTGTTAGTTGCCAATGTAGAAGTTAGAACGTAGAACGTGGAACAGATCAGGAAATTTTGGCTAGATGTTAATTCCTAATACCTTTATTTTAATTTGATTTGATTTTGTCCTTTATCCCTTGTAATACAATCACGACGCTTGAACAGATCCAACAGGATCTCCAAACCTTATCTGAAGCTGAGCATGAACTCCTTTATGGCTTTATTCAACTCTTAAAAAGAAGTCATAGCATTAACCCTACCAATAGTTTCCCTGCAGAAAGTTCTTCATTCCTTGACGTAGCTGGTGAATTTGTCGGTTGTTTAGAAGGGGGGCCTGGTGATCTGGCTACAAATAAAAAATATTTTGAAGGCTTTGGAAAATCTATCGTAAAAATAAGAACCAAATTATTCCCTTAGTAATACCCGAATTTCCCCATGGCTGACCCAAGACAAACCCTCCAAGATTTAATCCGTCGCTTTGGTACCTCCCTGGCGGAGGATCCCCAACGCTGTAAAGGAATGCTGCGGGATCTCTGTGGTAGCTCTAAGCGGGAAATTGCGGGACTGGTGGCAGCGATCGAAGAGAAAGTTACCACCGAACTTCTGAAACCTCACCCGCTTCTGGTAAGCCTGCGGGCCAACATGATTCGGCGTTTGGAAGATCATCGCGCTTTAACCCCGGATATTGCAATGTGGACAGTGGATACCTGGGGGCTGGCATTAGGGATCTGGACACAGGCAGAGTTGGATCAATTTCCCTCGATCGCTCCCCCATCTTCATCTACACCACCAGTAACGAATCACAGTTCAGAACCCATCCTTGACCTGCCCGCAGTGGAAGTGGAACCACCCCAACTGGACTTGACTCAGGATTTACTCCTTACCGCCAGTGAACGGCAGAGAGGAGGGAAAAAAGAAGTAATTCTGGACAATGGTAAACGCTTGGAAGTGCCCCTGCCGGGAGGACTGAGCGTAGGGCAAAAGGTACGACTACGGGGCCAGGGCAAGCGTGATCCTGCAACGGGAA
>JBMTZC010000269.1:0-5809 GCA_049455215.1 Prochlorotrichaceae cyanobacterium
ATCTCCCCACAGACCCGTTAGCCCCAAGAGAGCAATGGCCAGCCATGGCCCCACTAACCACCCCCTTTGCCATAGTCGTCCTGCCAGAAGAGAGCGATCGGCAAAACGATCGTTTTGGGACTTTCCCCACCAGAAACTGAGGGGAACCAGTAACCACCCCACGCCTAGCCCAAGGGCAACTTGGCCATAGAATTTGACCGGATCTAGCCCCAACGGGTTCAGACCAAACAGGGATAGGTTGAGCCCTACCCCCGCCACGATCAGGAGAGCAGCAATAGCCGCACAGCCATAACTCAGCACACTAATCCAGGGAAACGGCCGGTGCTGCGGATTTGGTACAGAGATCATCCTCTGATAGCGATAGCGCAGTGCCTCCAAGGCGATCGCCGCGAATAGGGCCAGAAAGGGGGTGAGTTGTAGCGGGTAGTAGCGAGTGCGAGTCTTGAAGACCATTAATTCAATGAACAACAGACCCGGGTAGCCCAGGCAGATCCAGAACCACTTCCCCTGGAAGCGGGTGAGGAAACGATCGTCCTGACTGGCTCCCATTTCCCGCACCAACAGTCCCAGCCCCACTAGGCTAAAGAAAATCCAAGGTAGGCTATTGACGGGGATATTCCAGAGATAAAAGAGGGGCCCATTGCGGTTAAAGGTTTCCTGCGAGAGGACAAACAACTTGCCAAAGAGCCCCACTAAAGGCAGGTTCCCGTAGCGTTGCACACTCAGCCAGAGCCACAGGATCATCGGCAATAACCCCAGACCGGCTCCTAGGTACAGTGTGGGGGTTGTTAAATAGCGGTGACGACGTTGCCCCGCAATGAAATAGGGCAGTAACGCGATGACAACAGGCACCACCATGAATCCCTTAATGAAAAAGCCGAATCCTAAGCCAAATCCTGCAATAGCGGCCCAGTACGATCGCTGTTTTGGGTGTTCTTTGGGGATTTGCTCTCCCTGAAGTAGGGCCCAAATGCTCAAGAGTTCCAGACTGACTAGCGCCATATCCTGGGTGGCTAAGCGACTATATTGAGCCCAGAGGGGGGTAACGGCCAAAATCAAAGCGGCGGTGAAGCCGATCGCAGGTTTAAAAACGATCGTTCCAATGTGATAGGTTAAAAGCACCCCAACAAGGGCGGCAATAATACTGGGAAGACGGGCCGCCCCTTCAGATTGTCCAAAGATCTGAAAGCAGAGGGCAATGATCCATTGAATCCCAATGGTGCGATCGTAATTAAATTCACCGGGACGAATCCAATCCCCAGAGTCCAGGATTGTCTTGGCTTGACTCGCATAAATCCCTTCATCATGGGCCATAAAACTTTGTTGCGTACTCTGCACCAGCAGCAGCGGCACCACCCAAAACACCAAGAACAAGCTGGGATAGCGTTGGGGCCAGGTCAATAGGGGATGAGACAAAAACTTGTCTAGAATCTGCGACATGGTTCATTAACTTTGGCTTCAGAAGTTTAGGATTGGACGCTGCGAGGCATTACTTACCCGCTGTCACCAAAATGACACCACAGACAATAAATCCTAACCCCAAGAGGCGCAGGGGTGGGAGGGTTTCGTCAAAGACAAAATAGCCCATCAAAACCGTGAACAGATAGATAGAGGCGGCGGCAGGCCCGGCAACACTGAGGTTAACCCGTGTTAAGAGCAAAATGTAGGCCAGGGCTCCCAGGCCGTAAGCGCCCAGACCAATCAACAATTCTGGAATCGTAATAATACTGAGGGCATGACTGGCCATATTGGTCAGGTTCACCTGCCCCAATTTCAGTGCTCCTAATTTGAGAAACAGTTGACCCGCCGATCCCGCGCAGACCGCGAGTAATAACAATGCAATTTCAATCAAGCTCACAGGTTAAAGTTCTCCCCCTCAGGCAATCCTTCTTAAATAGCTCTGAAAAAACTGAGTAATTTCTTGGCTAAAGCATGATTAGTGTACTGTTCCAGGACGCGATCGTATCCTTTTTGTCCCAAGGTACGGCAGAGATCAGGGGAATCCATCAACTTCACTAAGCAATCTTGTAACGCCGTGACATTGCCCTCGGGAAAAATTAACCCCGCCTCTCCAATCACCCGAGGAATCTCCCCTGAGTCTGACCCTAAAACCGGCACTTGGCAGGCCATAGCTTCAATCAATACATGGCCAAATTGTTCTTTCCATCCCTTTGCAGTGAGGGTCGTCTGGGCGTACAGGGTTTCTGAAGGTAAGACCAGCGTATCCATGAGGTTAATGTAGCGATAGACCTGATCATGGGGCACGCTATTGATAATAATGAGACGATCGAGAACGCCGGCCGCCCTGGCATAGTCCTGAAGGGTAGTCTCCAGTTCCCCTCGACCCAAGAGGAGTAATTTCCACGATCGCTTCTGTAGAGAGGAGAGCGCTTTTATTAAGGTTAAAATCCCCTTCTCAACCACAAAGCGTCCCACAAAGCCCACCACAAAGTCTTGGGGCTGAATACCCCATTGAGCCATTAGCTCGGGCTGAGGCTGGGGACGAAACAGATGTTCATCCACCCCTAATTGAGGCATGACGATCGCGTGATTACGATAGCCATGCTGCCGCAACAGATCCAAACCATCCTGATTACCGGAAATCAACCCCTGGGTATAGCGAAGATTGTAGGCTTCCAAGGCAGACACAGGAAAACGGAGGTCGTAGGGTAAATTCCACCAGGTAAAGAAACAAATTTTTGCCTTTAAGCGAAAAACTTGCTTGATTAAAATCGATTGAGCTAGAGCCAAAGACTTCGCCCCTTGTTCCACCAGGATGACATCTGGACGAAAGGAACGGAGCAACTGAACATAAGCCCAGCCAAAACAGAGGATGCCCTGGTTCTCCTCATGAAAATTAGGCAGCGGGACCACCCGAAAAGTACCTGATTGATAGGGTTTGGGCTCCACCAGACGGCCCATCACTCCCCCCTCTCTCCACCGTTTCGGTACCCCGATCGTGACCTCAATACCCGGCTCAAGCTGAGATAGGATTTTCAGCCGCTCTCGATTCAACTCCACAATGTAGGAGTGGCTCACCACAACAATTTTCATAAAGCCCTATTGCCCCAAAGCCTTTAATTCTCTGGCTCTAGCAATATCTAAGTTATTGGTATACTCCACAATCTTATCCTGGGCCGTCAGGTAATTCGGATCCGTTTCTGGCACCAATAACAACAATTGAACCGATTGATCCCAGGTTTCTGCAACGGCTCCCCAATCCTCAGCGGTTTGAGCGGTTTGGGCAAGGACTGCGGCTTCCATGGCTGCATTAATGGCATCTCGCCACGGATTGACAGTTTCTGGAATCGTCGTATCCGTTCCAGTGGTATCTGTTTCAGGGATATCAACCGTCTCTATAGGGGTAGAAGCATCAGAGGGTGTATCCGTCCCTTCGGGCACCGTACCAGAAATCGGGGGAACACTGGGAATCGTTACTGGGGGAGGCTCCAGTACAGCATCTGTGGGGGTTGTGGTAATCGGGGTTGGAGATTGATCAAAGAGGAAAAAGCGGTAATAGGCACCGGCCCCGGCAAACAGCAAGGCAACGATCGCTGCCAAGGAGAGGGGAACGAGGGGAAAGCCAGACTTTTGAGGAAGTTCATCTTCTTCAAATTGGGGGAGATCCTCACCAGACTCAGGTAGGGTCTCAGACACCTCTGCGTCATGCCAGTTATGACCATTACTATCGTCTGCCGCCCCATAAACATTTGCCGTACCAAAGGAGTCTAGGGGGGCACCATTGACGTCTTCCGATCGATCTTCAACCTGAGTCTCGTCCATAAAATCAACCTGATCAAAGGACTGAGCAGCATCTTCCTCGCTACTCAAAACATCATTGTCAGGATCAAAATCAGGATCGAAATCGTCAAAGGAAGTTTCCTGCTGGACCCGAGTCTCATCGGGAGTCATTTCCGGTTCAGCCGTTTCTGGAACAGGGAGGGTAAAGTTAGAGGGCATGGTGGGCAGCCCAGACACTGCAGGTCCCTGGTAATTTAAGTCATGTCGCCAAACTACGGGCTCTTGCCCTGGGAATCGGGCATAAATATGAATAGACATTGCCGGAACCTGAAGGCGCGACAAGGCCTGATCTAAATATTCTACGATCGATTCTTCGTGACCTTCTAAATTCTCTCCCTCCAGGAGTAAATGGAGTTCATTATTACGCCGAGTGGCTTTTGTCGTAATGCCTTGGGACTGTAAGGAACGATTCAACAGTCCGGCAATAACGCGAGGTTCACCGGTTTTAGCTAATTCCAGAAAGTTGGTCTGTGTCATGGCTCATGTTCTCAGGCTAAAGGCTAAGGCAACGGGGACAAGAAAACTTGCTGCTGTTTTACCACATCCCGCGAGAAGAATTGCCCTCTGCCCCAAAGAAATTGCCCTGAATTACTCAAAAACGTGATTTCGATCGCTGCAGCAAACTCATTAGAGCAGGTAGTCTCAGGGGAAGTATATCAAACCTTGTAAATTTAGGTCTAAAACCCAACGTGGTCTGCAGACCTTACAGTCCCAACTCCTGTTTGGTTACCTCGATGAATAGTGACAGCAAAGTTGCTCGTTACAATCCCGACTACTGCGTAGAAAGGGGAACCAAAGTTTTGGATTTTTCGAGGTGCCGTTTGTCTCAATCAGTAGACAAACATAATCCAGGATAAAGCAGGTGTGCGTCCTGAAGGGGAACACCCTCGCTGAACATTAATGTTGTGTAGGTACTTATGAATCAAACTGACATGAAGCGGTGTGCCAAGCCTCTAAAGCCCAATCCCTTTGAAGTCTATCGGGATCCGGTGACCGGGCGATGGCGGGTCAACAAACCCTCTAAAACCCTGACCATTGCTTAAGAATTTCCGTTGCCGATCGGCAAAGATAAGGGTGGCAAGTCTTATTACTCCCAATTAAACAGCCCCACTGACTGGGATCCCCTTGGTTATAGCGCAACTCAGACCCATCCTCTCGACTGAGCTGACCACCAGCCTCCGACAGAATTAAGTCTGGCGTAGCCAAGTCCCAGTCCTTGGGGGCAGATTCTCCCGACAAAGAGAGATAAACCTCGGCAGATTGCTCTAGAAGTTGGACTATTTTGAAGCCAAGCCCTCCACCCCACGTATATTGTTTGACGGGAAAAGCTTCCAACAATTCCGCAAAGCGAGGATAAGTGCTGTTCCGGCCAATCACCAACCGTAAATCCGCCAGACGATAACGACTAGACACCCGCACAGGATGACAAGAAGAGGAGCCCCGGCGAGGATCACCAGATTCAACAAAAGCGCCCTGGCCGCGAATAGCGGTGTAGAGCTTACCTTGCACCGGCAGCGCCAAGATCGCTAACAAGGGCTGATGGTGATGGAGCAGGGCTAAATGTAAGGTGAACTGGCCTGTGCGTTCAATAAAGTCCCGGGTGCCATCGATGGGATCTAAGACCCAAACCCAGGGCTGAGGTAAGGGATCCTGCCGTACCAGATATTTGTCCTGCTCTTCGCTGAGGTAGCCAAAATCCGGATCGGGGAAAGCAGCTTGTAGATGACGAAGAACTTGCTGATTAACAGCGAGATCCGCTGCCGTGACGGGGCCTTCCGCAGGATATTGCACATCTAAATATGTTTTGCCGGCATAGAAGTCCAGCAGCAGGTCAACGGCATCCCAGACAATGGTTTTGGCAATGGCTAAGCAGCGATCGAGATCAATCATCGAATTTAGAAGGGGAGAATTGCAAACTCAACACATTATCATCCCCCCCTTTATCTCTCTCTATGTCCCTAAATGGCTACCAACTTAAGGCGGAAGAGGGGGGGGGGGGGGGGGCGGG
>JBMTZC010000270.1:0-5807 GCA_049455215.1 Prochlorotrichaceae cyanobacterium
ATCATTAATCCTGAGAGAGATCTCTCCTAAACGAAACGAATCAATGCCTCTCGATTCAGGTGGCGAGTATTCTGGCGGGCGGCAAAGCCTCCCGCTATGCTCTATGCTTACATTTTCGAGCAGGCCAACTCACACAAATAATCGCTAGAGCAAGTAGGAATCAACCGCTCTAACGATTACACAGAGTTATCAGATAAGCCCCGAGAAACAGCAACAAAGTCTGTCAATGCATCGCTGTCAAGACATCTGGCAGCAAGTGTCGTCCGCCACCAGATTCTTTGGATCATGATTAAGCGTGGGCTTCTAAACCTTGACGAACCCGCTCTAAATAAGGGCGAACGAAGGAGGCGCTATTGGGGGAGAGGTGCTGTTCCACGGCATCCTGTAGGTGACGGTAAGCGATCGCGCAGGGCCCGGTTTTTTTGTAAGCCAGCAAAATCGTGTCGAGCCAGGACATTAAGGCTTCCATGAAAAAGACCTCATCATCCCGCAAAATGGACAAGGCAATGTAGCGCAGCGTTTCAGACATGTCATAAACGCAGCGTTGTTTGTGCTGTTGCAGGAGATCAGGGTAAGCCTTAAATAAATGGGTTAAGGCTTGCACCACGAGCTGCTTGCTATGATCGCGCACCTCTTGGTAAGCCGCTAAACGATTGGCATATTCTTGGGCGTATTGCTCTAATGCCGTTAGCTCCTTGGCATTCAGGTAACGTCCATCAGCCTCGATTACATTTTTTTCAAGGGTGTGATTGAGGGTATACATGGTTTAAAGACCTCACGGTGAATCTTGACGGTAAGAATCGGGAGAACCATCCTCAAATTGATCAAGAAGATACAATTTATGATGAATGGAGGCGATGCACAATGCTTATGGGTAGTTTGGCGTTAAACAGCTTGCGCTTTTCTCAGGTTAACTTTAACTAGCCATAGCCTAAAAGAAAAGGACAGATAAATTCAAGCGGTTTAACAGGTTTGCAGTAGTTCTTTACGCTTCTTTACAAATACGTAGTGAATACTCTAGTAATAGCTTAAGCCTATCGTTGTTTTTCCTGAAAATACGTTGAAAGCACTTTACGTTCCGAGAAAGCACTTTCTTGAGGATGTAGAAATGTGAACAATTCAAGTTTCTTGATATTGTGAACGGAAAGTTCCAGTAAATTTACTGATATTTTTAAAGTCGCTTTCCCCTACAATTCTTAGGTAAGCACTAGGAAGGAATACGTTCATTGTTTTGGAACTAGTGCTGATCCCGCAAAAAGCACAGGCGTTGGAATTCGTTCTAGCTCTTTCTACGGGAACCTCACCAGGTCACTCTAGATTGAGAAGAGATTTTTCATAGTTTGTTATGATTTTCTCCCTCCTATTTTATTTGGAGAGAAATGAAATTCAATTATTATCAGCCTTTAGCAGGGAGTAAATCAGGTTTGTAACTGCCATTTTTTATTGCATTCTGACTATTGAGGATAGTAAAAGTTATGGAACGTCACAATTGTGTAACGGTTAGTCGGCAATCTTCCCGCGAAGAACGTGCGAATGCTTTGCGTCAAATCTATAACCAAGTTCTAGAACGTCAGCCCTATGCTTTTGAGCGCCTTGAGCTGAAAAAGGCTGAGGATGAGTTTCTCCGGGATAAAATTGGGGTTCGTCGTTTCCTCAAGGAATTAGGACATTCTGAGCTGTACTTGAATAGCTTCTACTACAAGTCTTCCAACCAAAAATTCTTAGAAGTGTGCCTGAAGCATTTCCTCGGTCGCTCGATCGTTAACCACCAGGAAATGCACCACTATATGAATATTTTGATTAATGAAGGGGTCAAGCATTTAATTACGGCGATCCTGGATTCTGAAGAATATCGCAAGTATTTTGGTTGCTTCACCGTCCCCTACATTCGTGAGCAACAGGTCTACTCTTCTCCTAAGGCTTACCTGGAAACCCAAATTCTCATTCATGAAATGAACGGCCGCCGGGGCTACTCCTTGCCTACCTTGTATTGGCATCAGTTGGGCATGGATTGCGACACAGGCGTTTGCCGTCACCCAGAAGTGGAAGAAGCAGTTAAACCCGCAATGAGAGCTGTTCAACCCCAACCCCAAGCCTCCAAGTCTGTTAATGAAATGAGCTTGGATGATTTGTTATCCGCGTTAGACACGGATGCTGAAGTTCCTGCTTTGACAGAGCGGCAACGCTTGGCTTTACAGCGCTTGGCAATGAGTCGTTAAGGGAGACCCAATTGGGTTGAAGTTCACAGTTAGGTGGTTTGGATTGCTCCGCGTTGAGCGGAACAGGAACAACGGGAGAGTGCAGCACTATAGATTGCACTCTCCCGTTTTAATTGAAAGGCACCTCGACTTAATCGAAGCTGACTAGAGGCAGAATCCATGCCGCAACGATACTGAGCAAAAGTGTGATTTCTAGGGCCATTAAGCTGGTGAAGGGTTGAAACCAACTCCGCCAAGCGCCTTGTCGTACTTCTCCCCACCATTGACGACAGTAGGATGGCCAGAGGCTAGGGCTATCTTTGGCGCGAAATTGCCAGGTCAGCATAGAAAGCAGTAGCGGTGTGCCACCGACTTTCGCATTCATCAATAGGTGGAGGGCGATCGCTGCCACCATCACGATCCAGGAAATGAGGTGAGCATAGTACCAGGCATGGGTTAACTCTCCCTTGGGTAGCCAGGTTTCATCCATCATCTTGCCGCTGAATAGGGCAAAGGCTAAAGCCAACAGCGTGACGGTATTTCCCACGCGATTTACGGTATACCACCAGATTGGTTTACCCAATTGGGTCAATTTTTTCCATGAGTCCGGCTGTAAGAGTCGTCGTTGCCCACGATGGAAGGCATACAGGACAAAGCCAGGAAAAATCAGCAAAGTCCAGAGGGCAAAGGTACCGTGAATCCCCTCAATGGCTGGATAACTCGGGAGTGAAATGCGCCCCCATCGCCCATCGTAGGTATCGTAGGTCCAATAGGCCGTCAGAAGCGCAGCCAACAGACACACCCCCGTGAGCCCATGTAAAACCCGAAGGAGGAAGGGCTGATAGGGACGGGTTGGAGAGATCTTTTTTGTCATCTGGGAGTGAATCGAATACAGGCGTGAATTGAGTATAACGGAAGGATGACAGCCGCTAAAACCGTTCTGGTCTGATTGCCTCGTAGCCTAAAAGGATGATTCGGATGATTCCTCAACAATCTCGGGTTCAGGGGTTTCACAGACGATCGTGCGAATGACGTTGTTAATATCTTCAGTCCCTTCAATGCCTAACAATTCCTGATAGCTCCGAATATCGTCTCTAATCCGGTTTACCGTTGCCGTCAGTTTGGCGCGATCGTCTGGTTCTTCCTCCGGGTGATAGTACTCTAGGGATTCATTGACGGAGAATTCACCATCCTTAGTTGCGGCTTCAATGGCTTCTTGTAGAGCAGCGATCGTTTCTGGCTCATCATTGCTATCTAGGGTGAGGGCCAAATGGCGCAGGAAAATTTCCCCAAAGTAACTTTCTAAGAAAAGATTGGCTAATTTGGGATCGATGGGAATGGCTTCGGAAAAGACTTCACTCACCTCTCGTTCGCCGGATGCGGTAAAGGTGAAGAGTAAATCAAAAAGCTCCCGGGCTTGTACATTGCCCTCTCCGACAGAAATTTCATCAATTCCCGATTCGCTACAGAATAGTTCTCTGACTCCTGCATTAAAATCGCCACTTTGATCAATGCCGAGGAGATCCTGCATCTCTTTAATTTCTTTTTGAACTCGGCCTTGCAATTTACCGACCCGGCTAACATCTAACAATAATTCTTCCGGTTCGTAGTTTTGCAAAACCTCGATGACCGAAGATTCATTGTCCGCTGCGGCGGCGATCATGGCGGATTGTAGGGCTTTCCACGCTTCGGGATCCACTGGATCAGGTTGCATCACGCGAATTAATTCTTGAACTAAGACTTCACCGATGGCACTGGTGAGAAAACGATCGACTAATACGCCATCAACCTCAGAAACGTTACCGAGGAAGTTTTGGAGATCAGCTTCTTTGAGGTTACTGCTGCCGACAATGAGATCGAGTAAAAACTGCATATTGCTGGATTTACGGCCTTCCAGCGCAAAGTCTTGTAATTCTTGAAAGGGTAGAGGCTCTTCGAGTAAGAACGTGGGCCGCAAGGTAATACGATCGAGAGACATCCCAGGAGCGGCCGTCAACCCCAGTAAGCCGAGACTGCAAAAGCCCACGGCAGAAAGCCGTTGAGCCAGATAGCGGAAGCGTGAGCACACTGAGGGCATATTCATTATGTTGGGGTTAAGTACAGAAGATGTCGCCTCTCATTTTAATGTAGGGCGTAGCATCAGTTCATTCTAGAAACCTTGAAGAATCAGCGTTACCACGATCGTTCCCAAGATATTTATTCGAGACGAAATGGTTTGGCTATAGTTCCTTTGCTCTTCAAGCAATCCAACCTCAAGGAGGGGAGTGCCTCTCAACTTTTCCAAGCAACTTGATAGAGTTGGAATAAGGTTCCTGGCTTTTTCTTTATAATTTTACAACCCACAGATTGAATCATGGCTTCCCAGCGATCGAGGGGTTCCAGAAATACTTCGGCCCCCAGGTAGGTTTCTAAAATAGCCCAATTTTCTGATAATTCTATTTCTGGATCGAGCACATCAAAAACGAAAACACCTTGAGGTTTGAGGACTTTTTTGACTTGGGATAAAACGGTTGCCCAATACTCTAAGGAGTAATAACAACTAAAGCCGGTGGCAAAAACACGATCGAAGAAGTGAGGTTCGTAGTCTAGGTCGTGGGCTGGTTTGAGGCGAACCCCCTTAAACAATTTTGAGTTTAATTGCGGAGCCCTTGATGTTAAGGCATCCCGTGCTACGGAACTAATGTCCTGTCCGTAGAAAAACGCATCCCATTCTCGCCAAGGATACACCAAAAAACTAATGCCACAGCCCAGATCGAGACAACGCTCGCGCTTTTTGGGGGTGCCCAGTTCCCAAAAGGGGGATGTAATTTTTCCCTGGAGTTTTCCCGATCGCCAGTCTTGAAAGATAGGCATAGACTCAACTTCAGCGGGAAGGGACATCCCTTTACCTTGGTACTCTTGGTTATAGCGTTGAGCCACCGCTGATAATTGAGAGGGGAGATCCGTAGTTTGGGACATGATGACCAGTAGGGGAGACGGAGGAAAGGAGGGATACCCCTCAAGGGGAGCGTGGAGCTATCAATCCCTTCCGCTTAGTGTAGGACAAATGTGTAACCAATGCGCAGCCTCAAAGTTTTCAAGACACTGTGATTTTACTGATCAAGATCACGACTGTGACTTCGTGTTATCACGCAATTCTGAGCAAGGTTTACTTACAATTCATACTAGCAACATTAAGATCAGGGTAGTGCAGAAGGTTGCAGAGATTCCACTGTTAAATTGTTCATGAGTGTTCATTCGCGCAAGATTATGATTACGGGGTATCCAATGGGCTGTGCTTTAGATCAAAAAGAGACCAAGTGTGATGACTTATCCTACTTGGATGTGAATTCTGCCGCAGTCATTAAAGCAGTTGATCTTGAAAATCGGGGAATTCCTTGTACCAGCAGCGATCGTATTTGTATCAACCAGGTATTGCTGCGTCGCGGTCAGTCTTTTTCACTTCGTTTTCGCCAAGCTGCTATTGATCTGGCCCGTAATTATGTGGATCAAGGCTTGAATTGTTTAGTGATTGAAAGCCCTTTTCACCTGACTCTTTGGTATAGCTTGGTATAGCCACGGGTAAGCTGGTTTGCAGCAGATGACCTTAAGGGCACCTCGAAACAATAA
>JBMTZC010000271.1:0-5789 GCA_049455215.1 Prochlorotrichaceae cyanobacterium
TGCTGGTGCAAGTCCCTTCGTGAAACACGATCGCACCCTGTAAGGTTCTCTCAGCCAAAACGATCGTTATTTTACTGCCAGTGCGATCGTCTCGCCGTGGGTTGGGTTGAGGTACGAAACCCAAAAGCTCAAGCTTATTATGGTTTAAGAGCGATCGTATTTTGGGGTATGAATGATGGACGATCGTTTTTGTTTAGAGAGGTGGAAGCGATGCTGCGTAGTTACATATATCGAACTAATCGACCTCCCAAGAGATGATCTAGAAAAATCACATTTATCTGCAGCGGCTCATCTCAACCGTTAGACTTTGTCCTCACCCTATTCCCGATCGCCACCACGGTGATAAAGTGAAAGGCGATCGTTTGTTGGTGAAAAGGTTTCAGCGTCTCTATGCATATTTCTCTTCAATGGCTCCAGGAACTCGTCGGCTTTACGCAAGAACCAGAAGAACTCGCTGAACTGCTGACCATGGCAGGGTTTGAGGTAGAAGATATTGACGATCGTCGCACTTGGGCTGATGGGGTAGTGGTGGGACGAGTGCTGACCCGCGAGCAACATCCCAATGCCGATCGCTTAAGTGTCTGCCAAGTGGATGTGGGGGAAGAGCAACCTTTAACGATCGTCTGTGGTGCCAAAAATGTGCGGGCTGATATTTTTGTTGCCGTGGCCACCCTCGGGACCTATTTACCCAAAATTGATCTGAAGCTGAAACCGACGAAACTGCGGGGAGTCAAGTCTCAGGGCATGATTTGTTCCTTGTCGGAATTGGGATTAGAAAAGGACTCTGAGGGGATTCATATTTTTGCAGAGGAGGGGTTAACCCCCGGTCAGGATGTGCGCCCTTTACTGGGGTTAGAAGATGTCATTTTTGACCTGACCTCGACGGCGAACCGTGCCGATGCCCTGAGTATGGTGGGCATTGCCCGGGAAGTCAAAGCTTTGACTCAGGCTCCCCTCACGCTGCCCCAAGTAGAGATTCACCCCCTGCCGAGCCGCGAGACCCTAGCCATTGACCTAGAAGCCCTCACCGCCTGTCCTCTCTACATTGGCACCTGGATCGAAGGGATTACCATTGCCCCCTCTCCCCTGTGGCTGCAACGCCGCCTGCAAGCGGCTGGAGTCCGTCCCATTAACAATGTGGTGGATGTGACCAACTACGTCCTGCTGGAATGGGGGCAACCCCTCCACGCTTTTGATAGCGATCGGCTGCAAACCTTAAGTCCCGATCAGTCTCTGCAGATTGGGGTACGGTTTGCCCGCAATGGCGAGAGCTTAAAAACCTTAGATGGTCAAGAGCGTTCCCTCAGTCCGACTAATCTGCTCATTACCGCTGCGGATCAGCCGGTGGCCCTGGCGGGGGTGATGGGAGGGGAAAGCACTGAAGTTTATGACGGTACTACGAACCTGCTGCTGGAAGCCGCCTGGTTTGATCCCGTGGTCACTCGCCGCTCTGCCCGCGCCCAAAGTCTGCGTACCGAAGCCTCATCCCGCTATGAACGGGGGGTCAATATGGCGGAGTTACCCACGGCCTGCCAACGGGCCTTAGATTTAATTCTGGAACTGGCGGGGGGAACGATCGGAGGGCAAGCGATCGCTGATGAACGGGCAGAGAAAAATCCCAGCCGCACGATTTCGCTGCGCATGAGCCGCATCCATCAGGTGTTGGGCTTTGTGGAAAAAGACGATGAATTAGCAACCCTAGCGCCGGAAACGATCGAAGAGATTCTCACGGCTCTTGGCTGTCACCTCAGCGAACGATCGGAAGATCAAACCTGGGAGGTCACCATCCCCCCCTATCGCTATCGAGATTTAGAACGGGAAATTGATCTCATTGAAGAAGTCGCCCGCCTCTACGGTTACGATAATTTTTGCGATACCTTACCCAGCAAAACCGAACTGGGCTATCTCCCCACCTACCAAATGATTCTGCGGCAATTACGGGAACAGTTTCGGGGGGTCGGGCTCACGGAAGTCATGCACTATTCCCTGGTGAAGCCGGAAACGGGCCGCAGTCAGCAACCGGTTCGCCTGTCCAATCCCCTTTTAGCGGAATATTCGGTTCTGCGCACGGACTTAGTGGATGGCCTCATTGATGCCTTTCAGTACAACTGGGAACAGGGCAACGGGCCCCTAAATGCCTTTGAACTGGGGCATTTCTTCTGGTCAGAAGAAGATGGGTTAATGGAAAGTGAAGCCCTAGCGGGAATTTTGGGCGGCGATGCCTGGCAGGGACGGTGGATCCGCAGTGGTCAAGATCAACCCCTAAGCTGGTACGAAGCCAAAGGCATTCTCCAAAGTGTGCTAGAGCAAGGGGGACTGAGTGTGGAATATCAACCCGATCGCCAAGACGATCGCTTCCACCCTCGCCGCACCGCCTCCCTCTGGATTCAAGGCACCCGCCTGGGTCGCTTTGGGCAACTTCATCCCAAATTAGTGCAAGAACGGGGCTTACCGGCGGAAGTTTATGTGTTCCATCTCAACTTGGAAACCCTGTTAGGGGCACTCCTCGGCGAAGAAGACACCGTTCCCCTCTTTCAAGCCTTTTCCACCTATCCCGCCTCCGATCGCGATCTGGCCTTCTTTGTCAACACGAAGATCACCGTAGCCGAACTGGAGCGATCGATGTATAAGGCGGCGGGGAGCTTATTGAATCGGGTGGACTTGTTTGATCAATATAGCGGCGAATCGGTACCCGAAGGCCAGCGCAGTTTAGCCTTCCGCCTCGTCTATCGGGCCAGCGATCGAACCTTAACGGAGGAAGACGTAGAGCCCTGTCATCAAAAGGTACGGGAAACCTTAGTGGAGAAGTTTCAGGTCACCCTACGCTCCTAAACTACCCAGTTCCATAGCCCCAGGAACCTTTGACACCTTCACTCATTCCTTAACTTATTGGGGTAGGCGACGCCGCCGCCCCCCAAGCACATTCAAATTCAGACATTGCTTGCAAACTCGTTGCAGAAAGTTTAGCGATCGGAGGCGCTATGGGCTTTAATGTAGACTTTAATGGCTCAAGGTAGGTTTAGAATTTGTGCTAAAGGTTCTCCAAACGATCGGCTCAAAGTGGCAATATCGATCTCTCGCTGCTGGGTTCCAGGCTTGCCTTCTGGCGGGGGTATTGGGAAGTGTCGCTAGCCCCTCCCTAGCTCAAACGGATACCACTCTCGATCTCGATCGCTTCTGTCGGCTTTCCCCTAGTGATGTAGAACGGAAAGACCGGCTCCGGGAAGCAGCCTCAACCTCCGTAAACGCAGCCCAGGCTTACCAAGCTTTTTTGCAGGCGCACAGCCAGCGCATCAGAACCTGCCGCCAGCAAAACTGGCCTCAACAACAAGCAATTTGGCTGAGGCTCTATCCCTGTGATGTCAACCCGGATCGATTATCTCAAGTGCTCGATCAAGTGGTTGATGCGGGATATAACCAGGTCTTTGTCGAGGTGTTTTACGATGGTCGGGTTTTGTTACCCAGTGCGGAGAATACAACGCCCTGGCCCTCGGTGATTAATGAGCCAGGTTACGAAACGGTGGATTTATTAGAGCAGTCCATCGATCTGGGGCGGGCGCGAGGTCTGCAGGTCTATGCGTGGCTCTTTACCCTCAATTTTGGCTATAGCTATAGCCATCGCAGCGATCGAACTGAAGTGCTAGCCCGCAATGGTCGTAATTTAACCAGTTTGGATTTGCTACAGGGAGAAGTGCAGGCTTTTATTGATCCCTATAACCCCATCGCCCAAACTGACTATACCCAACTGCTTGAGTTGGTGCGGGAACGTCGTCCCGATGGCATCCTCTTTGATTATGTGCGCTATCCTCGGGGAACGGGGGCCGCTTCCGTGGCAGGGCAGGTGCAAGATCTGATGATTTACGGGGCCGCCGCTCAAACCGCCTTAATCAACCGGGCCCAAAATAATAAAGGGCGATCGTTAATCCAACAATTTGTCCAGAAGGGGTTTATCACCGTCAACGATATTGATCAAGTGAATAAACGCTATCCCCAGGAAGGAGAGCCCCTGTGGCAAGGTCGCCAAGTGCCACCACCGCCTAAACCCAATGCGGCACCCATACCTCTGGAACAACAGCAAGCCCGAATCCAGCAAGAACTCTGGTTATTGAGTGTGGCCCATGCTCAGCGGGGAGTCTTGGACTTTTTGCAAATGGGGGTGAACTTGGCTCAACAGGCCAATATTCCCTCCGGAGCAGTGTTCTTTCCGGGTGGGAATCAAACCGTAGGGCAATCGGGCTACGATGCTCGTCTCCAACCCTGGGATCAGTTTTCTCCCTCTATCACCTGGCACCCTATGGTCTATGCCGCCTGTGGTAGAACGGATTGCATTCTCGATGAAATTCGCCGCGTGGTAAATCAAGCTAAACCCGGCACCCTCATTCAACCGGCCCTCGCGGGAATGTGGGGACAATCCAGCGCAGAACGCCCAAGCTTAGACCAGCAAATGGCAGCCATTCAGCGATCGTTTCCCACCCTGCAAGCCGTTAGCCATTTCGCCTATTCCTGGCAATATCCCCAGTCCGATCAGGAACGCAAATTTTGCCGTCTCCCTTAACCTGAGCCGCCCCGTCCTGAGGAAACTAGTTTGGGGACATCAAATTCACTTGAGCCGTTTTTGAGCAAACCAGTCCTGAAGCAGCGATCGACAGGCCCCTTCCCGAATCCCTTTCAGAACGGGGAGGTGATGATTTGAAGCCAGGCTATCCGGCAGATTGAGCACGGTCTGTATCGCTCCAGCTTTAGGATCGTCTGCACCGTACACTAAACACCCCAGTCGGGCTAAAACGATCGCGCCGCTACACATCGGACAAGGTTCTAGGGTGACATAGAGGGTGCAGTGATTGAGGTGCCAATTTCCCGTGTGTAGGCCTCCTTGCCGGAGAGCTAAGATTTCGGCATGGGCGATGGGATCGTGATCCCGTTCGCGGCGGTTTTCTGCCACTGCGATCAGGGTTTGACTGGCCTCTGCAACGAGGACTGCTCCCACCGGAACTTCTCCCGCTTCTCCCGCTTTTTGGGCTACTGCCAAGGCTTGATCCATCCAGTGACAATGGCGATCGTAATCGGCCCAGTTCATAGGTGAGGAAAGAGAATGTTGGTGTGGAGCCGCTGGAAACGGCAGGGGAGTCCTAATATTTTTTCAGTAAAATTAAACAATTGCCAAAAGCCTGATGCTGCACATAATCCACCCGGTCAGACAGTTCCGCTAAGATTTTGAGCCCTCGTCCCCGGGAGGCATTAGAGTCTGGCCAGACTGCTTTCGATTTCAGATGATGCGCTAAGTCAAAGCCTTCCCCTTGATCCCAAATCTGCATACTGATCACTTCGGGAAAAAGGATCAGCACAATGGGTATGAGGATAGAGTCTGCTAAGTCTTGATGGGCATGATCCCGCACATTGTCCACGGCTTCTCCCAGCATGGTTTTACATTCCAACAGGAAGCGGGAGGGCAAGGGAGAGAGATTGAGGGTATCAAACCAACTCAAGGTATTTTTTAATAAATTGGGCTGGGTTGGATAGAGGGCAAAGTACTGCTGTAGAGGGGGCACAGCAACTTGGCGGGCCAAGGGTTCATTGGCTTGACTCAAAAACGATCGCAAGAGTTGGAGAGAAATTTCGGCAACCGAAGCTTCCAATGTTTCTCGCTGCTGGGGAGGGTGGTTCATAGCTCAGCGATCTCCGTAGACAGGTTGTCCACTTAACAAAGCATACACGATTAGAGGTAACCAATACCTCTTTAACCTATTCTGGCAACTTTTCTGACAACTTTAGGCAGCGATCGTGACAAT
>JBMTZC010000272.1:0-5788 GCA_049455215.1 Prochlorotrichaceae cyanobacterium
CCAGACAGATTATTACTCCGCATGGACTAGGGATTACTACCGGAAAATTGTCGAACGCCGTCAGCTTTATCGCTCTGATCCCGCTCCCGAATAGCGGTGCTGAAATCTGGGCCGCACTCTGGCCATCTCATAACATCGAATGCTCCAAAGTGTTTTAGAACACTTAAAATAAGTGAATTAGCTCACCATCAGGGAAAATTCCATGTTCGAGCCCACTGGGTTAGAGGTGTTGCAGTTCTCTAACAACCTGAATGTTATTTATCAACCCTTACCTACGGAAGTCGTGGTAGCGGATGTGTGGATTAGTGCCGGTGCAGCCATGGAACCGGCGGAAAGTAACGGTATTGCCCATCTTCTCGAGCACATGATTTTTAAGGGCACGGCTCAGTTAGCGCCCGGAATGTTCGATCGTTTAATTGAGGATCAAGGCGGAGTGACCAATGCGGCCACCAGTTATGACTATACCCACTTTGTTGTGGCCACTGGAGCGGAACAATTTCAGCCCTGTTTAGCTGCCTTAGCCCATATCCTCTTAGAAGCCAGTCTGTGCCCGCTAGAGTTGGAAGGGGAGCGGCAGGTTGTCCTAGCGGAAATTAATCAACTCCTCGATAATCCGGGGGCGTTGAGTTGGCAATATTTTAATGAACAGTTATATCCAGACCACCCCTATGGACGATCGATTTTGGGGACTCCTGAGCAGGTTCAAGATTATTCTAATCATGACCTCAAAGCCTTTTACCGCTGTCATTATCAACCGGAAAATATTACGATCGTCGTGGCGGGTGGAATTGAAAAGTCTCAATGTTTACACCATATTCAGCAGGCTTTTGAAGTTTTTCCCTCTCCCTTAGATCGGGCGAATTTAGCCGATTTATCCCCCGCCAATGTCCTAAAAGAACCTTTTCCCATCAAGGCTCAGCGATCGGAACGGCAACTCCCCTACCTGGATCAAACCAGCTTAATGTTAGGGTGGGCAACCCCAGCCATCGATCACCTGCGGGAGATTTGTGGCTTAGAGGTGCTGAGTGTAATCCTGAGTGGGGGACGACTCTCCTCCCTCGTGCAAATCCTCCGGGAACAACGGCAAGTGGTTCAGGATGTCTGTTCCGAATTGGAACTCCGTAAGGCGGCTAGCCGCTTCACCATCACCGCATGGCTCGAGGAATCCTATGTAACGATGGTGGAAGCCCTCATTCTCCATGAGTTAAGGCGAATTCGGGAGCAGGGGCCGAGTGCGAGGGAAATGGAACGGGCCAAACGTCTCCTGCTCAACAACATTACTTTTTCCTTGGAAACCCCGTTGCAAATTGCCCAACTCTACGGGTTTTATAATATTCTCCACAACCCCTATGTTCCCCTGCAGTATCCTCGGCAGGTGCAGCAACTCACCGCCAAGGATCTTCAAGATATTGCCCAGGTCTATTTAACCGAAGAGAACTACGTCGTCACGATCGTGCGTTCTTCTTGACAGTGTTGACACAGCCCAAAAAATTCTAGGGTATGGTAGTAAATCTTAAAATGATGACTTTCCTGCAGGCGCTCCTCTAGGGCATGAACGGGACATTCCTGAATGGGGAGAGATTCCCCACATTCCACACAGGTCAAATGGTGACGATCGTCCTGAACTGAACTATAGACCCCCTCGCCACTCGCCAGAGTCCGCATCTGCACTAAGCCATCCCGTTTTAAGCTTTCGAGGGAGCGATAGATTGTGGCTAGCCCCATCCCTTGATTGCGTTTCCGGAATTCCAGATACACCTCCTGAGCCGATACGGGTCGGGGCAACGCATTGAGCAACGCCAAAATACGATTTTGACTTCGAGTCCGTTGGTGGGTCATGGGCTTAGCGATCGAAGCAAGCTGGAAAAAGGGCATTCTCCGGAATGGGCATCCGAATCGAGAGCAGGAGGCGGTCATGGGGGCAGGACTCCCGCAAGGGACAGTCTAGCGGTAGAGTTAAAACAATGATTCTCATTCCTTGACTCAACTGTGACTCAAACCTATCACGCTCATATCTATGTTACCCTGCGCCCCTCGGTGCTGGATCCCGTTGGAACGGCTTTGGAGTCTAGTCTAAAACAGCTTGGCTATTCCGGCGTTCAGAATGTGCGCATGGGCAAATATCTCTCTTTGGAATTGCAGGCACCGGATCAAAGCACAGCGGAAGACCAACTGCATAAAATGTGCGATCAACTCTTCGCCAACCCTGTCATTGAAAATTATCGATTTGAACTTCAGCCCTAACCCCGCTGAACAGTCCCTCCTCGTCATCGAAATCCAAAAAGTGCAATCGCCTTAGGGCAATGTGTCGCTGGTGGTTTTTCCCACCCTCACGCCAGAGGTCACTCGACACGCTGAAATCTTTGGTAAAATTTAGCCTATGCCTCATCCTTAGGATTGCGCATGACGTTACTCACTTGGCTACTCACCGCAGAAGCGATCGTTCTCACCGCTACTGTCCTGGGTTTTATTCTGACCCTGACCACTGGGCAGCCAGGATACACTTTATGTCCTTTAGTGCTAGCCGTTTTACTCAATAGCTGGCATCGTCGGTTTGGCGATCAACGCAACCGGCGAGGCAGTATTGACGCTTTACGTCGTCATCGCCAGGAAATGCGTGACGAACTCGAACAACTGCGGCAAACCCTCAAACAAGCGGCTCCCGCCTTAGACAAGCGCTTGGCCGAGAATTATCCCGATCCCGCCAGCGATCTGCAAGTGCTGCAGGCTGTGCGGAATCTGCAGGAACAGCATCAACGCCTCGAACACAGTGTCCGGCAAGTGGTCAAAGCCCTCAATCAAGTCTTGCCCCACCCTATCCTCTGGAGTAGCGCCGATTCCGATGCCACTTCCCCTAGCCTCAGCACTCCCCCTGGCCACATGCCCCATTGGCAACGGGGCACTCGCTTTACGGCCCACGAGGGTTGGGTCAATGCCTTAGATATTAGTGGAGATGGTCATCTTTTGGCCACGGGGGGCAATGATCAAAAGCTCTGCCTGTGGAACCTAGATACCGGCAAACTCCAACAAAGCTGTCCGATCTCCGGCCCCATCAGTGCCCTCGTCTTTAGTCCCCAAGGCGATCGCTTAGCCAGTGGCGGATATGATCACTGTATTCAACTCTGGCGAGTCCCCAGACCCCAGGACAGTGAGTCCCAACCTCAGGAATATCACTCCAGCCATTGTCTACCGGAAATGAGTTTGGAAGGTCACGAAGGCTCCGTACAAACCTTAATTTTTGTGCCCGGTTATTTAGTCAGTGGCAGTTACGATCAACAGATTCGGATTTGGTCCCTAGATCAGCGGCAAGGTCAGAACAAGAGTATCTGTTTAGAAGGTCATCAAGGCAGTGTCCAGTGTCTCGCCTTCGATCGCGATCGGGAGTGTTTACTGAGCGGCAGTGAAGATGGACAGATTCTACGCTGGCGGTTTCCCGACGGTGAGGCATTGGGATCCCTCGGCAAAATGAGTAGTGCCTTAGAATGCTTAGCCATTAGTCCTGATGGAGAGCATCTCATTGCCGGATGTAGTGATGGCACACTGCGGGTTTGGCATCTTGCTTCCGGCAACGCACTGTATGTGCTGGAAGCCCATACTGGTCCACTGACGGCTTTAACCGTGACTGTGGATGGGCAAACGATTATTAGTGGCGGTGCTGACGGACGCTTAAAACTGTGGTATCTGCCCACGGGCCAAGCCTGGGGCAACTTGGCAGAACCGGTGGATGCTATTTTAGACCTACGGTATTGTCCCCATCGCAAACACTTAATGAGTACCCATCCGGGAGGACAGATCCAAATCTGGGATGAAGTCAGGCGGTAAAGCAGTTCAACTTTTTAATCAACAAGAGCATAATGATATTGCTTCAGTTTACGGTGTTGTCACCAGCGGAACAACTTGGCGTTTTCTCCAACTAACTGACCAAGATGTTTACATTGACCTCAGTGAATATCACATTAAAACCGAACTTTCCACTATCCTCGGGATTTTACTTCAAGCTCTAGAATAAACTAACTCAAAATTCAGGCTTTCCACTGAAAGCGAGAAAATTTAAGGGAAGAGTACGGCGCGAAGCACCGCACTCTTCCGCCTTAAGTTGATAACCAAAATTAAAAACTCATAACTGAAAAAGCCCTATGGTTAAAATTATTTCTCGCAAATCTTTAGGCGTTCAACCCGTTTACGATATTGGTCTAGCCCAGGATCATAATTTTCTCCTTGCTAACCAAACGATCGCTTCCAACTGTTTCAATAAATCCCATTCCACCGCCTACGGTTATGTCACCTTTCAAACCGCATACCTCAAGGCCAATTATCCTGTGGAATATATGGCCGCCTTGCTCACCGTTAACAGCGGCGTTCAGGAAAAAGTCCAGAAATATATCGCCAATTGCCAAAGTATGGGCATCAAGGTGGAACTTCCCGATATTAATCGATCGGGTTTGGACTTTACCCCCATTGGCGATCGTATTTTATTTGGGCTTAACGCCATTCGCAATGTCGGTCAAGGCGCGATCGAATCCATCCTCAAAGTTCGATCCGAAGGAGGTCCCTTTGAATCCTTAGGGGATTTATGCGATCGTCTAGACTCCAAACTCCTCAATCGTCGCACCTTAGAAGCCTTAGTCTTATCGGGTTCCTTAGATATCTTTAATACCAACCGACGACAACTCATGGAAGATCTTCCCCTTGTAGTGGAGTGGGCCAGTTCCCGATCGAAGGATCGCCAGAGTGGTCAAGGTAGTTTGTTTGATCTCTTTGACAGTAGTGCCACTGTTGCAACGGGAGGATTTGAAACCGCCCCCAAAGCCTCCCCCGTTGAGGACTTTCCACCGCAAGATAAACTGCGTATGGAGAAAGAATTACTAGGGTTCTACATTTCTGACCATCCCCTAAAAGGAGTTCAGGAAGCAGCGCGGGTTCTAGCTCCAGTGAGTTTAGAACTTCTTGAAAATTATGCCGATCGGGGTACCGTCAGTGCCATTGTCATGCTCTCGGAGGTGAAGGTCCGCACCACCAAGAAAGGGGACAAAATGGCCATGTTGCGCTTAGAAGATCTCACCGCCCAAGTCGATGCAGTGGTTTTTCCCAAATCCTTTGAACGCCTTGAACCGCTCTTAGCCACCGATGCTCGCTTAATGGTGTGGGGCAAAGTCGATCGTCGGGATGAAATGGTACAACTGATTATTGATGATGCTGAACCCATTGATGAAGTCAAAATTGTCCTAGTCGAGATGGACGTTGAACGGGCCAAGAATATTCAAGAGCAGCATCAACTCAAAGAAATTTTACTGCGCCATCGCGGTGAGGAACACAAAGCCAAAATCCCCATTGTAGCGATCGTTCAATCCACTCAACATCGTCATTTTGTCCGTCTAGGATCTCAGTTTCGTGTTCAAGACTCAGAGGCAACAGTAGCCGCCTTAATGCAACAGCAGTTTCAAGCCCGCACCACTACATTGTTACAAGGTTAAATAAGCAAAACATCTGCTACTGGGCACGTCGATTCATTTTAGTGGATGATTAAGCTATCCACTAAACCCCTAACTACTGCCTCACAAAAGGAACTGCATTTTGAGATTTTCGAGGTAAGCGACCTGTATTTCACGTATTGCGCTCAAATACTCAATATATAGACAATAAGTGTTACTTCTAATTAATCCCCTCGGATCTGAAGCAATCCGGTAAAGCATCGACCTCTCAAAATTGGTTTACTTTTTGTAATATTTTAGTTCAAATAGAAGGTCATCTTAATAAAGAATTAAGATTTTAGATATTGACGATCGTG
>JBMTZC010000273.1:0-5771 GCA_049455215.1 Prochlorotrichaceae cyanobacterium
AAGGATCTCGGCTATCGTAGAAGGCGATTAAGACTCCACTGTCAACTAAGATAATCTCTGGCATTGCTTGTCTTTCAAATAGGCTTGGATAGCGGCCCGCCGATCGTCCCGATCGCTCAGGTTCCCTTGTGCTAGGAGGTTTTGTGGCAAGCCCCCCATTCGATCCAGAATACTTTGGGGCGAGTCCGCTAGGGCTGGTGGAGATGGTTTGAGTAAGCGTTGACTGATGCTTTTGAGTAAGGTCGCAACCAGTTTAATTTGTTGCATTAGATTCAATTTTTGAGCTTCCAAGATGAGTTCATCAATAGTCATAGGGAATATAGCTCGTTTCAATAGTTCTTCTCTACAGCAGTCCTAGATCAGTTGTAAGGTCTAGACTGCTGAAACCGTTGTGTGGCGAGCAGCACAGCCACTCACCACCATTGATCTAGGTTAGCCGGAATAGGCCGGAAAATCGGCATAGCCCTTTTCATCAAAGGAGTACCACACCGCCATCTCGGCTTCCGGTGCTAGGGGCCAGCCGTTGGCAAACCGCTCCACGAGGTCAGGATTACTGATAAACGGACGACCAAAGGCAATTAAATCCGCATCCCCCGCTGCGATCGTTTCCTCGGCTTGGGCTTGGTCATAGCCACAGTTCCCCATTAAGGTGCCTTGATACACGGCCCGGAAATCTTTTAAGGTCAGGGGTTCCCCCAATTCATGAAAACCAAAGGCTAGACCATCCATGACATGGAGATAGCCCAGACCGTAGGGATTTAACTGGGAGGCAAAGTAGGGAAAGCTTTCTCGAAAATCCGGTGAGCCCATGTTGTTAAAGACTCCATTGGGAGAAAGGCGCACCCCCACTTGGGCGGGATCCCATACCGTTAACACCGCTTCTAGCACTTCCTTGAGAAACTGAAAACGGTTGGCAATACTGCCCCCATAGCGATCGGTGCGGTGATTGGTTTTTGATTGTAAGAACTCATCAATTAAATAGCCATTGGCCCCGTGGACTTCCACCCCATCAAAGCCAGCCGCTTTAGCCCGCAGGGCCGCTTGACGGTAGTCCTCAACAATTTTAGGAATTTCAGCGGTTTCCAGGGCACGGGGAGTTTCGTAGGGCTTTTTCCCTTGGGGCGTATGAATTTCATCCCCTTCAATGGCGATGGCAGACGGGGCCACCGGTAGCCCCTCCTCCGGGTGAAAATCACTATGGGAGGCTCGGCCACAGTGCCAAAGTTGCAGGAAAATATGTCCCCCCGCCCCATGAACCGCCTCGACGATCGTCTTCCAGCCTTCAGTTTGAGCATCATTATAAATACCGGGAGAGTTGGGCCAGCCAATCCCCTGGGTTGAGACGACGGTCGCTTCGGAAATAATTAACCCCGCTGAAGCCCGTTGGCGATAGTATTCCGCCATTAGGGCATTGGGGATGCGAGATTCTCCCGAACGGGCACGGGTCAGGGGAGCCATAACCACCCGATTTTTCAGGGTGAGGGTGGGCGCGATCGAATGGGGGGTGAGCAGAAGAGTCATGGTGAGTGAAAGGGTACAGCAATTCTCATTTTGACTTAGACGTGGCTTTAAAGGGGGAGGGTCTTGCAGGGCAATGGGGCGCAATGGCTAGAACTTTCCGCACTTCCCCCCTTGTGTGGAGATCCCCCCATGAGGGAACATGGGCATAACATAGGCTTTCGGTCTAGTCCGCTGGCCTCAATTCACTCAATTTTATTGGTTAGGTAGACACTATGGTTGTTGCAACCCAGTCCTTGGATGAACTGTGTATTAATGCTATTCGATTTCTAGCGATCGATGCGGTGGAGAAAGCCAAGTCCGGTCACCCTGGTTTGCCCATGGGGGCTGCACCCATGGCGTTTGTGCTTTGGGATCGCTTTATGCGTTTTAATCCTAAAAATCCTCAGTGGTTTAATCGCGATCGTTTTGTGCTGTCGGCGGGGCATGGCTGTATGCTCCAATATGCGCTGCTCCACCTCATGGGCTATGACAGCGTGACGATCGAAGATATTAAGCAATTCCGGCAATGGGGTTCCCGGACTCCGGGCCACCCTGAGAATTTTGAAACTGCTGGGGTGGAGGTTACGACGGGGCCCCTCGGTCAGGGGATTGCCAATGGTGTGGGGCTGGCGATGGCGGAAGCTCACTTAGCGGCCAAGTTTAATAAGCCGGGCTGTACGCTGGTGGATCATTACACCTATGTCATCCTCGGGGATGGTTGCAATATGGAAGGGGTGTCCGGTGAAGCCTGTTCTTTGGCGGGGCATTTGGGGCTGGGTAAATTGATTGCCCTCTATGACGATAACCACATTTCCATTGATGGCTCTACGGATATTGCCTTTACGGAAGATGTGAGTAAGCGTTTTGAAGCTTACGGTTGGCACGTTCTCCATGTGGAAAATGGCAATACGGATCTGGATGCCATTCACAAGGCGATCGAAACGGCGAAGTCGGTTACGGATCGGCCCTCGATGATTAAGGTCACCACGACGATCGGCTATGGCTCTCCCAATAAGGCGAATACCGCTGGTGTTCACGGGGCGGCGTTAGGGGGCGATGAAATTAAGCTGACCCGTGAAGCGCTGGGCTGGAGCTATGAACCCTTTGAAATTCCTGCTGATGTGCTGGGTCACTTCCGCAAGTCTGTGGAGCGGGGGGCTAGCCTGGAAGCGGAATGGCAACAAACCCTAGCCACCTATCGCACGCAGTATGCGGCGGAAGCGGCGGAATTTGAGCGGATGATTTCTGGTAAGCTGCCGGCGAACTGGGCGGATGCACTGCCAACCTACACCCCCGCCGACAAGGCTCTGGCGACGCGGAAAAATTCCGAAGTGACCATTAATGCTCTGGCGAAAGTGTTGCCGGAATTCATTGGGGGCTCGGCGGACTTAACCCACTCCAACCTGACGGAAATCCACGGTGAAGGGGACTTCCAAAAGGGTCAATACCAAAACCGCAACCTCCACTTTGGGGTGCGGGAACATGGAATGGGAGCGATCTGTAATGGGATTGCGCTGCACAACTCTGGCTTAATTCCTTACTGCGCCACCTTCCTGGTTTTTGCGGACTACATGAGAGCAGCGATCCGTCTCTCGGCCCTGTCCCAAGTGGGGGTGGTTTATGTAATGACCCACGATTCCATTGGTCTTGGGGAAGATGGCCCCACCCACCAACCCGTGGAAACGATCGCTTCGCTGCGCACGATTCCTAACCTGTTGGTGATTCGTCCGGCGGATGGCAATGAAACCTCCGGTGCCTATAAGGTGGCCATTGAAAACCGCAAGCGCCCCACCCTGATGGCCTTCTCTCGTCAAAATCTACCCAACCTGGCGGGGAGCTCCATTGATGCCGTGGCAAAGGGAGCCTATGTGGTGCAGGACTGTGAAGGCACTCCTGACCTAATTCTGATTGGGACGGGCAGTGAAGTGCCCCTCTGTATTGAAGCGGCCAACGCCCTGGGGGGCAATGTTCGGGTGGTTTCCATGCCCTGCTGGGAACTCTTTGATGAACAGGATCCCGCTTACCAAGAGTCCGTTCTGCCCAAGGCCGTGACCAAGCGGGTTTCGGTGGAAGCGGGTCTGAGCATGGGCTGGTGCCGCTATGTGGGTTCCGAAGGGGCCACCGTTAGCGTCGATCGCTTTGGGGCTTCTGCTCCTGGCGGTACCGTGATGAAGGAATATGGTTTCACCGTTGAAAACGTGGTGGCCACCGCTAAGAAAGTGCTGGGTTAAGGCAGACCGTCAACGTTGAACCTTTGAGATCGTAGGCTTTAAGTCAGGAGGGGATGCACTTGCATTCTGTCCTGGCTTTTTTTTGTCTGGGAGATCGGGAGGGGGGGCATCCGATCGCCAGAGGGGTTAGGTTAGACCGCTATACTAAGAAATGTAAACCGTGGGCTGCGAATCAATTCAGGCTTACAGCGTATCTGGCGATTAGGGTTAAGTGTAATGCGAGTAATTTTGATGACGGGTAAAGGAGGTGTGGGTAAGACCTCTGTAGCGGCGGCCACGGGGCTGCGGTGTGCTGAATTAGGCTATAAAACCCTAGTCCTGAGCACTGACCCTGCCCATTCCTTGGCGGATAGTTTTGACTTGGAACTGGGGCACGATCCGAGACTGGTGAAGCCGAACCTGTGGGGGGCTGAACTGGATGCTTTGATGGAGTTAGAGGGGAACTGGGGCGCGGTGAAGCGCTACATTACCCAAGTGCTGCAGGCCAGGGGCTTGGAGGGGGTTGAGGCGGAAGAACTGGCGATTTTGCCGGGGATGGATGAAATTTTTAGTTTGGTGCGGATGAAGCGCCACTATGACGAGGGGGAATACGACGTTTTAATTATTGACTCTGCTCCCACGGGAACGGCGTTGCGGTTGCTCAGTTTGCCGGAGGTGGCGGGGTGGTATATGCGGCGCTTTTATAAACCGCTGCAGGCGGTGTCGGCGGCCCTGCGGCCGATCGTGGAGCCGTTTTTCAAGCCGATCGCGGGGTTTTCTTTGCCTACGAATGAGGTGATGGATGCGCCCTATGAGTTTTATGAACAGATTGAAGCCTTAGAAAAGGTGTTAACGGATACGGCTCAAACCTCCGTTCGTTTGGTGACGAATCCCGAGAAAATGGTGATTAAAGAATCCCTGCGGGCCCATGCCTATTTAAGTCTTTATAATGTGGGCACGGATTTGGTGGTTGCTAATCGCATTATTCCCGATAGTGTGACGGATCCCTTCTTTCAACGCTGGAAGAGTAATCAACAGAAATATCGCCAAGAAATTCACGATAATTTTACGCCGTTGCCCATTAAAGAGATTCCCTTATATTCTGAGGAAATGTGTGGCTTAGAGGCGTTAGAGCGGTTAAAAGAAACCCTCTATGCGGGGGAAGATCCCACCCAGGTGTATTACAAAGAAACGACGTTGCGGGTGGTGCAGCAAGACCAAACCTACAGTTTAGAGGTGTATTTGCCGGGCATTCCCAAGAGCCAAGTGGAACTCTCGAAAACGGGAGATGAGCTAAATATTCGCATTGGCAATCATCGGCGGAACTTGGTGTTGCCCCAAGCGTTGGCGGCGTTGCAACCCTCCGGGGCCAAGATGGAAGAGGACTACCTGAAAATCCGCTTTGCGATGACTCCAACCCCCTAATCCCTTAGGGTGAGCGGCGATCGGGAGGGATCCCAGAAGGCGAGAGCGAAGGCAGAGGATGCTGTTAACGCTCTCGCTTTTTTGTGGCTGAAATGGGGTGGGCGGAAGGATTGCCTAGGGGGGATTCTAGGGAAAACTTGCTGAGAAAAAATGAGTTTTAAGGGATTCATTTTGGGGATCCCACAAAAGGTTTTGGGCGGCTATCCCTGCCGGTGGAAGGGTGCAGGGCAGAGGGTTCTATGCCTTCATTAAAATTTTTGTTTTCAGTTAACTATTATTAAATTGTGGGATCCTTTAAACCGAACGATCGCTTCAGTTCTATACTAATGAAATCAGTTTTAGGAGTCTTCCTAGGCGCTCCTCAATGCCTTGTCCATTGTGATCAACGGGGACAAACTGCGTCATGGTTTCCGTAAATAACGATATTTTTTACTTTCCCCACTGTCGTAACGAAACGGAAGTGGAAAGTAAGCTCATTGTTGATTTTCTATTGCCTCGCCTCGGTTACAACCCCAATACGTGGCATCAGGAAGTGGCGTTTGGCAACATTCGCCTCGATTTTCTGGTGTTTGCGGTGAACCGTGTCCCCCTGAGGCTGGCGGATCAGCAGCCCATCAGTTTAGTGATTGAAGCGAA
>JBMTZC010000274.1:0-5730 GCA_049455215.1 Prochlorotrichaceae cyanobacterium
AGAGCTACAAATACCCAGTAACACTAGCTAAATTTCCATAATGAGAATTGCTGCGCTACCTATACGGGGATTGACTATACCGATATAATCTATTCTTAATGAAACGCGGTTATCGATCGTTGTTTCAAGCTAAGTCCAACCAGATTTTCTGTTTAGGCTTGGCATCTTAACATTAGTCTGCCTAAGAAGACTTAACCCTTGTGAGGAGTTCATGAAAAATCAATCTTTACGCTGGCTGGCTGTTGCCGCTGTAGTCGCAGCCTTGTCCGCCTGCGGTGGTACAACAACGACAACACCAACTGAATCGGGTGGCACAGAAACCGCCTCTGCCCCCGCTACGGCGAAAAGCCGCTTGGATACCGTTAAAGAACGGGGAATGCTCATTTGTGGGGTAGAAGGAAGCATCCCTGGCTTTAGCTTTGTTGATTCCTCTGGTCAATACACCGGCTTGGATGTAGATGTTTGTAAAGCAGTCGCAGCGGCTGTGTTGGGAGATCCGGAGAAAGTGGAGTACCGGAACCTAGACTCCACAGAGCGCTTTACGGCACTGCGGGGAGGAGAGGTGGATATGCTCTCTCGGAACACCACTTGGACCTTAAGCCGAGATGCGACCGGTGGTAATGCCATGGAATTTGCGCCCACCACCTTTTTTGATGCCCAAGGGATGATGGTGAGAGCCGACAGTGGTTTTACAACCCTTGAGGACATGGCGGGTAGCCGGATTTGTGTGGAAACCGGAACCACCACTGAATTGAACCTAACGTCTCGGATGAATGAGCTAGGCGTTGCTTACACCGATGTGAAATTCCAGGATGGTGCGGAAGCAAACGAAGCGTACCTGCAGGAAAGCTGCGATGGGTTTACCTCCGATAAATCTCAGCTTTTTGCTCGCCGTACTCAGTACCCCACTCCAGAAGATCACATTCTTTTAGATGTCAGCATGTCTAAGGAACCCCTCGGCCCTGTGACGATGAATAATGACTCTCAGTGGTTTGACGTGGTGAAGTGGGTGACCTATGGCTTAATTCAGGCTGAAGAATTTGGCATTACCCAGGCGAATGTTGCCGAAACTGCGACAACGACTCAGAACAAAGACATCCTCAACTTCTTAGGCGTTGAAGGTGATCTGGGAACCCAACTCGGTCTGCCCAACGACTATATGCAAAAAGTTATTGCAGCGGTGGGTAACTATGGTGAAGTCTACGATCGCAACATTGGTGACGGCATTCCCCGGGGTCTGAATAAGCTCTGGACGGATGGTGGCTTAATGTACGCGCCTCCTGCTCGTTAGGCAAAGCTCACTTTAGGGGTGGCATAGCCTCAGGTTGTGGTGATAGAGTGTGGCCTGCGCGGCACTCTATCATCACCTGCTCTCACCCGGCTGACAGTACTTTTGACGATAGTGCGGTACAAGCGGTACAAAAAGGGAATTGCTCTGCCTCCGGACGGATTGTTCCCTGTACCCGATGTCTCTTAAGGCGGAAGAGTGCGGCACAGAGCGCTGAACTCTTCCATTACATTTTTTGCTTTCAGTGGAAAGCCACGCGGAACTCGGTCAATTCCTGTAAATTTAATTTAATACTTTAGGCCTTATGATTGCTCAAACGAAAAAGACAACACCACTTTGGCGAGACGATCGCTTTTGGAGTGTTATTGTTCAGCTTATAGTTGTTGCGATCGTACTGAGTCTTTATGGAGTTTTGCTCTATACCTTTAATCTTAACCTTGCCCGCACCGGTTTAAGCTTTTCCTTTGGCTTTTTAGGAAATCCCGCTGGGTTTAGCATTGGGGAAACCCTCTTAAAGTATGAAACAAATGATAGTTATATTTGGGGCTTAGTCGTTGGAGCCGTTAACACCTTTCGACTAATCTCCGTTGCCTTTATTGGCACAACAATGTTAGGCATTATTATTGGGGTCGCTAGCTTTTCTCAGAATTTATTGCTGAAAACCCTAAGTCAAATCTACGTTGAAATTATTCGGAATACGCCGCTACTACTGCAACTTCTTTTCTGGTACTTTGTCGTTTTCCTCAGCTTACCATCTTCCCGAGAACCCGCCAGTTTTGCCAACGCTATTTTCTTAAGTAAGATAGGGGTTGTAATGCCCTGGCCCACCCTGGGACAGAGTCTTTGGCTCAGTTTAGGGTTGATTATCTTAGCGGTCATTGCTGCGATCGTAACCTGGAGATGGCGTATTGATGCCATTGTGCGTCAAGGTCAAACGGGGCAATTACAATTCTTTATTTTACTCGGACTCTTTATTGTTTGTATTGCCACCATCTTGTTTGGTTTTAACTGGGAATTTCCCCAACAATTAGAATCCGGTTTAGTGTCCGGTGGCTTAAGCTTATCTACGGAATATTCCGCCGTATTTGCGGGTTTGGTGGTGTATACCGCAGCCTTCATTGCAGAAATTGTGCGGGGGGGCATTCAATCCGTTTCTAAGGGGCAATGGGAAGCCGCCCGATCCCTGGGGCTATCTCCCGGACAAGTGATGCAATTGGTCGTTTTCCCCCAAGCCCTACGGGTGATCATTCCGCCCTTAAATAGCCAGTATATGAACCTCGCCAAAAACTCTAGTTTAGCCTTGGCGATCGGCTATCCAGATATTTATTCCGTTGCCAGTACAACCCTGAACCAGACGGGCCGTCCGATGGAGGTTTTTCTCGTTTTAATGACCTTTTACCTGAGCCTGAACCTGATCATTACCCTGATCATGAACACCCTCAACCGTATGGTGCAACTTCAAGAACGCTAGGGTCAAGATCAAAGCTAAGCGAGGGCAGGTCTGTCATCCGTTAGGAATAAAGTGACTATACTGTGCTGGTTTCAGTCCCTCACGGTAGGGCTGGGACAGGCGCAGTTCCTCTTGATACCGTAAGGGGTCTGGACGGCATTAATGACGTGCCCTAACAACTTGAGGACTTGCAGCGGAAGAGTGCAGCACACTTTTCCGTTTACCTTTCTATGTCTTTCTGATTTTACTACGTGTTTTTACGCAGGGTTGGAAATTGGGGTGCAAGATTTTCCTGCTGATAACGAAGAGCCGATGGCTGTAAATTAAGCCTGGAGAGAGATTGGGAGATTGTACATAAGTCCCCACAAGTTTCTGTATCAGCGTTAATATCTTTTAAAGTACCTACGTGTTGAACGCTTTCCTATGAACCGCCCTGGCTGGCTTTGTTTTTCCCTGGTTGCGCTGTCCGCTGGTTTGGTCTCTGAGTTCTCTCCACAACGGGTTCTCGCTCAGTCCATTACCCCCGCAGCAGATGGCACTGGCACGATCGTTTCGGTTGATGGGAATACCTTGGAGATTACCGGGGGCACCACGGCGGGGAGTAATCTCTTCCATAGTTTTCAGCAATTTGGCCTAGGGGCGGAACAGACCGCAAATTTTCAAGCCACCCCTTCGATCGCTAATATTCTGGGGCGGGTAACGGGTGGTTCTCCGTCCTACATCAATGGGCTTTTACAGGTTTCTAATAGTAGCGCCAACCTGTATTTAATCAATCCCGCAGGGATGGTCTTTGGTGCCCATGCTCAGTTGGATTTAGCAGGGTCTTTCAGCGCTAGCACAGCTTCGGGGATTCATTTTACCGATGGCATTTTTTCTGCCGCAGGTCAGAATACTTACGACTTGCTGGTGGGGGCTCCCAATGATTTTCTGTTCCCCGACACCGGCACGATCGGCAGTATTGCCAATTTTGGGGATTTAGCCGTTCAATCTGGGCAAAATCTCAATCTCGTGGCGGGAACGATCGTTTCCCCTGGCAATTTATCAGCGGCCAACGGCACCGTGTCCCTCGTCACCGTAGGTCATAGCGATAGGGTGCGGCTATCTCAGACCGGCATGATTTTAGGGTTAGATCTTCCGGCTCCTGACGCGGCCAATCCTTTAGGATTTTCGCCCCTAACCTTACCGGACTTACTGACGGGGGGCGAGGTCAACAATGCGAGTGCCTTAGTGGTTTCCGCCGATGGCATTACCCTGGAGGGTTCAGGAGTCCGCATTGAAAACGGCGATCTCATGGCTCAGGAAATCCACTCCGGACGAGTTCAAGTGCAAGCTGCCGGGGATGTGGTACTTGCGCCAGTGGATAGTGCTAAACCCGTAGCGATCGTTGCCACGGAGGATCTGAAAATTAAGGCCGCGGATACAGTCACTGTGCGAGATAGCCCGACTCAACCAGTGAAAATCCTCAGTGGTGGCAATCTGGAGATCACGGGGTTGGACGCGATCGATATTTTGGCGCTGAACCACCTGAATCTGGGCGTTCCTTTTCAGTCCGGCGGCGATCTCACGTTGATCAGTGACGGCATCATTTCCACTGACTCTCATTTTTTCAGTGGCGGTAACTTTTCTCTGTTGAATTCTGCCAATAGCCCCACCAGTTTGTTTAGTTTGTACGATCCCATTATTACTTCAACGGGGAATGTCAGATTTGGTGCTTATACCGGCACATCCTTAAAGGTAGAAGCAGGGGGAAGTATTTCCGTAGATGCTGTGGCGAGTACCGTCTCGATTCCCGGAAATATTTTTATTACCGGCCCGGATGTTGCCCTAGCTAACACTGGAACAGATCCCGATATCCCAATCCTCACGGGTGGCGCTGCACTAATTTTGCGGGCGGGGGTTAGCTCATTAGCCAACCCCCCAACAACATTTTCTGTCTCAGTGGGAGGAACAAATTTTAATGAGACCTCCCCGGCCGGAACAGGTTCGATCGCTGTTCAGGGGAGCATTTCCGGCAATCAGCTAGCGAACGTCATTTTAGAAGCGACAGATTCCGTTTCTGTCTCTGGGGACATCACCGCTAACCAAATCAATATTAGTGGTACAACCCTCAACCTCGGGGGAACGATCGCTGGGAGGACTGGCTCACTCACCTTAACGGGGGATGAGATTAACTGGACTAACCCCATTTCTGGCCAAGGTTCTCTGCTGATTCAACCCTTAACACCAACGCTGGGCATGGAACTAGGGGGCACAGTTGATCCTCAGTTGCCTGATCCCAGCCCCTTAAATCTCACGGACGCTGAGTTAAATGCCCTTGTGGATGGCTTTAGCGACATTACGATCGGCCGTAGTGACAGTAGGGGGGCTTTAACCTTCGCAGGAGATATGACCTTTGCCGATCCCGTCACACTCCGATCGCCTACGGGGTCTGGTTCCGTCAATACGGGAGGGTTTAACCTAACTGGAGATACTTCGATTACCTTGCAGGCAGGATATACAATTACGATTTCCACGGGGACAACCATTACGTCTTCCGGTGCTCCTGTGGATATTACCCTCAATAGCGATCGAGATGGGGTCAATGACGGTGCGATCGTCATCAATGGTGCCACGATCGACTCCAACGGTGGAAATATTGCCTTAGTGGGAGGAGTAACGGGAACAGGCTTTACCCAAGGAACCCGATCGAATGCTAACGGGATAAGCCTGACAGGGGCTCTGGTGCGGGCAGAGGGGGGGACGGTACTCCTTCAAGGGGAAGGGTTTAGTTCATCTGATCCCATTGGGAATACGAAAGGGGTCAACCTTCGCGATAGTACCATTACCACCACGGGGACGGGGGATATTACCATTCAGGGTATCGGGGGGACAGGTTTTGCCAACAATGAGGGGGTCTTCATCCAAGGGGCTTTTAGCTCCTATACTCCCTATGATGCCCTGACTACAGAAAATGGCAGCATTACCATTACAGGTACGGGGGGCAGTTCTAACA
>JBMTZC010000275.1:0-5716 GCA_049455215.1 Prochlorotrichaceae cyanobacterium
GGTTAACGATCGGTTGATAATAAATTTCAAAGGCTTGGTCTGCAATGGCTTTATGGAGCTCCATTTCTAGGGTTAGAGAACTATGGGCAGTTTCCTGCATCGTGGGATGAAAGATTTCGTAGCCGGTATGCTGGGTTTTGGCTGCATACATAGCGATCGTGTATCAATGCATACAAAGCCAATCCAAGATCACATCAGATCACAACCAGTAATCACTATTGATGGTGCAATTAGCATATCTTAAGGCTATTCACACCAAGGTGATTTAAGGTGCTTTTTTAGGCTATCAACTTAAAACAGAAGAGCGTCGCACTTCTCCATTAAATTTTTCACTTTCACTAGAAAGCCCTTTTTTATTGGATGGGTAATTGAATAGATAAGCATAGGGTTAGCAATATACAAAAGCGATAATTCTTAGTCTTGAAATGATCACAAAGTGAGAGCATGATATCTTCGTAAACATTATTTGCTATGATTTGCGCATCAAGATTTACTCGTAAAGACTGAACAGGGGGGCTCGATTGATTGGGGCGGGTGACTGCATTCCCCTCATCAAATCTCACCACTGAGTAGAAATTTGGGCTTTCCAGAACCAGTAAGAAATTCATGGCAACTAGAGAAGCATCCGTCGGGGCACAACCAGTCGAGAAAGGAACGGCAGGGGGAAAAACGATCGCCGCCATTGCCACTGCGATCGTTCCCCAACAGGGAAGTGTGGGCATTGTGCGGCTTTCGGGTTCCCAAGCGTTATCCATTGCCCAAACGTTATTTCATGCCCCGAAGGCAACCTGGGAAAGCCATCGAATTTTCTATGGTTCCATTCAAGATCCTCTCCGTCATGAGGTTGTGGATGAGGCGCTCCTGTTAGTGATGAAAGCGCCCCGTTCCTATACCCGTGAGGATGTGGTGGAATTTCATTGTCATGGCGGCTTAATGGTGGTGCAGCGGGTGTTACAACTCTGTCTGGAGCAGGGGGCAGAGCTTGCCCAGCCCGGCGAGTTTACCCTACGAGCCTTTTTGAATGGGCGCATTGACCTGACCCAAGCGGAAAGCATTGCCGATTTGGTGGGGGCGCAGTCACCCCAGGCGGCTCAGACCGCCCTGGCAGGGGTACGGGGGAAACTGGCTTCTCCGCTGCGCCAAAGCCGGGAACGATGCTTAGATCTCTTAGCGGAAATTGAAGCCCGGATTGACTTTGAAGAGGATTTACCACCCCTGGATTTAGTTGCTTTGCAGGCCAGCCTGAAACAACTAGGAGCGGATTTACGGGGGATTTTGGCTACCCGCGATCGGGGTGAACGGTTGCGGCTAGGTCTCAAGGTGGCGATCGTGGGCCGTCCCAATGTGGGGAAATCTAGCCTCCTCAATGCTTGGAGTCAAAGCGATCGAGCGATCGTTACGCCGCTACCCGGAACGACGCGGGATGTGGTGGAATCTCAGTTAGTGGTGCAGGGCATACCGATTCAGGTACTGGATACCGCAGGGATTCGCCATAGTGAGGATCTAGTGGAACAAATGGGGATCGATCGCTCTCGTCAGGCGGCGGCAGCGGCAGATTTAATTCTGTTTACCCTAGATGCGGGGGTGGGGTGGACCGCCGAGGATGCTCAAATTTACCAAGACCTCCCGAATTTGGGCGATCGTCCCTTAATTTTGGTGTGGAATAAGACGGATTTATTGCCCACCCCCAGCGTGAACCGCTCGCTAGATTTACCCCCTGCCCTCCAAGAGGTGCCCAGCATCGAAACGATCGCCGCCCAACACCAAGGCATTGAAGCCCTCGAAGAGGCGATCGTTAAAGCAGCCTATCAAGGACAATTAGACGCGGCTAACCTAGATTTTGCCATTAACCAACGCCAATCCAGTTGTTTAACCAAAGCCTGCCAAGCCCTAGACCAATTAGAGGAAACGATCGCTGAGAATTTACCCCTAGATTTTTGGAGCATTGACCTGCGGGATGCCATCCAAAGCTTGGGGGAAGTGACGGGAGAAAATTTAACAGAATCGATGCTCGATCGAATTTTCAGTCGATTCTGTATTGGTAAATAATGATATCTCGCTATCTAGAGCGGCTTTTTTAAACACGATCCATTAAAGGTAAAACTTTGTGTCCGCATAGTAATTAGGATCGGCATGGGCCCGCCCAATTAAATACCCTTGCACAAAGCGAATGCCCAGAGATTTGAGTTGTTTAAGTCCCAGAGGGGAATGCGTATCTATTCCCTCGACAATAATCTCGGCATGAGTATCAGGATTGGCAAAAGCGATAACGTCTTTAATAAAACGAATGACGGCATCAAAGGGCTTTTGGTGTAAAATCTCTCGATCGATTTTTACATAGGGTAAATTGAGGGCAGTAAAGCGATGGACAGAAGAATACCCTACACCAAAATCATCGATCCCAAACTGAATCCCTAATTGGTTCATATATTCCATGAGCCGTTGCTTAAAGGTTTCGAGGGAAATCGTGTCATAGGGATTTTGAAAGTTAAAGGGTAAGTTTTTCTTTTCTGATATTTCTAAGGTTAAATAGTGAGGCTCAATTAAGGCAAGATTTCCGTGGGTTAATTGTTTAACTTTCTCAAAATATTCAGGCATCATTAAGGATTCTGAATATACATTCACAAAGAGGGGAAAGAGCCGATTTCGCACAAGTTTCAAACGCTGATCAAAGGTCTCAACCGCATTGACTAATAAGGTTGTATCTAGGGTGACGGTAAACTTAAGCCCCCACAACTCCGCCGCCGCAAATAAATCCACAGGAGCCTTTTGGGTAAAGGGATCTCGGGCTAAGGCTTCCCAGCCATGGAGGGTCATGGTTTCTAGATCTAAAATGGGCTCAAAGTGCATTTTAGTGCGGGCTAGGCTGGTCTGGAAAAGTTCAAAACGACGTTCGTAAAGCAGTCTAGGCACAAAGCCATAGCGAGACTTTAAATCATCTAGAATTCTAGATTCGATCATCTCAATTTGATATTCAATTTCTCCCGGCTTCGGTTTATATAGGTTCAGCGCATTTTTATAAAAACTAGCCACTAAATAAGCAAACTGATCATTCAGGAAGGGGGAATAAAACTCCCCGAATTTATTTTGTTGTACGGGTAATCCCTGAATGACTAGGCAAGAATAGGTATTAAAAAGGGGAATAATGCTGTAGGCGGTGTACTCTGGGGAGGATGAAGGTTGGGCCGTTGGGGACGATCGTAAAACCTTGTAAATTCCCTGGGGACAATCCTTGAGAATTTGATTACTCCAAAACGGCATCGGAATATCATTCTCTAAAATTTTCAACGCCCAGCGATCGTCTTGGTCGCCCGTACAATGCCAGCTTTTGTGAAGGATTTCCCAGGTTCCCGTTTCTGGCGCATAGTGGGCATGTAAGACCTGTTCCGTTTGGCTTACTTGGCGAATAGCTTCCAAAATCCAAGGCTCTAAGGTCTGGGACTTTAAGACCTCCGGCACCACTGATTCTAACTGCAAATCCGTAGCGATCGTCTCCAAACAATGCACAAAGCCCCAAATCGACTGAATCACTTCTTCCGACAGCAAACTTGGAATCGGGGCGTAGGAATTTAACTTTAAGTCATCGGTATACAGCATTATAAAGCATAGTCTTGAGAGGCACCTCGTCAATAGTGTAGGGCAGCTTCGCCACCGGCCACAATCCCTACTATGGCGTAGAAAGAGGAATTCAGGTTTGAATATTCCGAGGTGTTCTAAGGGTGATTTTGTAAGTAGAGAATAAAGGCGTGAAGCTGATCATTCGTCAATTCCTGACGAGTTTTAACGTGATAGGTCTGCTGTAAATATTCACTACCTTTCTGCTTATTCCAGCCGATACGGCGAATTTCTGCTAGGACTTTATCCATCATCTCTTCCCGAGACCAGGGTGGCACTGGAGGGTGGGGATGAGGGGTGGCATTCGGGCTCCAAGGTTCAATCTTCCGCTGGGGAGATGGCTGACCTTGTAAATCCGTTAGAAACTGCAACAGTTCACCATAATCCGTAATATGGTCGCGACTTAATTTACCATACCGCTCCTGTAAATACTGAGATTCTTGCTGAGCAGACCAGCCCAAGCGCTTAATCTCTGCGTCAATTTGCGCCAATTCTTCCGACCAATCATCCACCTCCGGAGCCATAATTTCTTCCCGGCTGAGGGGCTGGGGCAAACGATAGGGTTCGGATTTCGGGGCACTATTCGGCGAGGGAAGACTGGTTTTTGCATTCATCCCTGCCGGACGATCGTCTTTGCCGAGAGCAGCAGCGGGGGGAGAAACCGGGGCTGGGGTAAAAGGTTCCGGTGGCGGAGCAACGCTGGCTTGAAGGTCTAGGGGGGGAGGAGGAGCCGCCACCACCGCAGCCGAGGAAGCAGCAGGAGAAAGCTCCGCTAATTTGAGGACTTGGAACAATTTTTGACAGGCCTGGGTTTCTGCCCCCAATAAATTAGACGCTTCCCCCAACACGCTTAACAGGGTGAGATTGCCCACCTGAGCCGTTGCCTTGACCACATACTGAGCAAAATGAGGCGTGGGAGTTGCAACTAAGTCCAGTAACAATCCCCCCGTGGGATAGAGTTGCCGAAATTGATCATAGGCCACTTGCCAGGGAGGGGTGCCAGTCATGAGTTGCTCCAATTACAACGCCGGAAAGAAAACAGATCAGCTACAGGCCATTTCCTATTTTAACGAAGTTAGGGCTTCCCGCAGATTGCCCTGATGGCGATCGAGCAGATCCTGCCCCACCTTGGCACTGCAAGATCCCCAATGCATCATTAAGGCTAACTTTACAGACTGCTGGCTTTGGCTCAATAAGCTTTGGCACGCCTCCCGATCGAGATCCGTGAGATCCTGCAAAATCCGCAGGGCCCGATCCGTCAGCTTTTGATTGGTCACCGCCACATCAATCATGCGGTTGCCATAGACCTTACCCAATTGCACCATCACCCCCGTGGAGAGAATATTTAACGCTAATTTCGTCACCGTCCCCGCTTTTAACCGGGTTGAGCCCGCCAGAATTTCTGGCCCCACCAATAGGCGAATATCCACATCCACCTCGATCGTCGCCTGGGAGGCCGGTACACAGGCCATAAACAGAGTCTTCGCCTGACGTTGACGCGCCGCCGCGATCGCCCCGTGGACATAGGGAGTCGTACCTCCCGCCGTAATGCCCAGCACCACATCCTGATCCGTAATCGATCGCTCCGCAATGGCCGCCGCGCCCGCCTCCGCCTGATCTTCCAACCCTTCCGAACTGCGCATCATCGCCGCCGTTCCCCCCGCCAAAATCCCCTGTACCAAGTCCGGAGGCGTACAGAAAGTGGGGGGACATTCCACCGCATCTAACACCCCTAAACGGCCACTGGTTCCCGCCCCCACATAGAATAAGCGTCCTCCCTGGCGCAAAGCCGCAGCGGTGAGGGTAATAGCTTCCGCTAAAGGTTCTCGGGCTTGGCCGATCGCCTCCACAACGCGATAGTCCTCTTGGTTAAATAAATCCACGAGTTCCAGGGGAGAGAGTTGATCGAGTTGGAGGCTATTGGGATTGATCTGTTCCGTGAGTAAATGGCCGCGATCCGGGGTGGTCATGGTCTGGGCTGGATTAGGAGTGGACATAAACGGAGAAGGAGTAAAGTTTAAAGTGGGGGTTAATTAACAGTAATTGTTTTACTGCCAATTACTAACTTATGCTAATATTTACTAATGGCATACATCCCACT
>JBMTZC010000276.1:0-5640 GCA_049455215.1 Prochlorotrichaceae cyanobacterium
GCATAAGACAAAATGTAGCTAAAGTTACAAAAGCATATTATCCCCTGATGAGCCCCTTTCCGTTCATATTCCAGTTGATAGTCAACAATTTATGTACAGTTCTGTAAAGAAATACAAAGCAACCCATAGTTGTGTGACAAAACGAGCGCAACGAGAATCAATAAGGAATAATACAGGCAGAACAGCAAGCCAGAATCTACCACCAGGGAGGGGAATATCCCCATGGCTAATAGCGAACATGTTGAACTTTTAAATCAAGGAGCTAGCACCTGGAACCGTTGGAGACAAGAAGAACCGACCGTACGGCCGGATTTACAAAACTTGGACTTAACGCGGCGGGATTTCTCAGAATATGATTTTCATCAGGCAAACTTTTATCAAAGTAATCTACGGGATTCTTGCTTAAGACAAGCCAATTTACAGGAGACAGTCCTTTACCAAACGGACCTCTGTATGGCCAATCTTGAGCGGGCTAATCTAAGTCATGGCGACCTATACAAAACTAATCTCTATACCGCCAATCTAGTGCAAGCTAACCTACGATCGTCTCACCTTTATAAGGTCGATATGAGGGAGACTATGATGAACGAAGCTGATTTAGGAGAAGGAAATTTCTATGAAGTGGATCTTCGCGAAGCGTGTCTGCGTTCCGCCAGTTTAGTTAGGGCTTCATTCTATTTTTCTAACTTAATGCGGGCAGATTTATCTGAAGCCAATCTAGGGTTGGCTAGCTTGATGGGAGCAAATCTCATGCAAGCCAATTTATCTAAGGCGAGTTGCGTCAATGCGAACTTGTATAAGTCTATTTTGAGAGAGGCAAATTTGACCGAAACCGATCTCCGAGAGGCTGTTTTACGATTAGCTGATTTGAGTAATTCATCCTTAGTAAATGCCAATCTCTTTATGGCAAATTTGGCAGAAGCTTGTTTAGACTATGCTCAGCTTGCGGGGGCTAACTTTAAGAAAACGAATCTCTGGCAAGTGGATCTCGGTCGTTTACTCTTGTCTAACCCTAAAGCGGCTCAACTTTCGGTCTGATCACATCTGATCCTAGTGGTGACGAAGATAACTTTCACCACTCCCCTACTTTCGATTCGGATGGTTGAAACATGGTGCAGGATACCTTAAAAAAAATTGCCCACTTAGTTACCCTCTATGCGGGCATCAGGATCCGAGATCAAGACTATGAGCAATTTACCGGTAAAATCCGGGCTCGCATGAAAGTCCTCAATCTTTCATCCTTAGAGGAGTACTATCAACTGTTGCTCAAAGCAACACAAATGGAGAATGTTTTCCTGGGCTACCAGAATGCTCCAAGCCTACAGTCTCATGAACAAGAATGGCAGAATTTATTAACGTCCATCACCATCACTGAGACTTACTTTCTGCGAGACTTTAATCAGTTTAGAATCTTGAAGGAGTATGTTTTACCGGAAATTATCGATCGTAAGCAACGAGAAGTACGACTCGGAACCTTACCAACCTTACGAATTTGGAGTGCAGGGTGCTCAACGGGGGAAGAGTTATACTCGATCGCTATTCTGCTCAAAGAACTCAAATTCCCTTGGGATAAGTGGAATGTCTTGTTGTTGGGAACGGACATCAATGATACAGCCTTAGAAGTTGCGCGGAAAGGAACCTATACCAATTGGTCTTTTCGTCAGGTTAATCCTGATCTACAACGCCAATATTTTCGGCATCGTTTTCAAACGTGGTTGATTGATCCTTCCCTGAAAAACAAGGTTACCTTCCAGTATTCCAATCTACTTCACGATGATTTTCCGACCGCTCACAACAACTTACATAATTTCGACTTAATTGTTTGCCGCAATGTGTTCATTTACTTTGAATTTCAAGCGATCGCCCATGTGTTGCAGAAATTTTATGAGTCTTTGAACCCAATGGGCTATTTAATGACCGGTCATACGGAGTTACATGGTCAAAATCTGAAGATTTTTACGATGCGTAATTTCGCTGACTCCATGATCTATCAACGTCCGGATCCCTCCGGTACCGTCTTAAGTCTGCAGACAGAATCACCATCGTTGTCTGCTTCAAAAAAGGTCACAGAACCTATACCGGTCAAAGCCACCGTCAGCGATCCTACTCCCGTTTCGGATGCCTTACATGCCTTAAACGTTCACCTTCTGAACTTAAAAAAACTGCTGAATAGTGAGAATTATCGAGCGGTTTTAGAAACGAGTTATCAACTCATTCAGAAGTACCCAAGCTGCTGTGAACTCTTTATTTTAGCAGGAGAAGCCCATGCAAACCTAGGGGAATATCAGAAAGCAAAAGCCAGTTGTTGGCGTGCCTTAGAAATTCAAGAATTTTCCATCAGTGCCTATTTATTACTCGCTCACATTGCCGAGGAAGAAGGAGATATGGTGGAAACCAAGAAACTCTTAAAAAAGGTGATTTACTTAGATCCTAATTCCGTCCCGGCCTATTTATATCTGGCCTCAATCTATGCGAGGGAAAAGGACATGGATAAATCTAAGAAAATGAACGCCCTGGCCTTGTCTATTTTGCGGAAGTTACCCGATGAGTTGAAAAAGTCTCAATCTTATATGGGGTCTTCCTGGTCAGATTTGGAAGAGCATCTATTAGTCATTAGTTAACTTGATGGGAGGTCTGTATGACTCGGCAGTCTTATTTGATCTTTGACTTAAATGGCACGCTTTATGGAATTGCAGCAGACTTTGTGCAGGAAATTTTTTTCCTCCCTGCCCTCACAGATCTAGCGGACTCTGAGCCAGAGGTGGCAGGTATTCTTAGTCTCCGGGGAGAAATCTTAACGGTTATTGATCTCAATAAACGTTTGAGGAAGCCCCACCATCCTTTTACCTTAAATCATTCTGTAATTGTGATTAATTGGCAAAATCATCGTTTAGGAATGATTGTAAGTCATGTGCATGGAGTTGAAGCGATCGAGGATGAAGCGATTTCTTCTCCTACTTCAACGGGAGGAGACTCAAAAAATGGAACGGATCCCAAGAGAGACTGTCCCCTTTTGATAGGTTTAGCACAGCATCAGGAACAAATTATTCCCATACTCAATCCTGAAGCATTGCTGCAAAAACGATCGCTTTCTCCGGCCAACGCCCAAATTCTTTTGGATTTGGAAAAAAATGGGTTTTCATCATCCAAAAACGGTGCAGAATCCTCACAACCTGCTCAGAACATTTCCACTGCCTCAGATCGGTCTCGGGACTTCATGGCGGACTTTACGGTTCATGAACAAACCGTCTTACGGGAGCGGGCTCAAAATTTACGTCATTCTCCTGAAGGCGACAGTTCTAGTGGAATGTTACCGTTAGCCGTTGTGGGGCTACAGGGTGAATATTTCGGCTTAAATTTAGAGCGAATTCATGAATTCACTGAAATTCACCAAATCACGCCCATTCCCTGTTGTCCATCTCATATTGTCGGCAATATCAATTTACGGGGTGAAATTTTAACCCTCGTGAATATTAGCCATATTTTGCAATTGAAAGGAGAGCAGAAAACGGAAGGTGGTTCAACATCTAATAATCAGCAGGCAGTGGTGGTTCGGCTCGATAAATTAGTGGCAGGAATTACCGTTGATACTGTTTATGATGTTGTTTATCTTCATGCGGCAGATATTTCCCCCGTCCCTGCTGCTGTTCATGCCATGAACGAAGATTTTATTCGGGGTGTTGCATCTTATCAGGATCAGCAAATGAGTATTTTGGATTTAACCAAGATACTATCGAGTGAGGATTTAGTGGTTAATGAAACCATTTAGATATAACGGTTCAGAAACGGTTCAACTCAGAGCGATCGTTTAATTACTGGGTATAACGCTTTGAAGCTAACCCTTAATTTGACTGGTTACCCACTTCAGGCGAAAGAGTACGGCGCGAAGCACCGCAGTCTCCCATTAAATTTTCGCTTTCAATGGAAAGCCATTTGACTGAGCATCTACACCTTAACTCTATCAATCTAAACCCTCATTATCAAAGGGGATTTACCAATGCTACAACAAACTCAAAGCTGGAAACTTCGGTACTGGATTTTAACGGGCTATGCCATTCCCGTCATTGCTCTACTGATCTCTGCTGTAATTACTTATATTAATGTTCGCATTGCACGATCTAATGTGGCAGAAGTCGATCGTTCTGCAGAAGTCAGTTTCGATCTAGCGAATGTAGAGATTGGGGTACAGACCATGTCCCGAGCAACACGGGGATACTTGCTAGATCCAAGCAATGTATCGGAGGAAACCTTTAACCAATCAGTCCAGAATTACGAACAATTGTTAGAAGAAGTTCAGCCCCAGATTGTCAACCCGGAGCAGCAGCAACGCTTTGAAAAATTAAAAGTAGCGATTAAAGAGTTGGAAGACATTAACCGCTTACTCATTAACACCGCCAAAGAAGATGTGGCAAAGCCAGGGGGGACTAGTAAACGGGCGGTTGACCTCTGGAAAAAAGATGGGGGCAGAGCAGAAGCGGAGACCGTCACTAACTTATTTGGGGAAATCCAGACTGCCCAAGAAGCGATCGTTACTGAGAACCAGGCCGCTCAAAATGCATCCTTAGAAAATCTCCGGAATGTAAGCGTTGCGGCAGCCATTTTTTCCACCCTGGCCTCTAGCTTCTTCGGCCTGTGGATTGTAGGACGCACTTCCCGACAGATGAACGACTCCGCCAGTGCGATCGCCAGTTCCACCTCAGAAATTGCCGCCACTGTAGAACAACAGGAACGCACTGCCCAGCAACAGGCGGCCTCCGTGAACGAAACCACCACGACCATGGATGAACTGGGGGCTTCTTCCCGTCAGTCTGCGGAACAAGCGGCAGCAGCAGCGGCCGGTGCCAAGCAAGCCCTAGAACTCGCAGAAGGGGGCACCCGGGCCGTCGATCGAACCCTGACCGGCATGGGCACTTTACGGGAAAAAGTGGGGGCGATCGCCGATCAGATTATGCGCCTCAGTGAGCAAACCAGCCAAATTGGCAGTATTTCGGGTTTAGTGAGTGACCTCGCTAACCAGACCAATATGTTAGCCCTTAATGCAGCGGTGGAAGCTGTTCGTGCAGGTGAGCATGGCAAAGGATTTGCCGTAGTCTCCGGTGAGATTCGCAAACTTGCGGATCAAAGCAAAAAATCCGCTGAGAAAATTAACGCCCTCGTTCAGGACATTCAAAACGCCATTAACTCCACCGTCATGGCCACCGATGAAGGAACCAAAACCGTGGAAGAAGGGGTTCGCATCGCGGAAGAAACCGCCCAAGCGTTTGCAGGGGTTACCGATGCCGTCAACAACGTGGTTTTGAACAGTCAGCAAATCTCCCTCAACGTCAAACAACAGGCCGTGGCTATTCAACAGGTGGTCAGTGCCATGAATAACCTCAACGCAGCAGCCAACGAAACCGCCAATGGTATTGGTCAGGTTAAGATTGGCACCCAACGTCTAAATTCTGCTGCGGGACAGTTGCAAGGATTAGTTTAGGGTGAAAGTGTTGAGTTATGAATTTTTAGTGATGAGTTTTGAGTTAAACCACCACCACCAATCAGGGGGACTGAATGATTCAAAACTCAAAACTCAACACTCAACACTCAAAATCAAGAATTTAATGCGGTTTGTCTGATCCCTAATACCTGATTTCTGATCCC
>JBMTZC010000277.1:0-5610 GCA_049455215.1 Prochlorotrichaceae cyanobacterium
CCCTTATAACCAACTCCCCACCAGAATGAACGGAGCCCAGAAATAAGGAATGGAGTGGTTTTCACTGTTCAGGAGCGAGAGTTGGGCCTGCCGTAAAGCCTCGGCGCGGGGCAGTCTCTTTTCCACTAAGTTTTGGTAAAAGGCTTGCATTAACTCGGCGGTAGCCTGATCATCTACAGACCAGAGGGAGGCTAACGTACTGCGGGCTCCCGATCGTACCGCCATCCCCGCTAACCCTAAGGCAGCTCGGTTGTCTCCTAGGGCGGTTTGACAGGCACTTAAGACCAGCAGTTCCAAGGGCTGTGCCGTCGTAGAGCGATCGATGGGTTGTAATAAAGCCTTTAATTCATCCAGGGTTAGGGTATCATTCCACGCCAGAATAAAGGTTTCATCAACGTTGGAGGTAAATTGCCCGTGGGTAGCAAAGTGAACGATGGGAAACTTACCCGTACCCAGTTCTTTGAGCAGGGTTTTGGCTTCAAAGGCTCCCTGAGGAATCAGTTTAGGCGTATTAGTGTCCGTTTCGGCTAGGGCGGAGGTCACCCCATTGCCCTCGACAGCAGCACCCCGATCGGCTTCCCCTGAGGCGGTGGGGGGGACGGTCAGGGTTTGACCATCATTGAGTAATAAGACACTTTTAATGGACTGTTGAATGCCATAGACCTCATTTTTCACAAAGGGCAGGGGAGAAAAGATTTGCGATCGTTGTCCCGTTCCTTCCACCTCAACTGCGCCCCCTTCTGTGACCCCCCCAATCAGAACTTGTAAATTCGTGAGATCGATGGGTTTAGTTTCCATTAATTGCAAACCAGGGCTCACCGCAATGGCATAGTCTTCCAATAAATAACGCTCTCCATCGGACAAAACCCCCATGGGAATATTCCGCAGTGCCCCATCCAGGGTAAAGACTAGGGTTTTAGCCCCTGAGGCTTTTAAATCCGCTGCGATCGGTTGAATTAAGGCATCGTAAATGTAACGGGTCAAACGAACCGCTTGGGAGGACGTGCCCCCGGTTTCTCCGGCGGCCGATCGTCTCCACCGCTGGGGACTGGAGGACTCCGCCAGCGCTAAGCGGAGCAGTTGGGCGGCCCGTTCCAGGGTTCCTCGGGTGACACTACTTTGATAATGCTGGAGAGGTTGACCGGGGAAGCCCACAATAATTTCCAGGCTATCCCGCAACAGGATGGGATAAATAACCACCGCCGAAGCATCTAAGGTCTCAATATCGATCGCTTGGGCGCTGACACAATTTGCCTTAAAGAAACTGACTAACTCCTCCACCTGTAGACTTTCGATCGTATTTCTGGCGGTTTGTAAACGGTCTTGGCTGAGGGGTAAGCCTGGATCGGGCGTGAGGAGGAGTTCCACATATTGCCGATAGACGGGATCAATTTTCTCCTCAAAAGAGAAGTTTAGATCCGTACTCAAATTCGCTAAATCGGTGCGTAAACCTTCGAGGGTTTCCAGGGTTTGGGCGTAGGTTTCTCGGGCTTGGCTCCATTGCTCTTCGGCCACTAACACCCGTCCCAGTTGCCATTGCCACTGATACAACCCCACGGGGTCATTCAGTTGTTGCGTAATTAATAGGGCTTGCTCTGTGTAGTCTTGCGCCTGGATCAAGTTTTCCCGGTGTTCCTCAAAGGTGCCCAAAACCCCTAGGGTATAGGCTTGTAAGCGCCCATCGGCAAGGGCTTCACTATCCTCTAGGGCTTGATTCAGTAAGGTTTGAAAATCTGAGTCGTTGATGGCAAAGATTTCATTACGATTGGGGTATTGCAACAAAGTTTCCGCCAGATTTAAGCGGGCAAAAACCCGGGCTCGGCTGAGGGGAACCGTTTGGAGATTCTCCTGTAGTCCGGTGTAAAAGCCGGCAAGCTGAGAAGCGGAGCGCGGAAAGCGAAGTCCTAGGCGAATTAAATTGACTTGAGATTGCAGTTGTAAGTCCGGAAAATCAGTGGCGGCCTGCAAGGCTTGAGTAAAGTAATTGAAGGATTGTAAGGGACGATCCCAATTTAAATGCCCCAGACTCAATAACGTTTTGACAACCTCTGCCCCCAGATTGAGGGATTTGGCGAGTTCCAAGCTTTGGCTGCCATAGGTTTTAGCCTGTTCCCGATCGCCTAAAATGGCCCAGGTCTCTGCCACCTCCCGTAATGCTGTGGCTTTGAGGGCATTGTCCGGTAGGGCGGCCACTTCCGGTAACCAGCGCTGAATGTTGTTAAACGCTTGGGTACCAAAGCCTTGTAGCCGTAACATTTTCACTTGATTCAGCCGACTTTGGAGATTTCCCCAGGTATCTCCTGCGGCTCCGTAGGCAGCTTCTGCGGCTTGGTAGGCTTGGTAGGCGTTTGCGAGCTGACCTTTGGCCAGTTCTAACCGCCCCTGAGTGGCCCAATACTTCCCTTGAATAAAGCTTTGGGTTCGGCGATCTTCCAGACGAGGCCATAAGGCTTGAGCGCGATCGAGGCTGATTTGGGCGTTGTCCCATTGCCCCAGTTCAATCTCGGCTAGGGCCATCAGGGTCAGGGCGATCGCCTGGCGTGGAGGATCCGTTTCCAGGAGGGGCAGGGTGGCCTTCCAGGTGGAGAGCGCTTCCGTAAACCGCCCCGTTTCGTAGAGGCTTTGACCGGCGCGTAACTGCTGTTGGGGTTGGAGTTGAGCCTGATCGGCTCTCGGGGAAACGTCTCCTAGGGCCAGGGACGATCGCAGGCTGGTTTTGGCCTGGGGTAAGGTCAGGATTCCCTCACTGGCGAGGTTGCTGTCAGCCTGATCAGAGAAAGATCCGACGGCACCGAATGCAGGGGGACGTTCTAGCTCAATACAAAACCACGCCGTCACGATCGCTAGCGCGAAACAAAGCCAGCGCTTCCAGGATCGGCGGCTCTTGAGTCGGGGCAGGACACTGAGCCAAAAGCTTTTGCTGCGATAAGTTCTGTGCTTGTTCATCGGGGTAAATCACTCAATATCAGGCTAAATACAATCGGGGAGCTTGAGTTTAGGGCTATTGCGGCGGACTATTGCAAGTGAAGGTACCTGTTCCGAAATTAACAGTGGCATTGCCCTGGGCAGTGACGAGCCGGAGGGCTTGGGGCGAAATCCATTCCCATTCCCCAGCTTCCGATAAGCGAGGACTCAAGGGGGGCGACTCACGCGGGGGTGAAGCGATCGTTTCGTCACCAGACCCATTCTCCGCCAACCAATCGTCTAACAGGCGTAAATCCTCTAGCGTCCCCTGAGATTGCAGCGGATCTTGTGGGGTACTGGGTAAACCTCCCCGTCCGGCAATTCGGAACTGATTGAGGGTTTGGGCACTGCTAATGTCACAGGCTTGGCGAACTCGACTGGCCAGATCAGCCAGGTTTGCGGCGAGGGGATCTAAACCCTTTGAGGGATCCACACTGTTATTAATGGTGATGGTACCCGCTGAAGCCTGACCACTAGCGGAAATATTGTTGCGGGGATCACTGCTGGTATCGGGAACGTTCTTGACTAAAAAGCCCAGTAAAATTGGGGTGTTAATGGTGATATTGCCACCCCGACCCAGCCCTGCGTTCGCACTAATATCCGCATTGTTGAAGCCCAGAATCGAAGCAGCATCGATCGTAATGCTGCCCCCATCCCCTCCGGCCGCTTGACCGAGACCCGCAGCCGCGGACAAATAACTATTATTCAGGAGCAACAGATTCCCCCCGATCGTTAAAAAGATTTGCCCACCGTTACTATTCACCGTAGAAGCCGAAATAAAAGCATTATTGTCCAGGGTTAAATCTCCCGCTGCAAGGGTGATGTTGCCCCCGGTACCCGCCCCCAAACTATTAACCGAAATGCCCGCCCCATCTCGGATATCCACAATGGGGGGATCAATGAAAATACTGCCGGCGTTGCCAGTGGAATTCTCTTCAGTATTGGAAAAAATGCCACTGCCATCGTCTTTGATAAACAATCCCTCGGTAGCAATCAAAATAATTTCACCCCCTGCCCCGGAACCAGCGGTATTGGTTTGAATGGTGGAGCCACCGCTGAGGGTGGTGTTCGCCGTGGTAATCTCAATTTTTCCGGCATTATTAAAGCCCGGGTCCCGGAATCCGGTGGTGCTAGCGGTAATACTGGCTTGATTATCCAGATTAAGGGTTGGGGCACTGAGGGTAATGTTACTGCGATCGCTGGCCGTGCCCTGGGTGCTAGCGGACAGCAGGGCCCCATCTAAAAATGAAACGGTTCCCGTCGCCTTAATATTAATGCCCTGGGAGTTGCCAATGCCGGTATTGCCCACGCCACTTTGAATCCCACTCTTATAGGTCCCAGACAGAGAAGCTCCCTGGGCTAGCAAATCTTGGGTCGTAATGTCGATCAGACCAGAGTTGCCCTGACCAAAGGTGTTGGCATTAAGTTGTCCTCCATCCAGAAGGGAGATGCGCTGGGCGTTCACGGTAATGGTGCCAGAATTGCCCCTGCCCGTATCCGCTACCGCACTTTGGATATTGCTAATGCCTGCGCCCTGTACATTATCCAGGTTTACGTCAATTTCTGAGCTGACCGCGCCCTGAATCAGTAGGTTGGGGGTGACAATATCGATCGCGCCGGAATTTCCTTGGCCAAAAGTGGTGGTGGCGATAACACCGCCAGCTAAGAGGGAGAGGCTTTCGCTGGCCCGAATGCTGACTCCCCCTGAGTTGCCAATGCCGGTGGCTTCAACCTTACTGAGCACATTACTGTTGTAGTCACCAAAGCGACTCTCTCCTTGAATCCAGACCTGTTGGGCGCTAATGTCGATCGCGCCGGAATTGCCTCGTCCTGAGGTACTCACATCCAGACGGGCCCCATCGGAAACCCAGACATTGCCCCCAACCTTCAGATTAATGCCACCGGAATTCCCCACCCCCGTTTCTTCGACGGTACTGAGTATTCCACTGAGGAAGCCTGCGCTATCTTCTCCCTGCAGATAAACGTCTTGAGCCGTAATCTCGATCGCTCCAGAGTCACCTTGACCGTAGGTTGTTGCATCCAGGACTGCGCCACTTAAGAGGGACACCGTATTTTGAGCGACCAGTTTAATGCCGCCGGAATTCCCCTGTGCCGAAGTTCCTACGGTACTAAAGATGGCAGAGCCAAAGCCAGCCGTATCTTCGCCTTGGGCCAGGAAATTGTCTGCTTTAATCTCGATCGCGCCGGAGTTCCCCTGACCACGAGTACTAGCGGTGAGTAGGGATCCATCGAGCAGTGAAATATCCCCCGTTGCCTCCAACTTCATGCCACCGGCATTCCCGATGGAATTCACGCCCACCGCACTCAAGATTGAACTGGCTCCGGTTAAGGTAATGTCGCCGGTCTGGGCAGTGATAGCGATCGTGCCTGCATCCCCCGTTCCCCCTTGTCCCAGCGGATTTTTATCGCCTTTGGTCTCCGAGGTGATGGTTGCACCATTCTGCAAGGTGACCGAGCCTGTGCGGAGGGTAATGCTACTGGGGGGCAGAGTGGGATTTGCAACTCCCGTGGGCTCGATCGCGGTGGAAATAGTACTGCTATCCAGCCGAATCTCGCCATTGCCCGTGACGCTAATACTGCCCGCACTACCCTGACCAGCGGTACTAGAAGTAATCGTTGAGGCTT
>JBMTZC010000278.1:0-5596 GCA_049455215.1 Prochlorotrichaceae cyanobacterium
TCTTTCGCTTCCTCCAGGGAAATAACAGGATTACCCGCTTCTTCCTGCTTCGCTTTACGTAAGTCTAGTAAATCTTCCATCGTTTCTAAGTAGTCTTGCAAAGCTTCAAATTCGTCGTAGGTGAGCACAACAAATTCTTTTTTACCGTCTTTGATCAGGAATTCTGGACTCAGGGAAATCATAATCTGCTCTCTCTAGGAAGAATAGGCATCACGGCGATGCTTGACTCGGTAAATGACGATCGCGTCATCTTCTATCTCAAATAGTATCCGATAATTTCCAACTCCCAAGCGATCGTTATGCTCTACAGCAGTTTTAGCCTCAAGCAAGTTCGGCAAACCTTTCACCTGAAAACCTTGGAGCAGGGGGGCATTTTTGCGGCGGTGGCGGAGCGAGACATCAGTGCCCTTTTACAAGAAACCCTGGCGGATCATCTGGACTTAGCGATCGCTATCAATACAGAAAAAGCACGATCGGAACTGCTGATTGCTCCGGTTCTAACGGAAATTCGCCGTATTTTTCACAAGCAAATCAGTCTATTTTCCGGGATTGAACTGACTAGCGATCGAGAGCTAAATCTGACGGGATTCTGCGACTTTTTGATCAGTCAGTCACCGGAACAGTTATTTTTAACCGCTCCCGTCATCACCATTGTGGAAGCCAAAAATGAAAACCTGATGACCGGAGTGGGGCAATGTGCAGCGGAAATGGTGGCCGCCCAGCGCTTTAACGCAGCGGAGGAGCGATCGATTGCCAAAATTTATGGTGTTATTACCTCCGGAACCCAGTGGCGATTTTTGCGTTTGGAGGGGCAACAATTAGCGATCGATCTGGAGGAGTATAGTATTAAAGAAATCAGAAAAATTGTGGGAATTCTCTGTAGTATGGTGGAGCAAACCGCCTGATGACGGAACAACACAACTCTTGCACAGAACTCACGCTGCTTCAGCGGGTGGGGGGGCGCTACCGCTTTATCCACAAGCTCCTTCAGGATCACTTTGCGGCACTGACTTGTGAACGATCGTAATATCCCCTGCCCCCCTATACCGTCGTCAGAGGGTGCTAACGCGGTATAGGTTTGCGGGGGAGGATGTTACCGCTCTACGGTCATTTTGATCCAGGTTTCTAGGCTTTGTCCTGGGGCGATCGTGGTGAGTTCTGTGCCGGTGTTCAAGGCATTACGGGGGGCACTCCAAGGCTCTAAACAGTAGAAATCTTTCCCTTTGACGGTCCAGAAAACTAAGGTAGAGAAACAGCGATCGTATTCGAGAATCAGTTTGCAAGACCGGGCCCCATCGGTAACGGTGGACACCTGACCTGAGATGGGATATAAGGCCATATCCAATTCGTCTTCGTTAAAGTCAAAGTTTCCCGAAAACGATCGGGATTCTCCGGTTGCTTTGTCTTGCCATTGGGTGGCGGGAATTTCAAAGCTTAATTGACTTTTATCTGTCACTTCAAAGTAAGGATGGAAGCCAAAGGAACAGGGCATGGCTTGACTCGATTTATTTTCATAAACCTGGCGAATTTCTAAACTGTTGCCCTGCACAATGTAGGTATAGCGAACGCTAAATTCAAAGGGATAGCTACTCAAAGTAGATTCATTGGAGGTCAGTTCAATGCTGAGGGCGGCGGCATCCCCTTCCTGTTGATCCACCACTGTCCAGGGCACGTTACGGGCAAAGCCGTGTTGAGCGAGTTTGTAGGCTTGTCCCCCCACCTCATAGGCATCCTCGGGTAAGTTGCCGCAGATGGGAAAGAGAATGGGCACTCCCCCCCGAATACTTAAGGCGGGATCCTTAAAGCGATCGCGATCGAGATAGAACACTTCTAAGTCACCGAGGGCCCAGGTTAAGGCAATCCCGCCTCGCTCCGGAATGACGGCGACACGACTCCCGGAGGTTTCATCTTCCAGAAGATAAGTTTTATACTGTTGCTGTTCTACGGAAACCTTAGCCATACCTTAACCTAACCTTCACTGATTCAGCGGTGTACTCCGCCGCCATTATAGGAGTATTGATCCCCCCTCTCACGGTCTCTATGCCTCAATCTCTGCGGTCAGTGCCCGATCGCCTCAAAACCCCCTTAAAAATTGGTGACCTCACGGTTCACAGTCGGGTGCTGCAATCTCCGCTATCCGGCGTAACCGATCGCATTTTTCGGGATTTAGTGCGCCGCTATGCCCCCCACTCCATGCTCTACACGGAGATGATTCATGCGGGGGAACTCCACTATGGCCGCGGTCTGCACAAGGTTTCTGAATTAAGCGGCGAGGCAACCCCCATTAGTGTGCAACTTTTTGATGGTCGCCCCGACTTTATGGCGGCCGCAGCCCAAAAGGCGGTGGAGGAGGGGGCCCAAACCATCGACATTAATATGGGCTGTCCCGTCAACAAAATTACCCGCAAGGGCGGCGGTTCGGCCCTCTTACGTCAGCCCGATCTCGCCGTAGCGATCGTTTCGCGGGTGGTGGAATCGGTGCCTGTGCCCGTCACCGTCAAAACCCGTCTGGGCTGGTCAGACACTGAAATCACGATCCTAGACTTTGCCCGTCGTTTAGAGGATGCCGGTATTCAATTGCTCACGGTTCACGCCCGGACTCGGCAACAGGGCTATACCGGGCCAGCCCACTGGGACTGGATCCGCCGTGTCAAAGCTGTCCTCTCTATTCCCGTCATTGCCAATGGGGATATTACTTCTGTGGACTCAGCACTGGCCTGCCTAGCGCAAACCGGAGCCGATGGCGTGATGTGTTCCCGAGGTACCCTGGGCTATCCCTTTTTAGTCGGAGAAATCGATCGCTTCTTGAAAACGGGTCAACCTCAAGCCCCCGCAACGATCGCGGAGCGACTGGACTGTGCCCGGGAACATCTCATTGCCTTGGTGGAGCAGCGGGGGCAAAAAGGAATCTACCAAGCCCGTAAACACCTAGCGTGGTACTGCACTGGCTTTGCGGGAGCAGCAGCATTGCGTGAACAACTCACCCAGCTTGACACCCTCGATCAGGGACTGAGGTTGTTAGATCTTGCTCAAGGGGAGATTTTGTAAGCCCCGGAGCGCTTCCCCTCAGGCTGCTGGAATGCTGGTTTTAGCTTAGAACCATTCATCATCATCCCCCCATTCTTCCTCCTCAAAGCGAGAACCGTAGGGATCCCGGCGGGGGGGTGGGCCCGATCGGCTCAGATCTCTACTCGCATCCCGGCCACCGCCTCGACTATCGGATTTCGAGCGGCTACCCCGCCGTTGTTGCGAAGCAAAGGGATTAGACTCCTGCAGGTTGGTGAGGGTATCTTTGATCGGTTGGAAAAAGTCCTCGCCATCCTCTTCTTCAATGCGGAGATTGACTTCCCGATCGAGTTCGTAGAGGGCATCCTGCAAAGTGGCTTGAGTTAAATCAATGCCGCGATCGTCATTATTTTTCACCGCTTGGCGCAGATCACGGATAATCGCCTCAATTTGTCGCCGCTGGGCTTCCGCAAAATACATACCAAAATCCAGGGCAATTTCCCGCAGTTTCCGTTCCGCCTGACTGGCCAAACTATCGGCGCGATTCCGTTTTTCCACCCGTGCCTTTTGTTGGCGATCGATTTGGGAAAACTCCTCCGCCTGTTGAATCATGCGGTTAATTTCCACCTCACTCAGCACCGAAGCGCCCTGAATCGTCACCGTTTGCTCCCGGCCCGTGGTTTTATCCAGCGCCATGACCTGCAAAATACCATTGGCATCAATATCAAAAGACACCTGCACTTGGGGAATCCCCCGTGGAGCGGGGGGAATACCCGTGAGCTTAAAGCGCCCTAGAGACTTATTCCCCGTGGCCATTTCCCGCTCCCCTTGGAGAACGTGAATTTCCACGAGGGTTTGATTATTTTCCGCCGTCGAGAAAATATCCGATCGTCTCACCGGCACTGGCGTATTGCGGGGAATTAACTTTTTCATCACGCCGCCAATGGTTTCCAGCCCTAGGGACAGGGGCGTAACATCCAGCAGCAGCACATCCCGCACATCCCCGGCAATGATCCCCGCCTGAATGGCAGCCCCCACCGCCACCACCTCGTCGGGGTTCACATTTTCATTGGGTTGTTTGTTGATAAATGATCGCACCAACTCCTTCACCATGGGCATCCGCGTGGAGCCGCCCACCAACACCACCTCATCAATCTGCCGAGGAGACAAGGCCGCATCCGCCAAGGCCTGCTTCACCGGAATCCGCAACCGCTCCAGTAAATCCTGACAGAGGTATTCAAACTCGCCCCGGGTGAGCTTCGTTTCCAAATGCTTCGGCCCGTCCTCCGTGGCATAGATAAAGGGCAAATTGATTTCCGTGACCCCCACCCCAGACAACTCAATCTTCGCCTTCTCCGCCCCCTCCATCAACCGTTGCAAGGCCTGACGATCGCGGCGTAGATCAATCCCCTCCGCTTCCATAAATTGATCCGCGAGCCAATTGACAATCTTCTCATCAAAATCATTGCCCCCCAACTGAGTATCGCCACAGGTCGCCTTCACCTCAAACACACCATTGCCCACCTCCAGCAACGACACATCAAACGTGCCACCCCCCAGGTCAAACACCAGAATCGTTTGATTTTGACGACGATCGAGCCCATAGGCCAAGGAAGCCGCCGTCGGTTCATTCAAAATCCGTTTCACATCCAGCCCCGCAATGCGCCCCGCATCCCGCGTAGCCTGCCGTTGGGAATCATTAAAATACGCCGGAACCGTAATCACCGCGCCCGTCACCGGCTGCCCCAAGTAGCGACTGGCCTCATCCGCCAACTTCCGCAGCACCATCGCCGCCACTTCCTCCGGCGCAAACTCTCGCTCCAAGCGGGGACAGACCACCCGCACATTGCCCAAATCATTGCGCCGAATCGTATAGGGCACCCGCTTCGACTCAGGACTCAGCTCCGAATAATTGCGCCCAATGAAGCGCTTAAAGTTATAAAACGTATTGCGAGGGTTCAGCACCGCCTGCCGCCGTGCCATCTGCCCCACCAAACGCTCCTCATCCTTACTAAAGGCCACAACGGAGGGTGTGGTTCGCGTACCTTCAGCATTAGCGATGACCACAGGCTTGCCCCCTTCCATCACCGCCACCACAGAATTGGTCGTTCCCAGGTCAATGCCCACCACTTTACCCATGCGTTTGTTAGACTCCTTGAACCGATTGACTCTCTAATATATTACGGAATTCTTACAGAATCATAGGGGCAGGGAAGAAAGGCGATCGTGGCCTTAGCTCAAGGGGCGGGGTTCTGGCAGGGCAAATGGGGAGCGCTACACTGCAAGACTAAAATAAGGCACTGGTCAGTTAAGCTGTGAGGGAAGTGAAACCCCGTAATGATAGCAACTCCAGCATAGAAACCGATCGCTTTGATCATCGCCAGATCTTCAAATGCCTCGGTAATCAAGTCCTGAAATAAATCTCGCCGTTCTTGGAAAATTTCTAAGATGGCAACCTTCAGCAGATCTTTATAACTGGGTTTCAGTCAGGCTTAGTCCCGGCATAGTCATTAAAACTTATTCTGAACGATCGCTTTTGCATTGTAACGTACCCCCGATCGCTCCCTCTTCCCCTGTCCCCTAACTCAAA
>JBMTZC010000279.1:0-5554 GCA_049455215.1 Prochlorotrichaceae cyanobacterium
GATCGGCTTCAGCGGGAGTTAGATCAACTGAGTGAGGAATATGAGGCAGTATCGGATCAGCTTTCCGCAACCCTCAATCCTAGCGATCGGGTGAAACTAGAGCAGCAGTTGGAGCAGTTAGAAACCAGAATGGAAGCGATCGAAACAGAGTTAAATAGGTAATTATGCAAAGGCTAAACTGTACTTTATCAATCATTATATTTCTCCATGGAATACCAATATTATGAATTTCAGGCGATCGATCGTCCTTTAACTCCAACTGAGCAGAATGATGTGCGAAGTTTATCCAGTCGAGTGAGGCTGACTACGACTCAAGCAATTTTTACCTATAGCTATGGAGATTTTCGGGGCAAGCCCTTGTCGGTTTTAGAAAAATATTTTGATGCCATGCTCTATATGGCCAATTGGGGAACCCATCAATTAGCTTTTCGGTTTCCAAAATCAGCAGTGAATCTCTCTGCCCTGAAGTTATATTGTTTTAAACGTGCGATCGAAGTGAGCATCGTTAAAGAACATGTAATTCTTAACATCAATATTAGTGAAGAGGGAGGCAGTCTATGGATTGAGGATGATAATGATTGGCTCAGTTTATTGATTCCCTTACGGCAGTCTATTCTTCAAGAGGATTACCGGGTTTTATATTTAGCTTGGCTTCAGGCAGCAGCCGTCTCTTATGGCTCAAAAAAGGATCTTCAAGAGCCACCGGTTCCCTCCAACTTACAAAACCTAAATGCCCCACTTCAGGCATTTGTTGAGTGGCTACAAATCGATTCCGATCTAATAACGATCGCTGCCCAATCTAGTCCGACTCAAACAGAACATCAGGAACCTTTTGAAGACTGGATTAAAGCCCTTTCCGAACAGGAAAAAACAGCAATGCTCTTAGAAGTTGTGACCAGTGACCTGACGATCGCAAGTCAACTTCAAGCTCGTTTACGTCAGCGATTTTCTCAAACCCCTAAACATCGGACTGGCTCGGAGCCGCGGCGCAGCTATGACACCTTACAAGCATTAGCAGATACGGAACGTTTAGCCCGCAAAGCCAGAGAGGAGGAAGCGGCAACCAGGAAACGCCGTCAGTATTTGGAATCCTTGAAACCGGAACAGGAGCAAATTTGGAAAACGATCGATTCCTTAATTTCTCGTAAAATACCAAAATCCTATGATGAAGCAGTTCAACACTTGATTAATTTACGGGACTTAGCAATGTTAGAGGAAAATGTGGTGGAGTTTCAGCGTAAAATTCAACAAATCCAAGCCACTTACTCTAAGTGTTCCGGTTTGCTCCGACGCATTGAGGCAGCGAATCTGCTAGATTCCTAAAGTAGGCTAAACTAGCGGAATCCCTGAGCCACCCGATCGCCATGACATCCATCCCCGACATCGATCAGTCCATCAAGCAGCAAATCCAGGACAGTCTCCTCTAGGATAGGATCTCTAGAGGCTGTCATCAGTTCGCGATGACATGCCTATCCTGTGGCGGGAGAAGCCATGAGCAGAGAGAGGAAACGTCAGAAAGGTTGGTGAGCAGGCATCAGAGGGGAGACGGGTTGGGACAGAGAATCTGGCGTTCTAACTGTTCCCAGGTTTGCCGGGAGACCCGAACGGCAACGCGACGGCATCGCTGAATCAATAGACAAATTTGGAGGTAATGGTACAACTGCTGGGCTTCTTCGGGGCTCAGTTTCAACCATTCTTCTTCCAGGTTCAGGGCTTGTAGCCACAGGCTAAACACTTCTTTAATTCCTGCGGAAGACACCTCTAGCTCACGGGACTTGAGGGCTTTGAGGCGGGAAATCAGCCAGGCCATGCGACCATCGGGAAAAACTTGTAACCGTTTGAGTTCCAAGGCTACATTCAGGGGAAAGTCAAGGTTGAAGCTTCCTCCTGGCCCTACATCCAAGTCCAGGAGAATAATGTGCTCGAGTTCCAGGGCGACCTGACTATCCAATAGGAGTACGAGATCTAAACTGAGGTTCAGAGCCCGATCGATGGCTTGATCCACTACGATGCTGCGGGTCATATCTAAAGCCCGATCTAAGGCAATGGCTAGGGCGATCGCTCGTTTGACCACTGGACTGAAGGAACCTTGAGAGGGTTGAGTGACCTGGGCTGTCCAGGTTAACAACCGTTGGAGCCGATCGCTTTGAATCTGCTGTTGGGCCGCTTCTCCCAAAAGTTCCAATAACCGATCGCTACGATCGACTTGAGCCGCTAGAAAAATGAACACCTCTCGCCAATGCAGATCCGTTGCATATTGGCTGACCACAGGCTCAATGGGGGTATCGTACTGCGCTAGATAGCGGGCGGTGAGGAATTCTTGAAGGCTTCGGTGGGAAAAACTATAGTAAGACTCGTTTGGGGGATAGTGGATGGACAGTAGTAATCCCTGTTTCACTAAACGATGGAGTAGTTCTTGAATTTTGGGTTGGGTAACTAGGGTTAGGGTTTCTGCGAGAAAATCTTGAATTTGGTGTTCAAAAGGTTCCCCCGAATAAACCAACTGTTGCTTCATTAAGCCCTGATGGGCTAACTCCGACAACAGGGCCTTCTCCACTTCGGCGGTGAGGGTTGCTTCCTGCAAAATTTTGAGATTAGAGGCTTTCGGATCCACGGCTTCCAGCACCAAATCGATCGCTTCTCGATAGACCGCACTGGGGTTACCGGGCAGTTGTTGGGTTTGGCTATAGACGCGGCATAGGGTCACCAAAAAGAGCGGATTCCAAGTGAGATCCCGCAATCGGGAAGACCCTAAGGCAATGGTGAGGTTTTTGAGGTACACCACCAAGTCCGGGACAACCCCCAAAAACAACAGTAAGTGTTTCCGAATCAGCATGGCGACTTGCTGAGAATTGAGGGGCGCAATGTCCACCGCCACAAACCGTTTCAAACTGAGGTAACCGGCGGCTTTGCGACAGGAGAGGACATAGCGATTTTTTGAATATTTTTCAGCAAAGGCCTCAATCGTTCGCTGCATGGTCAGGAATTGCGTACTGGGCACTTCATCCAGACCATCCAACAATAATAAAATCTTTCCCTGCTGGAGAAGAGTTTCCACGAGACGGGCCGGATGGGGAAAGCCACAATGACTAAAGATCTCCACAATGATGGCTTCAAGGTCAAAGGCCTGATCCTGGGTGTAACGGAGAGGAATCAAGACGGGAAAACAGAGGTGGGCAAAACTGCCCTGGGGATTTCCCTGCAGGGCTTCAATCCCCAACCAACGCAGAAAGGTAGATTTGCCATAGCCCGGTTCCCCAAACACCAAGAGATATTGTTTTTGATTGGCAACATCTAGACTGGTGCGTAAACTTCTGGCTCGTTTTTCTTCATCCCGAGTCTGACGCTGACGATGGAGTTGTTTTAAGGTTTTTGGGGCTTCGACAGAGCGGATCGATCGCTCATCCACCACCTGCAAGGGGACGTAAATTCGACTGAGGGGAATGGGACGATCGATCCCGGGAAGCTGGATAAAGGTATAACTCTGAGTATAAAAAGCAACGTATTTATCCACCGCTGTAGCGATCGCCGTTTGCAAAGCAGGGGTAGTTTGCAAGGCACTATTTTGCAAGGCACTGTCCACCAAGCGGATCAAGTATCGAACCACTTCCTTAGGGGCAGTAGTGAATTGTCCTGAATCCGATAGGGAATTCGCAGCCATAAAGCTCCTTGATCTCTGGGTACACTAGGGCTGTCATCAGTTAGCGGTGAAATGCCTATGCTGTGCTGGTCTCAGCCCCTAGTGGTAAAACTGGGACGGGCACGGCCAATGTCGATATCGTCAGGGTTCTAGACTGAATTGATGACACACCCTAGTCACAATCGGTACTCCGTATACGGGTATTCGCTTCCCATTATAGGCGGAGGAGTCCTTGCGATCGTGGCAGTTCCCCGCAAACCCAGATCAAAGAACCTCAAACATCCACACGTTCTCTCTTCCTCGGTTACGGTGGATCCATCGGTCTCCTGGAAACCGCAAAGCCCAACGGAATTCACGGAGATCTCAGACTGAAGGGAGGGAACCGATCCGAAACCTCAAAGTCCCCCTTCATCCCCTTTTCGTCCCTTCCTTGCCCTTTCAGGGCACTGAGGGAACTTACGATTCAGGTCTACCCGGAAACTTAGCGGATCCCCCCTGCTCTGCTAGGCATTGACGAGGGAAGCCAAAGGATCGGGAATTTCACTAGAAGGGGCTTTAAATTCTCCCGTCAGAACAAACTCTAAGCGTAGCTTCAGCCAGATAATAAACTGCTCATTCTTAGAAACGATCGCTGCAGCGGGTTGGGGGCACTTTGCTTTTACCGCAGCTAGGGCAGGCGCGTCTAAAAATGCTGGTTGTTTTACTAACCAAAAGTCAATTTCTTTTTCCTGTTCTGCATAGTGGCGATGACGTTCCCGGAAGACTTCATCGAGGGGTTCATCTTCACAGAGAAATTTTTGGCTAGCCACCAAATAATAGTAGGTTTCCATAGGGTAGTAATTCCTAAAGGTGCTGAAATATTGTCATTCAAACCTGGTTATGCTGCAACTGATGGGAGGCTAACCTTGTTCCCCTAGAGTTCTAGCGGTTTCCAAAAACGCTTCTATCTGGGCACGATCAGGCAAGGAGGGTTGGGCTCCCGGTTGCTGTACCGCTAGGGCGGCAGCGGCCATGCCCCAAAGGATACCGGCATCTAAAGAAACGGATTGCAATAATGCGGCGGCTAAAGCCCCATTAAAGGCATCTCCCGCTGCGGTGGTATCGATCGCTTCTACCGGAAAGGCGGGGAGATGTTGGGGATCATCAACGTGGGAACTGAACCAGACCACTCCGGCTTCCCCCAAGGTAATTATGGGGATACTCACGCCCCACTCCTGGAGTTGTCTCACCCCCTGCTTGGCGGTCTGAATGCTATCAATGGGCATTCCCAGCAGTTGGCTGGCTTCCCCTTGGTTGGGGGTCAAAATATCAATGAGGGGATAGAGGCTAGGGGGAAAGTGGGGAGGCACAGGGGCAGGATCTAAAATGACTGTCACACCCGCATCCTGGGCCATCTCCGCCGCTGCCACCACTTGGGCTAAGGGCACTTCTAACTGCAATAAGAGAATTTCCGTTTGGGGTAGGAGCGATCGAAGTTGTTCTAAATCCTCCGCCGCCACCGCACCATTGGCTCCGGCCGCTAACACAATTTGATTGTCACCATTTTGAGCCACGGTAATAAAGGCAACTCCCGTATGCTCTGTTGGATCCTGGACAATACCGATCGTCTCCACCTGATTGGCCTTGAGATTTTCTAATAACAGATGTCCCCAGACATCCTGTCCCACCCGTCCCACCATGGAGACGATCGCTCCAGCCCGGGCTGCTGCCACCGCTTGATTTGCTCCCTTACCGCCAGGAATTTGCTGAAAACCTAAGCCCAAAAGGGTTTCCCCCGGCAGGGGAAGATGAGGGGTTTGCACCACCAAATCGAGATTAAGACTGCCAAATACACAAATTGACATGAGTGCTGTAGCCCAGACTCTTTAGGAGAAACGAGGGTTTACCATGACCAACTAGGGCGCGTCATCAATT
>JBMTZC010000280.1:0-5553 GCA_049455215.1 Prochlorotrichaceae cyanobacterium
GGGGAAACGTTGATCTTTCACCTCTTGGCAAAAGCGCTGTACCGCTGCGATCGCTTCGGTTCTAAAATCAGCATAGGCCTTGGCAAAGGGCGGCATCCGTGCCGAAAGCCCGAGTAAATCTGCCGTGACTAACACTTGACCATCACAGTGGGGCCCTGCCCCAATACCGATGGTGGGAATCTGCAATTGCTGGGTAATGGCTTGGGCTAAATCCGGGGGAATATGCTCTAAAACGATCGCAAAGGCACCGGCTTCTTCCAAGGCTAGGGCTTCCTGGATGATTTTCTCCCGGGTCTCAGGAGACTTGCCCTGTTGCCGTAAGCCTAGGACTTTAATAGATTGCGGTGTCAGACCCACATGCCCTAAGACGGGAATGCCACTTTCCACCAATTGGGCCACCGTATCCGCCATGCGGGGATATCCTCCCTCTAGCTTGACCGCGTCCACCAATGCCTCCTTGAGGCAACGCCCCGCCGCTTGTAGCGCCTGTTCAGGGCTAGCTTGATAACTCATAAACGGTAAATCACAGACCAATAGCGATCGAGTCACTCCTCGCCGTACCGCTTTGGCATGGTGAATTAGTTCATCCAAGGATAGGGGAATGGTGCTAGTATGCCCTAGGGCAACCATTGAGAGGGAATCTCCAACAAGAATAAAATCTACGCCAGATTCATCTAAAATGGACGCAAAAAGAGCATCCCAAGCGGTTAAAGCGGTAATGGGGTGTCCCTGCTTTTTGTACTCTTGTAATCGCGTTACCGAAGTCGCCATTCCTGCTCCTTTTTTAGTTTGTATTACTTGTATCACGGCTTAAATCACACTGCGGTAAAGTAGATTTAGTGATTAACCTATCCGGCTAGAATTTTTACAGAATAATGACTAACAACCCTTCTCCCTTCTGTGATTCTGTTGCTGATCATACGATAAAGTTCCCCTTACCTGTTCTCTTTAGTGCCAATGAAGCGGTCTCTGTAAAACAAGCTGTTCAAGAGCTATTTCAAGTCAATGCCGGACAAGTTCAGCTGCTCCTTTTGGACTTCACCAATACGACCTTCATGGATAGTAGCGGCATTGGGGCCTTGGTCAATTGCCGGAAATTGACGGAAGCAGAAGGGGCAAAGCTTCGTTTAATTAATGTGCCAACTCAGGTGCGTATGGTACTCTCCCTCACCAATTTAGATGAGGTTTTTGACATCGAAGCCCTAACCGTGAATCCTGAGGCTGGATCCCAGTCAGATATTATTACGCATCCGTCCATGAAATCCAAGGCAAAAAGAGTTTTAGATATTCTTGGAGCGATCGTTGGTCTGGGCATTACGGCTCTTATTTTTGTCCCTATTGCTGTTTTGATTAAGCTAGAAGATGGTGGCCCAATCTTTTTTGGTCAAATGCGCTGTTCCTGGTTAGGAAAAAAGTTTCGGATGTGGAAATTCCGATCGATGGTTACCAATGCAGAAGCCATCAAACATACGATCGAGAATAAAATGTCTGGGGCACTGTTCAAAAATCCAGATGACCCTCGGATTACCCGCATTGGTAAATTTTTAAGACGCACAAGTTTAGACGAATTCCCTCAGTTTTGGAATGTTTTAAGGGGGGATATGAGTCTGGTGGGAACTCGTCCGCCCACGCCCGATGAAATCGATCGCTATGAAATTTTACAATGGCGCAGATTAGACATTAAACCAGGAATGACCGGCGAATGGCAGGTTCACGGACGATCCCAAGTCACTAACTTTGAGCAAGTTGTGGAACTGGATATGCGCTATCAGGAAAATTGGAGTTTCTGGTATGACATTCAGTTGATCATTAAAACCGTGACAATCCTCTTTAATAAGAATTCAGGGGCTTATTAACCCTTAGGCATCACGATCGCCGGATATGCCGTGAGCGATTTTAGGACGCAATTCCAGACTATAACAATAACGGTTCCCCCTCTTCTGTGAAGCGGACGGATTGAATGCCCCATTCCGGATGACGGAGTAAGGTTTCCCGGAGACTGCCCAAGAGGGCGAGTTGTTCACAACTGGAGAGGGATTGTAACGATCGCTGGCTGGTACTGGAGGGATTGGGGCGTAAATCGAGGGTGGCTTGGCCCGTCGCCCCATCAATGCTGAGAGTGTAGGCTAAGGGGCTGAGATCGGCAGGGCTGGAGCGGGTCAAAATGCTGGCAATACTCGCATCGAGCAGCTGATCGCTAGGAACGGTAATCTCTACGGGAATCAGGTTTTCACAGGTTTGATCAATCTCGTAGATTGTAACGATCGTTGTGGCACCGGGTGCCGCATTGGGATTAACAGCAAAAGGCGTTGCTGAGGGGGCTGAGGTCTCCTGACTAGAGGAAGGCGTGGGGGCAGTATTCTGCTCTGGAGAAGGGGCTTGGCAACCACTCAGTAGGATGCCAAGGCTAGCGGCTCCCGCCAGCAGCATTCTGCCGTAGGCGGGGGAATAAGAATCAACAAAATTCAACATCATCATTTCACTAGGACTAACAACCAGGCTTTTCAGCCAAAATGAGCAATTCAAGTGATAGCTATCACCTTCAAAGATAAAATCCAAGGGCACCGCGATTAATGGTGTGGGTACCAAGGGAAATTTTTGAATTTTTTCAAGGTGCTCCAAAACTTAAGTAATTCCCCTACTCAAAAAGAGAAATCATAAAATCAAGTATCATGACAGGGCACAAGACCCTTCTGTTTCCGTTACCGCTTAGGCAATGAATATCATCACAAAGTTATGTCAGTCTGTGGACAATTTAGCCCAAAAGGTTACAGTGCTGGCCACCGTTAGTCTGATGGCAACGGTTCACTTCACCCCGATCGCTACGCTGGCTCAGCCTGAATCCGAATCGCCAGAAGCAGCGGCAGCGGAGGCAGCAGCAGCGTCAGCCCTGGATGATCTCGCCGAATCCCCTGACTTAATCCCCTTTGAGGAAGCGATCGCGGATCGGGAAAAGAAAGAAGGGCTTTTTAATCTTTACTATGATGAAAAAGAACGCCTCGTCTATGCGGAAATTCAGCCGGAGCAACTGGAGAGAACCTACTTATTACAATCTAGCCTCAGCCGAGGGATTGGGGAATTTGGGCTGTACCGGGGGATGCCCCTCGATGCCATCTCCGTCACCCTTCGGCGCGTTCGCAATACCCTAGAAGTGGTGGTGCCGAATGCCTTAATCCGATCCAGTCCGGGGGATGTCACGGAAGGCCGCGAGGATCAATTTTTTAGTGATTCTGTGGTCATGAGCTTACCCATTGTGAGTATTGGGGATTCAGGTGAGCAAGGGGGGCAAAGCTTATTAGTGGATCTCGACCCCTTATTTAGTCCCGGATCCCCTGTCTTCCAGGGTCTGGCCAACTGGGTGGGCTTTTTGGGCTATGGGGCAGGGTTTGGCTCCTTGGAAACTGTGGATGCCTTTCCCCTTAATTTAGAGTTTGAAGCGGTGTACCAATTTACCGGCGGGGCAGCCGATGGCTTTTTTGCGCCGGTCACTGTGCCTAACGCGGCGGCGTTTAACCTGGGGGTTCATTATAGCTTTTCGGAAATTACCCCCAATCCGAACTTTCAACCCCGTCCAGCGGATGAACGGGTGGGTTATTTTCTCACCTCCTACTGGGATTTGAGCAAACGCCGCGAACGGGATCCCTTTGTGCGCTACATCAATCGCTGGCATTTAGAGAAGCAGGATCCGGCAGCGGAACTGTCCCCCCCCACTAAGCCCATTGTTTTTTGGATTGAAAATACTGTGCCTCCAGAGTATCGGGAGGCGGTGCGCAATGGGGTCTTAATGTGGAATACCGCTTTTGAGAAGTTGGGCTTTCAAGATGCGATCGTCGTGGAGCAAATGCCCGATGATGCGGACTGGGATCCGGCGGATGTCCGCTACAACACCATTCGTTGGACTACCTCCATTGATGGGGGCTTTGCCTTTGGCCCCTCCCGTGTGAATCCCTACACCGGCGAAATTCTCGATTCTGACATTCTGGTGGATGAAAATTACGTGCGCTTTAGTGTCGGGCAGTTTCGTGCCCTAGCGGAAGATCCCCTAGGGGGCCCCGCCGCTTGGTCTCGTCTCACCCAAGATCCCCGGATTTGTGATGCCCGGATGGGAATGCTGGTGCTCAAAAATCCTAAACTGCGGGAAAAATTGCCGGACTGGAATCGGGCTATGGACGGAACCGATCTTTGCTATAGCCAGCACGCCCGCCAAATGTTGTCCCTTGGGGCGCTGTATTTATCCCTGTCTCAAAATGTTTTGCCCAGTAGTTCACAAATGAAGGAATTTGTGGAGCAAGCAGTACAACATGTGGTGGCCCATGAAGTGGGCCATGCCCTAGGGCTGCGGCATAACTTCCATGGCAGCACTCTCCGATCGCCGGAGGAATTACAAAACCCCGTCCTCAGTCAAGATGGCATTTTGTCCAGTTCTGTAATGGACTACCTACCGCCAAACTTGGCCGCTCCAGGCTTTGCTCAGGGCAACTTCTTCCCCCTAGGCATTGGTGAATACGATGAATGGGTGATTGCCTATGGATACACCCCCCTGGAACCGGATCTACGCCCCAATGAAGCTCGACGACGCTTAAAAACCATCGCCGATCAAGTCCTGGAGTTGGACTATGGCACCGATGAAGATGCCTTTACGGATTTAGATCCGGAAATTGCCCGCTTTGATCTTAGCAACGATGCCCTAACCTATAACCTCGGGCAAATGGATTTGGCTCAGGAGTTGTGGCATAAACTGGATACACGCTACCCTGCCCAGGGAGAAAGCTATAGTGAAGGTCGCTTTGCCTTTAACCAGATTTTCTTTCACTATATTTTTAATGCCTATGAACTAACCCGCTATGTGGGGGGACGATCGCTGACCCGCTATCTGGGGGGAGACACGACGGATCGTTATCCCCTGGAACCCGTGGAACTGGAAAAACAGCGGCAAGCCTTGCAGATTATCAACGATCGCGTTTTTCGGGCCGAAGCCTTTGACTTTCCTCCTACCTTGGCCCGGAAGTTACCGGCCCCCCGCTGGTTTGACTGGAGTAATGATCCTTTTACGCAGGAAGTGGAGTATCCCCTAGCGGATCGGGTCTTAACGTGGCAAACCCTGATCTTGGCGGATCTCTTTGCGCCCTATCGTCTAGAACGATTGCGGGATGCGACCTTCCAATATCCGGAGGCGGATCCCCTGGCCCTGCCGGAATTATTTAGTACGGTGCAAACGGCGATTTGGGACAACTACCTCAATTTCGATCGAGATCAAACCGAAATTCCCTTACTACAGCGCCGCCTCCAACAAAACTATTTAAGCCTCTTGATCAACCTCAACCAAGAGGGCTATACCGCGGTAGAGAATGCCACTACTTTTCCTGAATTTTTGTTGGCAATTTACACCATTAATGCCCCTCGGGAAGCGAAGAACATTGCCCGCTATTACCTGGAAGATCTCGGTAAGCAGGTCAAGAAAGCCATGAAGGAGGATGGGCGTTTGGACTTAGAAAGTCAACTGCACTTAAGCACCAGTTACGATCGAATTCAAGCCATACTCGATCGCTCCTA
>JBMTZC010000281.1:0-5541 GCA_049455215.1 Prochlorotrichaceae cyanobacterium
GGCTTGGAAGGCTGGAGATGGGAGGATGCTCGCCTTTATTGGCAAACCGCGCATCAAAAAGATCCTCAATCAACCCCCTACCTCAATGCCCTAGCCCTAGCCCACTATCAACTGAAAGATTACAGCACCGCAAAATCGTTGTGGCTGCAGGTGTTGCCCCTGGAAGGAGAGTCGGAAGATGCCCTCTTTGCCAACGGTAATCCCTTGGGAGGGCGCTATCCCAATGCAGCCCCCATTCCCACTGAAGAGTCCTTAAGAGCTTCTGCAGGTTTAGCTCTAGTGCTTTGGAATTTAGGATCCCTACAACCCGTGGGTCAGCAGTCTCAATTTTTCAATCAAGCTCTGCAACTCTACGATCGGGTGTTGGAGAATAGCCGAGGTAGTTTTACACCCCAAAACCTAAGTGAAAACTGGCTCTGGACACCTGCTGCCCAACAAGATTGGCGAAGCTTAGGGCAATTGTCTCAATAAGGGCCAAATCAGCAGTTAAACTGACTCTTCCGTAAATCTTCTCGCTTTTAGCCCCATAAAGCCGAAAAGCGCCCGGAGGGCGCTTCAATTTCAGGAACGTCAGTTGGCTAAAGCAGGAGCCTCTGCAAAAGCTAGGTTAGGGTGCATCCACTGGGCTAAATCCTCCGAGGGAGGCATCAAACTTGGGGTAACCGATCGCAGATGAGCTGTGATCTCGTTAGAGGTTGAGTCATAAATTTGGGTCGCAATCTTGGGATATAAGCCAATGCCCAGAATGGGGATGAGTAAGCAGGCGATGATATAAATCTCCCGGGGCTCGGCATCCACTAGTACTTCATGGGACGTTAATTCCTTGTTCTCAGGGCCGTAGAAGATTTCCCGAAGCATAGAGAGCAGATAGATCGGCGTTAAAATGACTCCCACTGCTGCCAGGGTTACGCCAATAATCCGGAAAGGTAAGCTGTAAGCATCGCTGGTGGCAAAGCCAACAAAAACCATCAGTTCCGCCACAAAGCCACTCATGCCCGGCAGCGCTAGGGAAGCGAGAGAACAAGCAGTCCAGAGGGCGAAGATTTTGCGCATTTTTTGACCGACTCCCCCCATTTCATCCAGCATCAGGGTATGGGTGCGATCGTAGGTTGCCCCCACCAAGAAGAAGAGGCTAGCCCCAATTAAGCCGTGGGAAATCATTTGTAAGATGGCACCACTCATCCCCAAGTTAGTCAGGGAGGCAATCCCAATGAGCACAAAGCCCATGTGAGAAATAGAGGAGTAGGCAATCTTTCGTTTAAGGTTTCGCTGGGCAAAGGAGGTGAGCGCAGCGTAAATAATATTGATGATCCCCAAAATAATCAGCACTGGCGCAAACCGTACATGGACTTCCGGCAAGAAGCCGACATTCATCCGAATGAGGGCATAGCCTCCCATTTTTAAGAGAATACCCGCCAGCAACATGTGAACGGGAGCAGTGGCTTCACCGTGGGCATCGGGTAACCAAGTGTGGAGGGGAATAATGGGTAACTTAACGCCGTAGGCAATCAGGAAACCAGAATAGACCAAAAACTGGAAGCCAAGGGCATAATCCTTAGAGGCTAAAGCTCGAAAATCAAAGGTAACCGTATCCCCGTAGAAGGCCATGGCGAAGGCACCCACCAGGATAAACAGGGAACTACCAGCGGTGTAGAGAATAAATTTAGTGGCGGCGTATTGCCGTTTCTTGCCCCCCCAGATCGATAGCAACAGGTAGACCGGAATCAACTCTAATTCCCAAGTCAGGAAGAAGAGCATCATGTCTTGCACTGCGAATACCGCAATCTGACCGCCATACATGGCTAGGAGCAAGAAATAAAAGAGCCGAGGTTTGAGGGTAACTGGCCAAGAGGCGAGAATGGCCAAAGTGGTGATAAACCCCGTTAACAAAATCAAGGGCATGGACAGACCATCTGCCCCCACAGACCAGTTCAAGTCAATCTGAGGAACCCAGGCGTAACTTTCCACTAATTGCAGATCTGGGTTGTTGAAATCGTATTGGGTGCTAAAGGCGTAGAGCAGCAGCGCAAAGTCCAGCAAACCAATGGAGAGGGCATACCACCGAATGGTGCGCCCATCTTTATCAGGAATGAAAGGAATGGCAAGGGAGGCCACGATCGGAAAAAGGATGATCGTAGTTAACCAAGGAAAATTTGTCACGTCCATGCTTAATGATTGTGATGACCTTGAGAAAGTTTGCCAGAAGTTCCCCCGAATCTGCCAAATTTTAAGGTTTAAACCCTTTTAAACCCTCAATTGAAGTTCACAACGTTTAACAGTTCTGCAATGAATTGGGAACTTTGATTCATTGTCTTGGGTGGCTGTATCTCCCCCCACAAGCCCTGTTTTTGAGTGGATACTACCGCAAGATTTTGAAGTTTGTGAGGTGCCCAATCGGCAGTCAACCAGCAATGAATTAGATTGAACTGGGAGAGTAACCACGTTAAACTACCGGCATCATTCACTCAAACTCTGCCTTTAACCGCTAGAGGAGCTATGGCCTTTGTCTCGATTCAGGGGGTAAACCACTATTACCAGTGGATCACGCCTCACCACAACATCCCCGATGCCCGTAAACCCACGATCGTTTTTTTGCATGGTTGGGCCGGATCTACCCGTTACTGGCAAAGCACTGCCCAGCACCTCCAGTCCGACTTTAATGCTTTGCTCTACGACTTAAGGGGGTTTGGACGATCGCGTCTGCCAGATCCCTCCGTAGTAGAGGGAAAAGGCTTAAGGGACTATCGTCTGGAAAGCTATGCTGAGGATTTGCGAGATTTATTAGATGCTCTAGGTTTAGACCGAGTGTATCTCAATGCCCACTCCACCGGGGCTTCCATTGCCGCCGTCTTTTTGCAGCAATATCCGGAACGGGTGTACAAAGCTATTCTGACCTGTAGCGGTATTTTTGAATATGAAGAGGTTGCTTTTAAGATCTTTCATTGGGTTAGCGGTTATGTGGTCAAATTTCGGCCTCAGTGGTTTCTGCAAATTCCTGAACTCGATCGCATGTTCATGAGTCGTTTTTTGTATCAACCCATCCCCGCCAACGATCGCCGTGCCTTTTTAGAAGATTTTTTGCAAGCAGATGCCGCCGCCGCGATCGGTACTGTTTACACCGCTGTCAGTAAAGAAGCGGCGGAACAAATGCCCCAAGTCTTTCAGCGCATTAGGGTGCCCACCTTATTAGTCTCCGGCGAGTATGATCAAATTATTCCTGCGGCCATGGGGCGTAATGCAGCCAATTTAAGCCCCGCGATCGAATATTGTTGCCTCCCCCGCACCGCGCATTTTCCCATGTTAGAAAATCCCCCCTTGTATTTGGAAAAAATCCAACACTTTCTCAATCATCCTGGGGCAGAGTAATCCTAAGCCAGTTGTGCGGACTATACTGCTGAAACCATTGTCTGGTGACCATCAAGGCTCTCGTTTCTGGGGAGAGTGCTCAACTCTACTCAACCTGCAGCAAACTTTCCGCTAAACGATCGCTAGAAATTACTCGCAGTTTTGTGGATTCTAGGTTGAGGGGAATGCCTTCAAAATCTAAGGGGTGTTGCTCATCCTGGAGCACAAATATCATTAACGGTAACTGCAGAGACTGAAGATATTGCACTAATTCGGCTCGAGCGGCATCCCAGGTCAAGAACACACAAATACAGCCACTGAGCAAATGCGATCGACTTAAAACAACAGGGGTGAGGTAATCAAAAGACTTGTCAAGACAGGGGGTTACTGAAGCGAGAATCTGTAACATTTGCTCAGTATGTCCTAAACTGCGACCACTAGTAAAACAATAGGCCTCTGTTCCCACAAACATTAAGTCCAGTAAGGCATCTTCCGTGTGAAAACTACAGGCTAAAGAAGCCGCGATCGATACCGCCGCCTCCAGTTTGTCACTATAGGTTTGAGGCTGAAAAGTATCGAGAATCAAAGCATGGCGAACAAAAAACTCATCCTGTTCTTCTTTGACGATCGGTTTATCCACCTTTGCCCAGCTTTTCCAATGGATTTTACGGAGTGGATCACCCGGACGATATTCTCGAAGCGATCGAAATTCCTCCGTGTCCCCCACCGTTGAAGCCAAGCTAACGCCCCCAGACTGGTATCGACGCGCTCCTTCTAAAGATATTCCTAAAATTGGATAGCGGCTAGGTAACAGCCACAGGGTTTGAGGTAAAGGGATAAAACGGCACGCATTCAGTAGTCCCAGGGGATCGGGACGACCAATCACAACGCCCCGAAACTGAACTCTGCCTCGATATTCTGGCGTAAGTTCTACAATCACTTCACCTCGCCCCTTAGGAGGCAAGGGCGGAAACTGAAGTACCCTAACTCTTGCCGCTTTTTTTCGTTCTAGTAGTTTTTGCCATTGTTCAGGGCCTACTTGGCCAATGGAGCTACTAAACAGTTGTCGCCATCGGGGCAACTGACGAGTTGGATCCGCCTCATAAATGGCGGTTTGTAACTCCTCAAAGGAAGGACGTGGATCCGCAAAAACTTCAAATAACTGGAGACCCGTCAGGGGGCGATTACTCTGGTTAGCGATTAAGATGCGATATTGGGTAGGCTGACCCACCGTGCCAAAGCGGGGTAGCAGTCGTTGAATTTTCAGGTGACAAGGGAAGCGCCAAATAAAAAAGAACGCAATGCCAAACATGCCTAGGAGTAAGGCAAAAACTTGGTATGCAAGGGTTTGCCGAGTGTCCATTCCCGCCGCCCCTGCAATCAGCAATGCTGCGACCGCCACAGCCCCCTGGGGCGTTAACCGTCGCATCAAAAATTGCTGAAGGGGGTAACCTGCGGACAGGAGCGCATAACCCCAAGATTGCATGGTGATCTCCCAGAACGGACTTTTTAAGTCAAGTCATCATAATCTTCATCGTCGTCTAGATCGTCAGACATCTCCCCTAACATATTGGGACTAATTAATGTGATATCAAACTCATCAGGGGGAGAGGTAACGATCGCATCTCGGCTCAGTTGATAGTAAACCGCTCGAACCTTGGGCCCAAAGACCACTTCATCCTCATTGTGCAAGGGATGAGACGAAGCTTTTCGCCCATTGATGAGCAAGCCATTGGCACTAGGTTTACCATTTAAGGATCCATCTACAATCTCGTATCGGAAATTGCCATCCTCTTCCACCTTCTTGACCAAGGTTGCGTGGTGGCGAGAGACAAATTGAGAGATTAAACGTAGGTCACAAGCGGGATCTCGCCCAATACTGTAGGTTTCCGCATCGAGAACAAACTCCCGGCGACCTTTGTCATCTTCAATGATAAGTAAGTGGCTGAAGTGAGATTCAACAGGCATTGGTTTTGAGTAGAATGAAGATTGGAAGCGGGTCTGGCTGTGGGCTGGCGCTTATCATATGAGGTATACAGTGCCCCCGACCATCGTAGTACCCCACAATTCTACCATTCCAAGGCAAACTCCGAATTGCATCGATGCCACATTGCTTATCTCAAGACCCGTTCAGTCCTGTAACCCTTGATTAATTAGGGCGCAGAACGTGATGTGGATTTCCTGAACCTTGAGAAC
>JBMTZC010000282.1:0-5501 GCA_049455215.1 Prochlorotrichaceae cyanobacterium
ACTCCCTAGGCTTGAGGTTCACCGGTGGGTTTAATGTAGCTGAGGGCTGCATACCAAATCAGGAAGGGACGATCGTCTACCTTGAGACAAATGCCATTGCCATCCAGCCAAGACAACAAACCGGAGAATACTTCACCGGTAATCACCTTAACTTCTACGGGTTGCTTGTGTCGAATGTAACTTTGTAGTAGTCTGACACTGGGTAAAGATGTATTAATCGGTTCAGGCTTTTTTAGACCGGCAGTACTCATAAGGGCCTCTAAAAATCTAGGTCACAGCAGCGTCTCTGCATTCTAACCTAGAATCTACCTGCCTCTTGCTGTACACTAAGAAAATCTTGTCCAATGCACAAGTTAGTATGGCTTCACCAGATCCCAATGTGGGGCGTTTGCTCGATAATCGCTACGAACTCCTAGAGTTAATTGGCAAGGGGGCCATGGGACGGGTTTATTTGGCCCGCCATGTCTTGTTAGGAGGGGAAGTTGCTGTCAAATTTTTATCCAGCACCCTTCTCAACGATAAAATGCGAGATCAGTTTTTTAACGAAGCTCGTACTTGTGCCCAGTTAGGTCAGAAAACTATTCACATTGTCCGGGTTACAGATTTTGGCGTTTCGGAAGATGATGTGCCCTTCTATGTCATGGAGTACCTGCAGGGCGAAAGTCTGGGATCCATTATTCACGGCAATCCCTTACACCTGCCCCGTTTTTTGCATGTGACTCGACAAATTTGTTTGGGGCTTAAGTATGCCCATGAAGGGATTTTGGTGCAAGACAGAAGTTATCCCGTGATTCACCGGGACATTAAGCCCAATAACGTCTTAGTCAGTCCGGACGAAAGCATGGGGGAATTGGTGAAGTTGCTGGACTTCGGTATTTCCCAGTTCCAGACCGATGAAGGGGGCACGAAGACTTTTATGGGCACTTTGGCCTATGCTTCCCCAGAACAAATGGAAGGCAAAAATATTGATCAGCGTTCAGATATTTACAGTTTAGGCATCATGATGTTTCAGATGTTAACGTCAAAGATGCCCTTTCAACCGGAGAGTCATTCCTTTGGGGCGTGGTACAAAACCCATCATTTTCAAGCCCCCCGATCGTTTCAAGAGGTTGCGCCCCACCTACAGATTCCGGATGCTTTAGAGTCCTTAATTCAGTCCTGTTTAGCAAAAAAGCCGGAAGAGCGTCCGCAAAAGGTTGTGGATTTACTGCAAGTTCTCGATCCTTTAAACGATCGTTACGATAAAAACCGTCAACTGGGTCAGCGTATTCAGGGCACGCTGTCCAAAATTCCAGTTTCTGCGGAGCGGGGTGCTGAATCTCAAGTCAAACACTCGACTCCGGACGAGATTTGTCGCTTACAGCGCTGGCCAGAAGACAAACCGATCGCCCGCATTGTCTTCCCGCAGGTGGTACCCAGTAGCGCAGGGCCATTTCCGACGTTGTGGACGATGCTAGAGCAGGAAGAGATTGAAAAACTACGAATGAACGAGCTTTATAATCGTCTCTACCGTAGTTTTCTCTGTGTCCAAAGCCCTCACCCGATGCTGCTGTGGATGACGGCTTTGTATAATCGCCAATGTCATGGCAGCAATGGGCCCCGCTGGTTTAATTCTTATTTAGATTTGAAACTCGCCCCGAACATTGATCTGGCGAATTTATTAGGATCCCAGGGAGAATATTATATTCTCCTTTTTGCCCTAGAAAAACCCTCCCGTCCCCCCTACGTTGTGCGCACAACGATCGAAGAACTCCAGTGTTCACAAGTCAAACAATGGCTCTTTATGGCTCATTCTCAAACCTCGGTGGCCTCACCCAATCTGAGTAAAGATCTGTTGCGGAATGAGTTTCAGCGGGTGAAAGCCAAGATTCATGAACGGATGACGAATTATCCGGGGGAAGCCTCTCTTCGTACCACCAATAATGGTCAAAATACGACGGATAATTAAGTCTCAGTGGGGATCTCGACAAATTCAAAACGAGTTGCCCCAGTGCATTTTCAGGGATCAGGGTTAGGATTTGCCAGGGCTTTCGCCTAGCGTTAGTGTCCTGAAATTGAGCCAACCCTGCCCCAATAACCCCTTCATTAGAATTTCATAGAAATTGTAAATGTTATGACCGATTCCACGCCCCCCGCCTTTCTCGGCTTTGCCACTCCTACTCCTGCCCTTGATCCTGAAACTTGCCAAGCGCTACTCCATTGCCTGCGCCGTAAAGAGCAAACCTGGGTGGATTGGGGTAAAGCCTGTCAACAATTACAGCGATCGGGCTATACCTCGGTGAGAATTTTTGAAGAAACGGGACTAGAGCCGGTGCAGCAAAATCAGGTGATGGTTGCGGCTCAGGTCTATGAATCTATTCTGCCCTTGGGGGTGGAGCCCAGTGTACAAGCCTATTTTCAACATCGGGGCAGCGATCTCCTCTACGAATTTCGCAGCTTAACCCCGCCTCAGCGCTTGAAAGTAGCCACCTTTGCACAACAGCGCCAATTTGACTCCGAGCAAGCCCGCACCTTGGCCAAAGCGTATCGAGAGTTTCAACAACTCCAGGATCCGCCCCCAGGCTTTAGTGATCATCCGGGGGATGCCCTCGCTTACCAATATTGGCGTTGGGCTCGGGAGCGATCGGACTTACAGGATCGTTCCCGGTTGGTGGCTCAAGGGCTCCAGATGGTGCAGTCCCCGGAAGCCCGTCAACAGTTGCAAAGCTTATTGCTAGATTGGGCCCCGCAGCCGCAGCAGGTTCCCCCTCGCTGGCCCTTTTATCGTCTCAACGCAGAGGAAGGGGCTCCCCTGATTCTGCCCTTGCTGGGGCAGCTGCCCGTGAGCCGAGATCCGCAACTGGCCGCTCCCCTCTCTCCCCAAGTCGAGAGTGGTTTTTCGGTGTATGACCTTGCTGCGGGAGGGTATGTTGCGGTGCCGGGGTGGTCTGTTATTCAGGACTGTCGGTTTCCCGCCGCCCTCTTAGCTCAGGTGGCGGATCTTCCCCATTTGGGAACCCTGAGTCAGGATTTAGGGTTGCAGGAGACGGATGCGGTTTTGGTCATTGTTGATCTTGAGCAGCGGGACTGGCAGGCTGACCGCTTTTTCTGGGTGGAGCGCTCTGGACAATCGGTTTTGGAATGGCTTCCCCAAGACCCGCTGGGCACCTTGCCGGATCTGACGGTGTGCGGACAGGTTGTTTTAGTGCTGCGCCCGCCTCGGCAGGAAGAGATTCCCGCTGCAGACGATGGAGATTGGCTTCTGGCGGAATGATTGATCCCCCTTGAGGCGATCGTGACCTGAGCATTTGTCCCGAAAGGGCTTTTCCGTATCTGATAAATTTTCTTCGCGCATATACCACTTTTGGGTATGATGAGGAGACCTAGGTCTAGAGGGGCAAGTCCTTCGCCGATCGCCTTAACCTGTTGGAGACTTTTTTAAAATGGTTGCACTAAAAATTACCGTTTATATCGTTGTGGCATTTTTTGTTGCCCTATTTGTATTTGGCTTTCTGTCGAGTGATCCGTCCCGTACTCCCAGCCGGAAGGATCTCGAAGAATAGAACCAAGCGCTGTTCATTTTTTGTTACGCTGAAGCATATTGCCCTGAAACGTGTTGAGAGCGTGGGAGGGGGGTATGCTTTTTCGTTGGGGTCTTAAAGCCTGATACGATTAAAAAGCCCCGTTTTAAAGCCTATAGGGTACAAGCTTACGATTTGTTTTTATGAGAAGTTATTATTGCGGTCAGTTACGCGCCAGTCATGTAGACGAGACGGTTACCCTCTGTGGTTGGGTCGATCGCCGTCGAGATCATGGTGGTGTTATTTTTATTGATCTCCGCGATCGTAGTGGTACTGTGCAAATTGTCAGCGATCCAGAGCGTACGCCAGACTCTTGCCACAATGCGGAACAACTGCGCAATGAATATGTGGTGCAGGTGACGGGTCGGGTCAGCTTGCGTCCATCGGAGTCTCTGAACCCCAAATTGCCCACGGGGGAAATTGAAATTTATGCCGATCGCATTGAAATTTTAAATTCCGTTCATCGTCAACTCCCCTTTCAAGTCTCCAGCGCTGATACAGAAACCGTGAAAGAGGAATTACGACTGCGCTACCGTTATCTCGATCTACGGCGAGAGCGGATGCGGGAAAACCTCAAACTGCGCCATGAACTCGTCAAAATTATTCGTCGCTACTTAGAAGATCAGTTGGGCTTTATTGAAATTGAAACCCCAATCCTGACCAAATCTACTCCAGAAGGCGCACGGGACTACCTCGTTCCCTCTCGGGTCAACCCCGGCGAGTGGTTTGCCTTGCCCCAATCCCCTCAGCTTTTTAAGCAACTTTTAATGGTGTCGGGTTTCGATCGTTACTATCAGATTGCCCGCTGTTTCGGTGATGAAGATCTACGGTCCGATCGTCAACCTGAATTTACGCAATTAGATATGGAGTTGAGCTTCATTTCCGAAGCGGAAATGTTGACCCTCAATGAAGGCTTAATGGCCCATGTTTTTAAGACTCTGAAAGGCGTAGATCTGCCCCTTCCCTTTCCGCGTCTCACCTATCAGGAAGCCATGAGTCGCTATGGAACCGATCGTCCCGATACCCGTTTTGCTTTAGAGTTGGTGGATTTAACCGATGTCTTAGCAACCTGTGGCTTCAAGGTGTTTACCCAAGCTGCCAAGTCCAACGGTTCTATTAAAGCGATTGCCGTTCCCAACGGCAACGACAAAATTTCCAATGTGCGCATTAAACCCGGTGGCGACATTTTTAAAGAAGCCACGGAGGCAGGAGCCGGGGGATTAGCCTATATTCGGGTCAGAGACAACTTTGAAATTGATACGATCGGGGCCATTAAAGATAACCTGAGCGCTGAACAAGTCCAGGAAATTTTAAGCCGTACCGGTGCTCAACCGGGTACCTTACTCCTCTTTGGGGCCGGTGCAACGGATATTGTGCATAAGTCCCTCGATCGAGTTCGTCAATTTTTAGGACGAGAACTAGGATTGATTGATGAGAATCTGGTTAATTTGTTGTGGATTACCGACTTTCCCCTCTTTGAGTGGAATCAAGATGAAAAACGCTTAGAAGCCCTGCACCATCCCTTCACTAATCCAAATCCAGCGGATCTCGATCGTTTAGAAACCGGTCGGGCCCAAGCCTATGATTTGGTCTATAACGGCCTAGAAATTGGCGGGGGTAGCCTGCGGATTTATCAACGTCAGATTCAAGAAAAAGTGTTTGCAGCGATCGGTCTTTCTCCCGAAGAAGCCCATCAAAAATTTGGTTTCTTACTGGAAGCTCTTGATTTTGGTACCCCACCCCATGGTGGGATTGCCTACGGACTCGATCGCTTAACCATGTTGCTAACCAAAGAAGACTCTATTCGTAACACGATCGCCTTCCCCAAAACCCAGCAGGCTCGTTGTTTACTCACCGATGCCCCTGCAGGGGTCAGCGATGCTCAATTGAAGGAGTTGCAGGTGCGATCGACCTACGTTCCCAAATCCTCTACCTGATCTG
>JBMTZC010000283.1:0-5499 GCA_049455215.1 Prochlorotrichaceae cyanobacterium
CGGGCTAGCCACGCTTCATACAGATCCGGGCGACGTTGTTGAGTTCGTTCCACCTGTTGCTGATGTCGCCAGGCAGCGATCGCTTCATGGTTTCCCGATCGCAGCACAGCGGGCACTTCCCAGCCTCGAAAGTTCGCGGGACGGGTGTAGTGGGGATAGTCCAGCAGGCCATCTTCAAAGCTTTCTGCTTTTAAGGATTCTTCTTTGCCCACGGTACCCGGCCGCAGACGGATGACACCATTAATGAGGGCCAGGGCAGGAATTTCGCCACAGGTGAGGACAAAATCCCCGAGAGAAACTTCACGGGTGACCAGATAACTAATGCGTTCATCCACGCCTTCGTAGTGACCGCAGATCAGGACTAACTGATCATAGTTTTGGCTCAAGTCCACCAATAGGCTTTGCTCCATGGGTTGTCCCTGAGGGGTGAGGAGAATAATCTCGCGGCGGGGTAAAACCGGCAAAGCCTCGATCGCAGCAAAGAGAGGATCGGGTTTAATGACCATGCCTACACCACCGCCGTAGGGCTCATCGTCCACCTTGTGGTGCCGATCCTGGGTAAAATCCCGAGGGTTCGTTAACTGTACCGCTGCAATATTCCGAGCCAAGGCTTTGCCTAACAACCCCGATCGCAAGGGACTGTCAAAAAAGTCGGGAAAGAGGGTAATGACATCGAGTCGGAGGGGAGCGATCATGGGATTTTTGGTCTGAGTGATGTAGGGCAGGACTAGGGTCTACCGTTCCCCTTGGAAAACACAGACTGCTGGCCCGGTCATATAGAGATGATTATTTTCGCTAGACCATTCAATGTCTAAACAGCCCCCCGGTAGTTCCAGGGTTGCTTTCCGATCGCTTCGTCCCGTGAGGACTGCCGCGACGAGGGAGGCACAGGCTCCGGTGCCACAGGCCAGGGTAATGCCAGCCCCCCGTTCCCAAACCCGCATTTTCAGGTAATCTGAGCGAACCACTTGGATAAATTCGGTATTGGTGCGCTGGGGAAAGGCGGGATGATGTTCAAATTCTGGGCCCAGTTGGGCCAAGGCGATCGTTTCTACGTCTTCTACAAAGGTAATGCAGTGAGGATTGCCCATACTGACGGTAGTCACTTCCCAGTCCCGATCGCCAACCCGTAAGGATACATTTACTGCCTTGTCTTCTGTCGGGGCTAGGGTGGTGGGAATTTCTCCAGCGGTTAAACGGGGCTCTCCCATATCGACAGTCACTTGACCCGTAGCATGAACCGTGGGAACGATCGTTCCCGCTAAAGTATGAATGCGATAGACGGTTTCCGTTTTGCCTTCCAAGTCCGCCAGGAACCGAGCGAGGCAGCGGATCCCATTACCACACATCTCAGGTTCCGAACCATCGGAATTAAAAATGCGCATTCCATAATGGTTCTCCCCGTCCCCCGGCAGCGCAAAAATCACGCCATCGGCCCCCACCCCAAAATGACGATCGCACCACTCAATGGCTTCTGCGGGGGTCAACAAGGGGGTCGTCTGTTGACGATTATCAATCAAAATAAAATCGTTCCCCAGACCGTGGAATTTATGAAAACGGAGAGCCATAGGTTGAGTGCTAAGTTTTGAGTGTTGAGTTTTACGTTGTGAATTCTAGGTTTGATCGAGGAGAAGACGATCCTCAAATTTCAAATTATCTTACCATTAACCTCAAAGACCTGAACTTGGGGCACCTCGAAAAATTCAAAAATTTCCCTTGATCCCAATCCAGAATAGGACTTGTGCTGCCGTTGGCTATTCCACCTAAAGCAGAAAAATCTAGATCTAATCTCTAGATCTAATCTGGAGCTAACTGGGCTGATGCCAGCGATCGAGAATATCGTGAACCAGGAGTTCTTCAATCCATACTTTGCTGACCACGGCGAGGGGCAACGCCAAAATTAAACCAATAATGCCAAAGACCGTGGCAAAGAAAATTTGGGCGATGAGGGTGAGCGCCGGTAATAAGGAAACCTGCCGAGCCATAATGGTGGGGGTTACCCCATAGGTTTCAACATTTTGAATGATAAAGTAAGCTACCACGATCCATAAAATATTCCAGGACGGGTTTTGCAAGGCGATCGAGAGGGGAAAAACGACACTGAGGGCAGGGCCAATATTGGGAATAAAATTTAAAAGTCCAGCCAATAACGCATGGGCAAAAGCAAATTTAATCCCCAACAGTGCCAGCACAGCGCCACTGGAAACCCCGACAAACAAAGAACTGATGAAAATACCCGCAAACCAGTTACAAAGGGATTCTTCACAGGCGGTTAAAATTTCATCTCCCCGTCTGCGATAAAAGGAAGGAAAGAGTAACAGTGCGGCGGAGCGATAGGCCCCTGGATTGACTAACAGTAAGATACTGAGGACTAAGGTGAGAATAAATTGCAGGGTGATGGTGATGGCGTTATTAAAAACGGAAAAGAAGTTTTCCAGAAACTTAGTTACGATCGGACTGGCCTGTTGGGATAACTCAGGAAAATCTAATTGGGATAGGTTCATATCCACCCCATCCCGTTGAATTTGTTCCTGCAATAAACCCAACATACTGCGAGCTTCTACAAAGCGATCGGGAATTTGTTGGACGAGCCAATCTAGCCAGCGGGGAAGACTAAGCCACGCTTTTTCTAGGCCCAATGGCACTAAGCGAATCAGTTGTTGAAATTGAGTAATAAAGGGCGGGATCACTAAGGTTATAAAGAGCACTGCCACCACAAAGATCAGGGCTAAAACGAGCCAGATCGATCGCTTTCTGGGGATTTTGGCCCGCTTACTGAGCAGCCGCACCAGACTGTTCACCGCCGTAGACAAAACGATCGCGGTGAAGAGAATGAGTATCAGTTGGCGAATTTGCCAAAGGACATAGAGTGCCATCCCAACAATTAAAATACCTACCCACTGACCCACAACGATCGACTCCTCACGAATGAACAGAGAACGGTAAACCTGGTCTTCCGTAGCGGCAATCCAGAACCCTTACGGTATCGACATTAGCCGCGCTCCTTCCAGTTTTACAGTTAGGGGCTGAAACAGTTACAGCATCGACATTTCATCGCTAAGGGCTGACAGTCCCTAGGGCGCGTCATCAATTAGGTCTAGAAGCCTTGCGATATCAAGGTTACCGCGCCCGCTCCAGCAAACATAGTTTAGCCACCACTAATCTTGGCTTTATAGCCTGCTTTGAGCAAAAACTGTAATAATTTTTCCCGATGATCCCCTTGGATCTCTAAGGTATTGTCTTTTAGGGTTCCCCCTGTCCCACAATGGGACTTCAGTTGCTTCAGCAGGGTATTCAAGGTTTCTGGCTTGGCTTCAAACCCCGAAATAACCGTCACCGTCTTTCCCCCTCTTCCCTTACGAGAAGCTTGCAGCCGGAGGTTTTGCTCCTGGGGACTTCGATCGGGTACCCCTCTTGCCAAAGCGGACTCATCACTGCCCCCAAATTCGCGGTAGACCACTTTATCCTTACGCCCCATCTTGACCTCCTCGATCGACTCCATTGCGACACTGACAATTTAAGATAGGATGAAGTGCATTTCATCCGTACCCTCTTAGAGTATCAGTAGATCGAAACCTATCGGTTTCGGGCTTCATCTTTAAGGTTTTTGAGGAGGAAGCTTCCCCTTCTGCTCAAAAACCTGACGATCTACGGGGTATGCTCCGATCTGGTTGTGATGGCGCATGGCTCAACAGGAGACCCACCTTTACCTTTTTCCCTGCTTTTCATGGTCCAGATTTTAATTATTGATGACGATCCAGCGATTCAGCGGGTACTCAAAAAGGCAATCCTGAAAGAAGGATACGAAGTCGGACTGGCCAGTGATGGGAAAATGGGCATCGAGCTTGCCCAATCGCTTCAACCCGCCCTGATCATTTGTGATTGGGTTATGCCGGGCATGGATGGTTTAGAGGTTTGTCGTCATATTAAAGCCCATCCCAATCTGTCAACAGCTTTTTTCATTTTGCTAACTTCTCGTAACTCCCTGGAAGATCGTATTTTGGGGTTGGATACGGGGGCCGATGATTTCTTGGCTAAACCGATTGAAATTACGGAGTTACATGCTCGGATTCGCGCAGGTTTAAGGATTCAACAATTAACCACCGATCTTCAGCATCAAAAACATTTATTAGAGTTGGAATTGAATGAGGCCAGCGAATATGTCCGATCGCTCTTACCCGATTCCCTCAATGCACCGATTCCCATTCAAGCGACCTTTATTCCTTGCCGACAACTGGGGGGAGATTGCTTTGATTACTTTTGGTTAGATTCGGGAGAATTAGTCTTTTTTCTCTTGGATGTTTCGGGGCATGGTTTAGGGGCTGCCTTACCCTCTGTTTCTATCCTAAACTTACTACGATCGAAATCTCTAACGGATGTAGATTTTCGCCAACCAGATCAAGTCTTAAATGCCCTCAATCGTATTTTTCAAATGGGCACTCAAGGCGATCGTTATTTTACCCTATGGTATGGCATTTATAACCCAAAGTCCCTCACCTTAACCTATGCTAGTGCCGGGCATCCTCCGGCGCTTTTAGTTTTTCCCGCTGCAGAAGGCTCTGATTTACACCCCGAACAAATTGAGATTTGTTCCCTGCGAACTCGGGGGTTTCCCATTGGCTTATTTTCAGATTCTCAATACCTATCTGCTGAACAACAGGTGCTCCCCGGTAGTAGTCTTTACATTTTTAGTGATGGTGTTTATGAGTTGACCCAACCCAATGGTGAGGTGTGGGGTTTACCGCGCTTTATTGAACTACTCCGATCGCTTCATGCTGAGAACCCTCCCAGTTTAAGTACCATTCAAGATGCTCTTGTGCAAGAGAATAATGGATCGATTTTTCAGGATGATATTTCTTTAATTAAAGTGCAATTTTAGGTTTTGCTCTTACTGAATCTGAATTCGTCCCAAAGCATAGACTCCCTGTTGACTTAATACTTCAATCCCGTCCTCCGTTAACCCCACATCAGCAAAACGGCGAGGATAGGTAATCAAAAGAACTGTTCTTGCCCCCTCCGCCTTCATTTGCGTCAGAAAGTCACGGGCAGGTTCAGAAAATCGGAAAAAATGCATAGATTGATGGGAATAAAAGACGAGGCTGGGTTTCTCTAAGCCCAACATGAAAATCGGTTCTTCGGGCTGACGGACTTGTGCCAAAACCTCCGCTAAGTCCCGCAAGGGCGCTTGACGGTGCTGATCGAGCGTAAAGGTGACGGGAATCAGGGTAAATACAAAAATAAGCACAAACCCCAGGAAATTCGTGCCCCAGAGCCAAGCCTTCCGGCGGTAAAGAATGAGGAATAAGGAGACGATCGCTGCAGTGAGGCTAATTCCCCCCGCGATCGTTAACAAACCGCTTGCTTCTAAATCTGTGGCAAAGGTGGGCATGGCCGGATCTTGAATCCGAGGCAACCAGCGGGACTGGAGTAGAAAGGCTAGCCCTAAAACCGTGAGAAAACCGACATTGAGGAGGGGAACCAGGGGGAAGCTGTGGGGTC
>JBMTZC010000284.1:0-5491 GCA_049455215.1 Prochlorotrichaceae cyanobacterium
TCCAAGATGCCCAGTTAGTCGCCCTTGGCTCCGAACAATTTACGGATCAAGCGGCTTTACCGGCGGTTCCCATTGAAATCAAGACCATTACGGAACAAATTTGGCCGGGGGATGCCATTCTCAATGAGAACTTCACCCTCGATAATCTCCTTCAAACCCGTGAATCCGGGAGTTATAGCATTATTCACCTGGCGACCCATGCGGATATTGAAGCCAATGATTTGGGGCAATCCTATATCCAACTTTGGGATTCCCGGCTCCGCTTTAACCAACTGCGAGATCTGCAATTTAGCCAGGGGGCACCGGTAGAGCTTTTAGTGTTGAGTGCCTGCCGGACCGCCCTCGGCAATGAGGAAGCGGAACTTGGTTTTGCGGGCTTAGCGGTGCAAGCCGGAGTGAAAACTTCTCTGGCCAGCCTTTGGTATGTTAGTGATGAGGGCACCCTAGGGCTGATGACGGAGTTTTATCGACAACTGCGAGACCGCAACGTAAAGACTAAAGCCCAAGCCCTGCGCCAAACCCAACTCGCCATGATTCAGGGCAACATTACCGTGAACTCTGGAGAATTGCGGGGCCCCAGTTTTCGAGGGGGGTTAGCTTTACCCAGTCAGATCGCCAATCGAGAAACCCCTAACCTGAGTCATCCCTACTATTGGGCGGCCTTTACCCTAGTGGGCAATCCCTGGTAGGCCAGTTGGCAAAAGTGTCACAGCCCGAAGGTAAATTTACTCAGGGCAACCTAGACTTAGGGAGTGTGAGGAGTGAAAGTTCGAGCGAAGAAGCCTTTGGGGTCGAAACATGGAAAGACCTCAAGGGCTTTTCTTCTGTTTATTTTTCCCTGCGCTACAGGGATTTCCACTGAAAGCAAGAAATGGAAGAGTGCCGCACTCTTCCGCCTTAAGTTGGTAGTCCGCGACAGCAATCCTAGACCGCTACAACCGCTATCTGGCTTAGCCCCACAGGGCGTACACCCCATAACCTAGTTAGGATAGCTTTGAGGATTGCTGGATTAAATGATTAGCCTTAGCGTTGGCGAGACGCTAATTTTTCAAAAGCGGCTTGGGTTTCCTGAAGTAACTGAGCACGGGTATCGTCACCAACGCTTTTGGGTGCAATACCGGGGAGTAAATTACGGGCTTGTAAGCTCATGTGGAGTTGCAGATTGGCTACATAATCCGAGAAATCTTCCCGATCAACAGGGTGTTGTACCAGTTGCGTCGTCACTCGAAACCTCCTAGGGGAACTTGTGTAAACATCTAGCAATAAACGTTAGCACGACTCTTCGGCTCTGTGATCTTTTGCAACGAAGCGTAAAGATTATTTGCTGCTTCTGCTTAGGGCTGTCATCATTTAGCGCTGAAGTGTTCATACGGCAGTCGTTTCAGCCCCTAGTTTGCTGGAGCGGGCGCGGTAACCTTTATACCGCAAGGCTTCTAGACCTAATTGATGACGCGCCCTAATCCAGGGCTTCAATTTGCCGGGCCACCGTCCAGGCGGAGTAGCTTACGCCAGCAGTGCCTTCGCCGGGATGGGTACAGTCCCCCACGAGCCACAGTCCCCCCACAGGGGTGCGATTGGCAAAGCCAAAGGGGCCAAAACTGGCCAGGCGTTGGCTCAATCCGCCCACTGCCCCCCGATCGCGGTGGGTAAAGTGGGCAAAGGTGCAGGGGGTAGCGGCTTCCTGATGCACAATGGTTTCGGGGGAAAGGTCAAAAAAGCGGCCCAAGCGATCGAGGGCGGTCTGGGTATAGCGGGCTTTTAAGGCTTGATACTGGGCGGGATCCGTGGACGCTTGCCACCATTGCCCTAAGTCTGTAAAGGAAGAAGCGATCAGGGTTGCCTGGTCTGCCGGAGCGCGGCCATCCCCTTCTCGGCTAACGGAGACAAAGAGGGAGTTATTTTCCGAGATCGGGTCAGGGGCATTGGCGTGGGGCCGATCGTACTCATATAAAAATTGCAAATGGGGAGGACAGGAGTGGGGCAGAGCCGATCGCTTCACCCCTAGGTAGAGGACAAAGGCCCCGGAGCCCTCCGGTAGCTGCTGCACCCGTTGGGCATAGCCCGCCATGGTGGGGGGCAGGGTTTCTTCGCCGAGTAATTGCACCAGGTTTTGTACCGTCACGTTGGCAACCACCTGATCCGCCGAGACGATCGCCACCGTCCCCGTTTTGCGATCCTGAACCCGCACCCCCGTCACTTGGTTTTGCTGGGTCAAGATCCCCGTAACCGTTTGTCCACAGTGAATAGACCCGCCCCAGCGCTTCACTGCCTCCACTAAACGATCGCTGAGCACCTGCATACTGCCTTCGAGGTGAAATAAGCCCTGGGGATCCTGAGAAACGGACAGGGCGGTAGCGGCGTAGAGCAAGGCCGTGGCGGAGGCATCGACCTGGGAATAGAGTTTGAGTTGCAAATCCAAAAAAGTGCGGAGACGACGATCGCCTTCTAGCCCATAAGCTTGCAAAGCATCCGTCACCACCCGAAAGGTATGGGGCACTGTGACCAGGGTATCGGGGCGCAGGGCTTGGAACAGTTGCCCCACGTCCCAAAGATTGCGGGGCGGTAAGACCGGATCACGGCTCTGAAACCGCCAACTGGCCTGGAACAGGGTTTGCAGGAGCGCCCAAAACCGCTCACTACCGGGAAATTGCTCCTGCCGTTCCCGTTGCCACTGGAGGGGATCGCGCCAAACGGAGATGGGCTGGGTTTCCCCCGGTAAATAGACCGCACAGGCTGGATCACAGGGCGAAGCTGGCGGAAGATTCGTTTCCAATACCTCAAAAATACGCTGGTGAATGCCCCCCGGTTCCAAACCCGCTACCTGGGTTGCCCCCACATCAAAGGTAAACCCTTTGCGACGAAAGGTAGAGGCACAGCCCCCTGGAATCCAGGCTTGCTCAAAGACCTGTACGGAATGCCCCTGCCGGGCTAGAAGGGCGGCGGCCGTCAGTCCACCAATGCCAGCCCCAATGATGACGATCGATCGTTTTTGCATTACGCCCTATTTACTGCTCCACCTTCCAGTCTAGCTAGCGAGTCATTTCCTGGACGCGGGAGAGGATAAATAAGCTGCCTTCGCCCCCTCGGCCCACTCGGAAATCTTCATCTAGATAAGTAATCTTGAGAAACGGTTGTCGCCCCGGTGGATTGCGGGCATCAAAGGCTTGTAACGGTTGCTGAAAAGGAAGGTTGAGGCTGAAGGCTTGCTCCAGAAACAGGAAGCGCTTCTGAAAAAACACATCCACCCGTTGATCCGGTTGCCCATCCCCCTCTGAAGGGGCCAGTTTAAATTCCGCCGTGACTTTGACATACCCCGCTAAAATCCCTAAGGCGTGATAGCAAAAAGCCTGATTGAAAAACGTTGCGGAGGGGACATCAATCACTTGATATACGCCCCCCACCTGAAAGCCCAAGGGTAAACGGGTTAACATCCGAATCTCCCGAGCGCTGGAATACAAGAGTTTCCAGGTGCCCTGCAACAAGTTGGGGCTATAGAGCAACGGACGGGGAAAGAGGGTTTGCTGCTCTAGATCAGTGATTAACGCCTCAATTTCTTGGATGGCAGAGGTGGCAATTTTGTTATCCGTAACGGGGGCACTGGCGGCAATTTTCTGCTGTTGTTGTTGCTCAGCGATCGTTTCGATTAGGGTTTGCTTGAGAGTTAGGCGATTTAACATAGGTAGGACGGTGAGGTATGGCGGTGGGTGGAATCGGGACAAAAGGGTTAGGGATGGATCGGAGCCAGACCTGCCCGATCGAGAATTTGGGGAATCAGATCTTCCCGTTTAACGGCCATCACATGGACTCCCTGGCACAATTCCTTGGCCGTTTTAATTTGCTCTGCTGCGATCGTAATGCCTTCTTGGAGGGGATCAGGGGCGGCAGCTAAGCGATCGATCGTTTCCTGGGGGATCTGCACACCGGGAACCATCCGATTAATAAAAGCCGCATTTTTGGCCGACTTGAGGAGAAAAATACCCGCTAAAATCGGTTTGCCATGGGGACGGGCAATCCGCTCCATAAACTCCCCTAACCGATCGAAATCGGAAATTAACTGACTTTGAAAAAATTCTGCTCCTGCCTTAATCTTGCGCTCAAACCGCGTTTGCAGGCTACTCCAACTGGGCAGTTGAGGATCCACCGCTGCTCCCGCCAAAAAACTGGTGCCCCCCTCGGGTAAAGGATTATCGTTCGCATCTTTGCCCTGATTGAGGCGTTGAATGAGGTGCAAAAGACGTACCGATTCCAAATCGTAGACCGCTTTCGCCTTAGGATGATCCCCGACTTTGACCGGATCCCCCGTTAAAGCCAAAAGATTGACAATCCCTAGGGCCTGGGCTCCTAATAAATCCGCCTGCAAGCCAATGCGATTGCGATCGCGGCAGGTTACCTGACAGACCGCTTCAATGCCCTGTTGTTGTAAGAGAACGCACCCGGCTAGAGAACTAAGCCGCATTACCGCCCGACTGCCATCAGTAATATTAACCGCATGAACCCGATCTTTTAGACCTGCTGCTAACTTCAACATCTCTGTGGGATCCGCCCCCTTGGGCGGCGCAACTTCTGCGGTAACTAAAAACTCTCCATTAGCGATCGCTTGGCGTAAACGCTGGCTCATAATACTCCGAACTCACTGTTTATCTTTACTACCCTACCGATCTACCTCACGGGGAACAACCACCAAGCGCAAGATAGAGAGGATAAAAATCATTAAAAATAAAATCAAGCCAATGGCACAGGCATAACTAATATTTAAATTTTGAAAGGCCTGTTCATAGACGTAATAAACGATCGTTTTGGAACCATTGCGCGGGCCCCCTTGGGTCATAATAAAAATCTCTTCAAAGACTTTCATCGCAGAAATAGAAGAAATAATGCTCACTAAGACTAGATAGGGACGCATCAAGGGTAAGGTAATATCCCAATGCCGCTGCCACCCATCAGAACCATCCAAGGCCGCCGCTTCATATAGTTCCTGGGGAATGGCCTGTAACCCCGCTAAGTAAATGACCATGTAATAGCCCAAGCCTCGCCACACCGTCACCGCCATCACGCTGTAGATCGCCCAACTCGGTTGAGTCAGCCAGGGGATGGGCAGCCAGTCTTGAGCCAGGGGAACAGGAGCAAACAGTACCGCCAGCATTTGGTTGAACAAACCTTTTTCCGCATAGAGCCAATTCCAGGCAATCCCCGCCACCACCATGGAAATGACCACCGGGGTATAAAAGGCCAGCCGAAACCAGCGAATCCCGCGCAGTTGACGATTGACCAGAATCGCCAACACTAACGGTAAGGTCACCAACAGCGGCACCACCCCCACGAGATATACAAGGGTGTTGCCTAAGGTTTGCCAAAAAACCTTGTCCCCCATTAAGGTCTGAAAATTTTTCAGACCCACCCAGTCTGGACTGCGGGTTAAGTCATAGCCATACTCGGTAAAACTTAAATAAAAGGCATGCAGGGCGGGCCAAAACACCGTTAGGCTCAACGC
>JBMTZC010000285.1:0-5489 GCA_049455215.1 Prochlorotrichaceae cyanobacterium
GGGGATCCACTCAAGTTTTGCGATTGCAACGAGACTTATGTGTACACAGTAGGGCAGGAGAAGGGGAGCAAGAGCTTTCAAGGTCTCTCTTAGGTTGAGAGTCGATTTTGGGACAAAATCAAAGCGCTATAGGGGGGTAATGTCAGGGTGCCGGAGTAGTCCATACCATCTAGACGATGGGGGGTGGCGGTAATTGCGGTTTCCGTAACTCCACCATAATCAGCACCATAGCGGCGATCGTCACTGTTAAAGCGAACTTTCCAGGTTCCACCTTCCGGGAAACCAATGGAGTAGCGATCGTAGGTAGTTCCCGATAAGTTCACCACGACAATCACATCATCTCCGGGGCCGCCCCGATCCCAGCGGTGATACGCCATCACCTTCTGGTGGTTGTCCAAATGATGGACACGGATGGAAGCCCCCCGCAAGCCTTGGCTCACGTCATCGGTATTGCGGCGTAGGGCCACTAAGTCTTGATAGAGATCAAAAATGCCGGAGAAACGATCGCGTTTGCTCCAGTCAATGGGATCACTGTCCTGAAACCACTCATCTTCGAGGATTTCCTGGCCTTGGAACAGCATCGGGGTTCCGGGAGCAGTCAAAACAAAGACTCCGCCCAAGGACGATCGTTTCCGGGAATCCCAACTATCCGCCTGTTTGTAGTTGATGTCGTAGGGAACCCGAGCAGTACCGTTCCCCACTTCGTCATGGGATTCGGTGTAGATAATCCGCTCAAAGGGATCGGTGCTATAGCGATGGTTCAACGCCCAAGCCACTTCCCGGAGGTTGCGTTGGCTATCCTCATCCGCAGTAATGGCATCCCGGATCGGGTGAACAAATTTGGGATCCCACTGACTATCAAACCCAATGCCGTGGACTTCCGGATCCTGGGTAATTTGGGAGGTGTCGCTATGATCCTCAGCGATCGTAATTTTATAGGGTTGGTAGCTATGGGTGAGCTTGTTCATTTCCCGCATGAGAGAGACCCCATCGGGCAATTTAGCGCCCTTGCCATTATCTACCGTGCGAAAATTGACGGTGGAATCCCAGCGCAGACCATCGAGGTGAAACTCTTCTAACCACATGCGCACATTATCTTCAATCAACTGCCGAGATTGGGGCAGCTTAAAGTTGGGGCGGGTGTGGGCCCACATGGTGCGGGCTCGCCAGTCGTTGTAAAAGTAAAGTCCCCCGGTATCTTTACCGTCGGGACTCCAGCCATCAAATTGCCAAAGGCTTAAGTCGCTGGGGCCAAAGTGGTTATAAACCACATCCAAAATGATCCCTAAGCCTTGCTCGTGGGCCGCTTTGATAAAGCGTTTGAAGGCATGGGGCCCGCCATAGGCCGATTCCACAGCAAAAGGGTGAGAGGGATTGTAGCCCCAGGAATAGTCTCCGGAAAATTCCACGACGGGCAAAAGCTCGATGACATTAGCACCCAGTTCTTTAATGTGGGGCAATTGCTCAATGGCAGAATCAAACGTACCCGGACGGTCCCCCGGTTCATCGACAAAGGTACCAATGTGCATCTCATACAGCACCAGATCATCCAGGGGAGGCGGTGTGTAGTCTAGGCTATCGCCCCAGTCAAAGGTGGGGTCATAAATAATGCTATTCCCCATGGAATGGGTTACTTGTCGGGCATAGGGATCGATGCGATAGAAGGTTTCATGGCTCTCTTCATTGACGATCGCATATTGATATTCATCCCCAGGATGGGCGTTAGCAATCTCCGCCACCCAGTAACCATCTCCCTCGGCTTTCATGGGGTCAGCTTCCGCAGACCATTGGTTAAAGCTACCCATGACGGATACTTTTTCAGCATGGGGAGCCCAAACCCGAAAATGGGTTCCCGTGGCCGAGGGAATTGCCCCTAAATTTTCATGGATGGGCACAAAGGATTCTGCAGAAAAGGAGAGGCGGTTAACCATGCCGTACCCCAAAAGACTGAGGGCAGAAATCAAGATCGCTACCCAAAGCATCTTTAGATTCGGGATCTGCCAGCGTGGACGAAGCTGATCTGGATCATGTAATCCGGTAAGACGAGGTTCCCGATCGCGTCGCCGTGTGTTTAGCTGTGCCAACATTAAACCGCTACTCCTTCAGCAAAAGGTCAACTGCACCATACCGAGCAGATTGTGGGAAGCGCGAACTTTTCTCTGGGAACCCTCAAGCTGGGGGTAGGACAGGGTCAGTCCGCGTATATTTAGAGCTATATTTAGGAATGTTAAAGACTACGCAACAAAACCGTTACAAACCAAAATATTCCTTAATATACTTCAATAATGAAAAATCCTCTAGCCATTTTGTCTGTGGTTTGGATTTGGGGAAGGCTGGATCCGCATCGGTGGAGTCGCTGGAACCAAGTAATGGTAAGTCTTTCGATTCTGGCTTTTCTGCCCCTGCAAGTCCCTCAAATCTGGCGCAACCTAGAGGTCATTTCTAGTCAAGATCCCATTACGATCGCCCATTTGAAGGTGATTCCAGTGTTAGGGTATGCCTCTGGCATGGTGGCAAACCTCCTCCTAATGTGCTATTTGGCGGATCGCCAGGAACGGTGGGGAGCGATCGTCCAGGGAATCGGCATTGTCACCTCGGGGATTGTGGTGACTCAGCTTTTTACCGTGGGCTTGGTCAATGCCCATTTATTTGTGGTGTTAGGGGTGGGCATGGTGGTGGGGATGGGGCTCAACCTGTTTCAACTGGGGCGATCCCCGGTAGAACTCTCCGTACAGCCCTTAGATCAAACTTTAGAGCAATCCTCAGATCAAACCCCAATACAAACCCAGAAGGGAACAACAGGGGACTTGTCCCAGGAGTCTAGTGAATGCGATCGTCAAGGCTTCGATCGGCTCTGGTCACTGTGGAAAAATGGTCTCAATATTATCGGCTTAACCCTATTTCCCCTCATCCTGACTTGGCAACTGCGAGAAAGCTTTTTGCCCACGCTGTCCCTTGGTTTTGGTTGGGCTGGTTCTGCCCTCCTTCTGGGGTTCAGCAGTACCGCTTTACTGGAAAATCGGCTGCCCCAACAGTGGGTTGAACATCCTTACTGTGCGCCGATGGAAAGCGTTTTACACCTCTTGCAGCGGTATTGGGCGGTCTTGTCGGGGTGGACGGCTAATTTATTATTTATGTTTGGTCCCGCCGCACAACTGATGTCCAATTTGGTTCACCCGGAGAGCATTGCAGCCTTGGCTTTGCCTACTCAAGCCCTCTCTGTCCTGGGCAACCTCTTGATTTTAGCCCGATCGGGAACCCTGTTCATTCAAGGTCAAGATCGGGTGTGGGCAGTGGGAGGACTCTGGGAAGTGAGTATCAGAGGGTTAGTCTTCTTCACGATCGCCTATTACGGATTTATGCCCTGGCTCTGGTTTGAGGGCTATGTCCTTGGGGTGATCCTGTATGGGCTGTGGATTTACTACAACGCTCGTCCTCAGCCTGAAGTGCAAGATCTCTTCGTGTAGGCAGGTTGGGACTCAATTCTTACTGCTCTCAACGCTTACTGCTCTTCTCCACAACTGCCTTACCGTGTACACACATCTTGGATGAGAACCCAAAAACTGATTTACCCCCCTTAATCCCCCCTTGAAAAGGGTGGAAACTCCGAGCCAATCCGATCCTCCCCCTTGCTAAGGGCTTGCTAAGGGGGAGTTAGAGGGGGGTTTAAATGCTCAAGCCCAGACCCAGTCCCAGGGCAGCATGAACCAGTAAAACCACTAAGGCAAAGGAACCGAGATAGGCATGGGTAGAGCGTAACGCAGGGTTTTGCCCTCCAAAGCCCGACAGCGAAATCATGCCGTTGGTGCCCAAGAGAATTAAAGCGATCGTTCCCGTCCAAAAATGGGGGCTTTCCAAAATGGGCTTGTGTTGCATCACCAGAGAAAGCAAGCCTCCGCTATACCCCATGGCCAAAAAAGTGGACATCCAGGGGCCCAGTTTGCGATGGCTAAACCGGCTTTTTGCCGTATTTTCTGCTTCAGGATTTAAACGAATTTGCCAACCGGTGAGGGCAATGGCACTGCCCATGGCCAAGATGACAATGCCCATCATCACGGGGTGTCCCCAATGGACAATGGGTTCCGGAAAATTGAAACCGGCAAACCAGTCTGCAATGGGTTGCAAAATGGGTTGGAGAAAGGATTGTAAGAATTCGATCATGATACCGTCCTAATTGGTCTGAGGTCTGAGAACAATCCTAGTTTAAGGTGTACCAGTCATGGGGACTAATATTAGGAATGGTTTGTCCGGACTCGACCTGAACGGGAATGGGTAAATTCGTCTGTTGGCTGATTTCAAGGCTGCATTCGTAGGTAATGCCGCAGGCGACATACTCGTTGTAATAAGCCCGTTCATCAACATAGCCATCGCTACAGAATTGGCGATCCTCATAACTCTGCTGGCAACGCTGGGCAAAGACCTCATAGGTTCCGGCAGGAACGGCTAAGGTAAACTCCTCTTCCCCTTCAGCGGTTTCTGTACAGATTATCGGTGTTGGAGAAGCTTGAGGATCCGTATCGATCGCTTCAGCACAGATGCGTTGGGCCGGCAGGGTATCACTGGGGAAAATGACAGTCCCTTCAAGGGTGCCCGTAGGGGGATGTTTAGGGGACAGGGTCAGGGTTTTCAGCCATCCCTGGGTCATGGGGGCTGATTCAGTCGATTCGCTCAATTCCACTTCCGTCCAGCCAGCATCCCGGGCTAACACCCCCACAACACTGCCCGCAGGCAGGGTTAGATCTGTGCGGGTATCTCCAGCGGGATTGGTATGGAGAAAGGCGGTATGGGCAGAGACTACACGAATGGCTTGCCAGGAGGTGGGCTGAGTTAACTGAACTGTTACGCCACCAGGATCTGCAAAGTGTTGTACATTCCAGCAGCCTCCATGCTCTTCCTGAAACTGCAGGGTGGCGGTGGGGGTGCCATCCTCTTCCTGAAAGTGGACTTCCCCTTCAATAAAGCGATCGCTGTCGGGATGCCAGCTTGTAATGGGGTAGCGATCGTTTTGCCATTCTCCTGAGAAGTAAAACTGGCAAACAAAGCGAGGGGCGGCTAAGGTTTCATCCCAGCCACTGCTGTTGGTGTAATAACCAGTGATCCGGTTGTGGGTTGAATCAATCCCTACCTGCAGAGTCTCGCTGTAAAGACCGGAAACACCGGAAACTCCTTTAGATAAGGGTTGAGCCTGGAGCCCTAAGGGGAAGGAATAGAGCCCGCTGATCAGGACACTCAGGCCTAAACGCTGGAAAAGTTTTAACATTGTGGTCAATCCGGTAGGGGCAAGGTCAGGGGCAGCGATCGGGGAGATCCTTTGACGCAATTCAAGCTAAAGGTGTTAACTCAAGTTAAAAGTAGCAGAAAGGTTTTAAGCTCCTCTCCTGCAGAGAGAGGCTGAAGTGTAGCTAGGGACTGGCATCAATTGGCTCTAGCCGTTTTGGAGGACGGGCGCGGTAACCCTTATGGTGCAACCCTTCTAGATTAAATTGATG
>JBMTZC010000286.1:0-5474 GCA_049455215.1 Prochlorotrichaceae cyanobacterium
CGATGTGACAGTTTGCTTCTAGATCGATCAGCCCTCAGGGGGACTTATTTAGTCCAAAAGCGCCAAATCAAGTCCAGATTTTAGATTCTGGACTAACCGGGCTCTAAAAGTGTCTACAGGTAAGGATTCTAGAAGAGGGAAAAACGTTGTCCCGCTGCTTGCCAAGCAGAAGGTCTCAACAATAGAACGGATTTGCGTCCTTTCAGACCTTTTTCCAGACGATCGCTCTTGCCCCTGGTTTGTGACAGTTGCTCTGACCTATTGCCCGCTTTCTTTAATTAGAGAGCGGAGGGGAAGAATTGAATACATCTCCCCATTCTTTCAATAAGCTCTCAAAGAGTGGATCACCATACGCCATAAGATGTAAGGACGATCGCTCATCAAATACGCTGGGGTGGAAGGTCACTTTATAGTTCTTGCCCTGGAGGGAAATTTGCCAAATGTGATCTTCCAGTGCGGCAAAGTTTATTCCTGAATTCTGCAAGACCTTGGAGGTGGTGAACTGGTTCTCTATTTCAGAGATAGTCAGGGGAGAGGGAGACCGGGCTGCATGAATATCGGCTAAGTCTGCTTCCACGTCCATTTTCACCATCTCATCGAGGGCAGGACGCAAGGGTGGCGTGTCTAAGACCTGATCAAACTCTGAGAGCAATACATCTTCTTCTTCCGGATCAACGCTGGACAGGGCTTGTTCAATGAAGGTGGGGACTTGAGCCAAAATGGGTTGCAGGTTGCCCACGACGGTAGAAAAGGCATGGATACGATCGCGCAGTCTTTTATAGACTTTGGCTTCTACGGTGCCATCGTAGTAAAAGTTATGAATGCTAACGGTGGTGTATCGTTGCCCAATCCGATCGATCCGTCCAATCCGTTGCTCTACGCGCATAGGATTCCAGGGCATATCGTAGTTGATGAGAACGCCACAGGTCTGCAGGTTCAATCCTTCGCTGGCAGACTCTGTGCAGAGCAGGATTTTGATGGTGCCTTCTCGGAACTGCCGCTTAATCTGCTCCTTGGGTTGCTTGACCCATTCACCGGACTGGTAAACTTCTCCCCCTCGACCGGAGTAACAGGCCATCTGATTGCCTCCATAAAGTTGCATCAGTTCACCTCTAAGGAAATCCATTGTGTCGGTGTATTGGGTAAAGATGATGGCGCTCTCTCGATCGCTCAGGGCTTGGCGTAATACTGTGAGCAAATGGGAAAACTTGCTATCTTCGCCGGTGTTCTCAAACTGTCTAAGGATTTCTTCTAGGTATTCAATTTCTTTGGGATGAACTGGCTCCATATAGGACTCTAGCCCCTGGATGACTGCATCATCGGCATCTTCTAACTCAAGTAAATCATCCTCACTCAAGCCACTGCCTTGCTGGGTGATTAGGGCATCCAGACGACGTTGCAGGGATTGTTGCATGGCATAGAAGGAACTGGTTAATCGCTTGCGATAAAGCGTCATCAAGAAGCCCAGAGCTTTACGGTTCTCTTTCTGGGCCAGTCGATAGAAATGACGTACATAGTCGCTGACTTGGCGGTACAGTTCCGCTTCTCGCAGGGGTTCCAGCACAATGGCATGGTCGAAGACCTCACGGGTGGGTACATCCTTCTCCAGTAGTCCCAGGCGGTAATATTCGCGGAGGGTGTCACGGGTGTGACGAAACATCAGATCTTTGAGAGGGGTATTGGTGGAGAGGTATTGGCGTGAGGCTTCTAAAAAGCGCTGATCTTTGAGGTACTGGTGCAGGTTAATGAGGCGGTTTTTCCCCATCCACACATCATCCAGCTTGAAGGACAACATCCGATCGCTTTTTTTCTGGTATGCCTGTAGCCGAGGGCAGGGTTGTCCCCCCCGTTGGAAGTAGTCGGAGGACATGGTTTGCCAGAACCGCAGCAGATGATCGTCGGGTTCCTTGGGTAGGGTGGCAAAGTAGTCACAGAAGAGATCTCCATAAGACCAGTGCCCTTGCAGTCCTAAGACGTTGAGCAAGTCAAAAACCTCGATCGTGTCGATTTGCATGGGGGTTGCGGAGAGCAGGATTAAGGACTGAGTGTTGTGGCGTAGATCCTGCAACAGTTCCAGCAGTCGATTAGGGGTCTCTTTTCGCTGTTGTGGGGCTTTGCGTCGGGCGTGGTGTGCCTCATCTAAAACCACTAAATCCCACGGTTCCGCGTCCAGCAGTTCCTGCATCCGATCTTGGCGACGGACTAAATGACTGGAGGCTAAAACTAGATCTTTCGTGTTCCATGGATTTTCGGAGGGGATAGCCGTTTGTCCAAAGGGATCTTGGAAGCTGCCTTGGTTATAGCTCCAAAAATGCAGGTTGAATTTCTCCCGAAGTTCATCGTGCCACTGGGGTTGAACACTAGCAGGAGCCAAAACAAGCACCCGTTTTACCCGTTGAGAGACAATGAGATAACGCAGAATCAGACCCGTTTCGATCGTTTTGCCCAGTCCCACTTCATCCGCAATGAGGAAACTACGGGGGAAGTCCTTTACGACTCGGTTCAGGATTTTGATTTGATGGGGCCAGGGCGTGATGGGAATTGTCTCTAAACAGTAGGATAGGCACCCGGCATCTGTGGGAATGTTCCGTAAGCGATCGAAGAAGGCTTGTTCTTGGGCGAGGTCTTCCGGGCTGAGGGCCTGAGGAGATGCGTCCTGCTCTGGTTCGGGTAAGGTTGGCTCCGTTAACGGGCGATCGTCCCATTCCTGATCGGGGTTCCATTGGGGCTGCTGACGGGGGGCATAGCGCAGTAACTTACGCTTAATGGCTTCCGGTACTGCAAAGGTTTTCACGTTGGGCATTTGGTTTGTCCAAATTTGCTCAAAACGAATGACTTCCTCCTGCACTCGCTGAAGATCTCGGGTTCCTTCCCAGGAACAGTTCACATGGAAGGATTCAATGTTGTACTGCCACCCCCCCAAAGACTCATTGGGAGATCCGTTGGTGACCAGTTGGTTCCCTTCCTCGTCGGTGAAGATGCAAACCTTTTCGTGGTAGATGTGATTGAAGTCCAGGGTTTCTTCCACTCCTTGGGGGCTGCCGTCCCGTTTTAGGGGAATAGCGATGCGGATGTCTAAACGATTGGCTTGGATTAGCCAACTTAGGATCTCGAAGCGTTTTAGCTGGGCAAAATTTTGGGGCGGGGTGAGGTCGGCATCTAACCGGAAGGCGATCGCTTCCCGTAGTTCATACCCTTTGCGGATGGCTTCCAAGTCCTGGGGATTGAGTTGGCACCCCAGCACTAAGCGAATTTTCCCGTCGTTGTGCAACATTGCCCCTAAGCCACTGGCCACCTGACTGAGAATCGCACTACTAAAGAAACCCGACTTGCGATCGTACTGGACACAACGCTCTAAAGCCGGAATGTAAAACTCAGCGATCGGGTTACAGGTATCGCTGGCATAGCTGATTTTCCAGGGGTAGTCGGGAAGACGGGCTTTCATATATACTCAGAATATATATTCAGTGATTTTAGTGTAGTATGACTCAACTCAAAACAGCCAAATTATTCATGAATGGCAATAGTCAGGCTGTGCGTTTGCCCCAGGAGTTTCGCTTTGAAGGCAAAGAGGTCTATATTCGCAAGGAGGGCGATCGAGTGATTTTGTCCCCAAAGCGGCGATCGTGGCGGGAGTTTTTTGAGAATGGACTCTGTGCCACGCCAGATTTTATGGAGACCCGGAATGATGAGCTACCCCAAGAGCGCGAGGATTTATTTTGATGTTTCTGTTGGATACCAATATTTGCATCTACATCATCAAGGAAAAGCCCCGTCAGGTTTTAGAAAAGTTTGAACAAATTGATCCGAGTGCCTTGGGGATCTCTGTGATCACTTTAGCTGAGTTAGAATACGGTGCAGCGAAATCAGCTAATCCATCGAAAAATTATCAAGTTATTGAGGATTTTGTCACTTATTTAGATGTGTTTAACTGGGATGTTAGGGTTAGTCGAATTTATGCGGAAGTCAGGGCAGATCTAGAACAAAAGGGAACACCGATCGGTTTGTTGGATACTCAGATTGCAGCCCATTGCTTGAGTTTAGATCGGGTGTTAGTCACGAATAATGGGCGAGAATTTGAACGCATTCCTGACTTAAAGCTAGAGAATTGGGTGTGATGATCGTGATGATCAGTATTAGACATACGGCTGAGCCTTAAGGCTATTGGTGATCATTTGATCAAGAATCCCTAAAATTTGGCTAATGTCCTTTATAAAATACTCCGTGGTATCTACTGTAATTTGATGATCGGAGAGGGCAAGAAAGCGCCAGATTGTGCCGATCGTAACGACTCCATAAATGGGATCGATGGGGTGTTCTTGTTGTTGATTGAAGCGCTGGGCTGCAACCATTTCCGCCATACATTGGGCAAAGCCTGATTTTAGGTTCTCATTTTTGGCTTCCACAAGAAGCAGCACCGGAGCCTGGATCAGGAGTTGTTCAGGGGACAGGCTAATGAGAAAGTCACAAACCCCATTGAGTCCTGCTTGGTTATCTACGGTAAAATCTACGCCGGAGAAGAGGCTAATTTGTTCGTTATACTGTTGTTTTAGTTCGAGTAAAATAGGCGCAATAATAAACTCCGATCGTGCTTTTTTGGTGTTGATGGAAACCGCAAGATTGAGGTTACGTTTTAGGGTAAAACTCAGGTGATCACTAGGAGCGATCGGGGAAAGATTACCAAAATAATCTGGACTTTCCCGAAGCTTTAGGGAGAAGGTTTTGAGGAGTTGATCAAGCTTAAAATCACTGTAGGACATGGGAAAATTTACCTCTTAACTTTTGGATTTTTTTGCTTAGAATAATCCCATCTGACCTCCTTCCAAGCTCAACTCTGGCTGTACATAGGTCACCTTGGCTTGAATCTCATCCATCGCCAACCACAGATCCGCCAGGGCTTTTTCTTCCTCGATCCGTTTACGTTCATCGCCAATGTGGGGGATCGCTTTGAGGGCCACTTCCCACGATCGCATAAAGAGATCGTTACTAATTAAGCCTGTCCCCTTCAGGAAGCGGCGCACGGGTTCAATGCTTTGTTCTTCTAGGTAGATGGCAATGATGGCATGGAGTCCATCCACTAGAGGTCGGGACAGGGCAGAGAATTCATCGGCATTGGTGGAGAATATCCGTTTTTTCAGCCGTTGTTGTGGGGTCAGGAGTTTGCAGGTGCCACTGGTAGAGTCCAAGAGTTTATGGGTCTTTGCCAGGTCGTTGACGTTAAACCCGCCGATCGCTAAGGCCAATTGACGCGCTTCATCGAAGGGAAACTCACGGGCACGAAAGGCATCCCAGGCGATAATGTACCACTGGGTCAAGGAGTCAAACCCTGCGGCATCGGTCTGTATTAGTTTGTGGAAGCGATAGTTAACGATCGCTTTGCGGGCTTCCTCAAAGGCAACCTCCGGGCGCATTTCTACCCCGGCACTATCCAGGACGGGCCAGGCACGACTAAACACATTGAGGGCAGGGCCAAA
>JBMTZC010000287.1:0-5461 GCA_049455215.1 Prochlorotrichaceae cyanobacterium
GGTTGACACTGTCAGACTTAGTTCGTATTCCTTCGTGACCGTTTTAATCCCTACAATCCTTATTGCAACTGCTGCAGGAAATCGGGAACCGATTCAATGCCAAGACGACCGGCTAAGCTGGGAGTCAGGGGCAATAGGGTGGCTAGCATTAAAAATAAAATGAGCAAAGCTAAGGCGGCTCGGGTGTCATCCGGTTCCGTCAGTTCTTCGAGGCTGGGACGTTCCGCTTGGCGTTGCAAAAAAGCCACCAGAATAGTCCAGTACAGGGCCACTGGATTGGCAAAGGAAATGATGATGAGAACTACCAGGGCAGCGATCGTGATCCGTCCAGCGGTTTTACGACCATAAATGGCTTGGACAATCCGTCCCCCATCCAACTGTCCCGCCGGAATCACATTCAGAGCCGTAACCACTAAGCCGAGCCAACCGGCAACAAAGAGGGGGTTTAACACCACGATCGGTTCGTGAATGCCTTGACCCAGAACCGCCCGAGCTAAAGTACCCACCAGAATAGATCCTTGGAAGAAGGGGGTGGGCAGTGAGATCCCATACTCTCCAGGAGGCAAGGTTAACCCCAAAATGACGCAACCGATGGAGAGCAGTCCCCCCACGGCAGGCCCCGCAAAGGCAATATCAAATAAGGCCGATCGATTGGGCAATAAACTTTCAAAGCGCGTAATTGCTCCAAAGGATCCCAGTTGCCAGGCGGGAATGAAGAAGGGCCAACTGAGGCGAACCTGATGACGACGAGCCATCCACCAATGTCCCAGTTCATGGCTCAACAAAATCACCATCACCCCTACACCAATGGGCAAGGTTACCGGCAGTTGGTTGGGATTGGCAAAGAGATCAAAGCCGTACTGGATCCCCCCCCGCTCCAAACAGGTTAGCAGGGTAACGATCGCTAAAACGACGGTGAGTACCTTGGCGAAAACATTCAGGGGCTTGGGATCATTGTCCCGGGGGAGCACAATCACCACGGGCTTTTCTTCAGGACTTTCCACTAAAAATAAGCGATAGCGATCGGGAAGGCGCTGATCGAGAGCATCCGACAGCCGTTGTTGTACCGGTTGGGGTTCGCCCCGCAGGTTTCCCTTAAAAATAGCCCCCTGCTGGTAGGGAATCGTTTCCACCGCAAAGAAGGTATCCACGCCAAAAATCCCTTTGATCAGTTCTAATTCTGTGGCGGGAATGGGATGAAAGAGGGGGGGAATATCGGAATCGGTCTGGGAAGGGGGAGCAGACGAAGGGTCGGAGTTTGGGGAGTCGGAGCCTTCTGCAGTGGTTCCCTCCACTTTCGCTTCCGACTGGGCCGCTTTCATCATCTGAGCAATCCGATCGCGGGTCATGGGATCTTCTCCGAGGGATCGCAGTCTGCGCCCGAGGTAGATATAGATGCCAGTGGAGACTAAAAAGAGAAACAGGGTTGCCGTAAAGTCCACATAAATCCCGATGGCAAAGAGCCCAAAAAATAACAACCAGGGAGCCATCAGCACCAAGGACTGCAACCAGGCCAATAGACCAAATTGTCCATATTTACGGGAACGTAAATAGCCCCATACCACAATTCCTAGGGCAACAAAGCTAATTAATAAGGTGGTTGCGTTTTCCATTGCCATCCGGGTAAATATTAGGTCACGCAGGGCGATCACCGCTTCAGATCCGCTGATGAAGGGGCCCCGTACTCAACGTGTTTTGTGATTATACCGCAGTGGGCTAAACCCATCTCATTGCTCAACGGTAGCAAGAGCGGCTTGAATGGCTTCCACTAAGGATCGGGCTTCGGGTTCCACCGCTGCGATATCCCCTAAGGGTTCAATGGGAATGAGTACCGCTACCGCCACCCAAGGATGTCGCTGCCCCTGCCATTGATTTTGCCAGTCTTGCCAAAACCAAGCATTACCCGACCAGTGTCCAGTCCACTCGGTGGGAGAGTCTGCTGAGGGCCAGGCATACCATTGGGCAGCGGCCAGGGTACGAACGGCACCCGATTCAGTGCGCCACCAAACCCTCAGCCAGCGCACTTTTGTGGTGCCCACCGACAAGGTTGACAGGGAGTCTTCTTGCCATCGTCGATCGCCCCGGAGATCAGTCCATTCCACTTGAGGGCGATCGCGTTGACCCTTTTGTCCGCGCAGTAAAACGACTGCTTCTTGGGGTAAGGCATTTAAGGTATCCGCCGCAGAGGATGAAACATCTGCAGAGACTTGGCGCATCACCTTTTGCCGCCATTCGTGTTCTCCAATGCGCACCGTATCCGCAGTGATGGTTTGCCAACCGGGCAGGATCAGGGATTCTTGGATTAAGGCTTGAAGGGGTTTAAGCCCTTCGACGGTGGGGCGGGTACTACCAGACCATGACCCAGCGAGGTAATGGGGAACGGCCCCAAACACAATTAAAAAGAGCAGCAGCAGTAAAACCACGCCCCGAGTGAGGGTGGATCCCCGACTGATGGATACGGGTAAGGAGGGAGGGTTTTCCATAGAGAGGGCTACAACGCTTCTGCGCGATCGCTAGAGGAGGCGGAACTAATTTTCTGACGAAGTTCTTCAAGGGCTTTCGCATACTGGGGATCTTCGACCGTGCCAATCAGGTCTCGATTGTTCCCCAGTTCTTCCCGTTGTTCTTCGCTCAGTTCCAGAATAATATCCGGCTCAATGCCCAGTTTATTAATATCTCGGCCACTGGGGGTTAAATATTTAGCGATCGTCACCGCTAATCCTGACCCATCCCCTAAACGGTTCACGGACTGTACGAGTCCTTTACCGAAGGTTTGGGTTCCCACTAGAGTGGCTCGTTTATTATCCTGTAGGGCTCCCGATAAAATTTCGCTGGCACTGGCAGACCCGCCATCCACCAGAATGACTAAGGGTTTACTGGTGAGGGAATGGGCATTGGCTGCTTCTTCGTGAACAACCCCCCGGCGATTGACGGTGGAGACGATCGTACCGTCGCCCATCCACATCCGGGCAATGTCAATGCTGGCTTTTAAGAGACCTCCGGGATTCGATCGCAGATCCAAAATATAGCCTTCAACCCCTTGACGCTCTAGATCCTGGAGAGCATCCTGCATCTCTGGGGCCGCATTGGCACTGAACTGGGTGAGGCGCACATAACCAACGGGAGTTGAGCCTTCTGTCCGATATTCGTAGCGCACGGAATGAATTTCAATACGATCCCGCGTCAGTTCAAAATCTAAGACCTTTTCATCACGGCGAATGGTGAGGTTCACCCGAGATCCCACGGGGCCTCGAATCAGTTGCACCGCATCATTCACATCCATGCCTTCGGTACTAGCCCCGTCAATTTTGACGATGACATCTCTCGATTGAATGCCCGCCTTAAAGGCGGGGGTATCTTCAATGGGGGAAACGACGATTAATTCTTCCGTCTCTTCGTCTTGGCTGAGTTGAATCCCCACCCCCGTCAATTCCCCGGAGGTATCGATTTGCATATTGCGAAACTCTTCCGGAGTCATGAAGCGAGTATAGGGATCCTCCAGTTGATCCAACATTTCTTTGATAGCGGTGTAGGCCTCTTCCTGGTTGCTATATTGACGATCGAGATATTCATTGCGTACAGCGTTCCAGTCTACCTGGTTAAAGGTTGCATCCACATAGGTATGCTCAATGACCTGCCAGACTTCATCCACCAATTCTTTAGGGCTTTCCTCAAAAAAGGCTTGGCTTCTAGACCAATGGATACCGGCTCCCGTGATGGTGACGGCAGCAACCATAATGGCGGTAGAGCCAATAATCAAGTTATTTCGAGAAATCATGCGTCGGGGATCCCAATACGACTACGCTGGAAGGCATAAATAGACTACCGCTCTAGGTCATTCAACACGGTGTACCTGAATTTAGCCTGAAGCTAGGTTAAGGCTTAAGTCAAGTATTGTACCCTTGCACTCTGTACCGCCTGCGGTATCTATAGGATAAGTCAAAGTCTAAGGGATTGTCTCTATTCTTAAGATAATCATTGCAGAGCGGCGGGGGAGCGATCGTCTACAATGATTGAATCTGTTATGATTGCAAGGCGTAAAGCCCTTGAATTGCGCCGTTCCCCTCAGTCCCCTGGAGAAGGATGGGGTGTTCCACAGTCCTTTTTTCCTCCCGCCCCAGTGTTTATGCCTCTCCCCATTGTTGCTGTCATCGGCCGACCTAATGTTGGTAAATCAACCCTTGTGAATCGGATTGCTGGCGATCAGCAAGCGATCGTTTTTGATGAGCCGGGCATAACCCGAGATCGCACCTACCGTGACGCTTTTTGGGGCGATCGAGATTTTCAAATTGTAGATACTGGCGGACTTGTTTTTGACGATGATACAGAGTTTTTACCTCTGATTCGGGAGCAGGCCTTGCTGGCTTTAGCGGAATCCTCCGTGGCGATTTTGGTGGTCGATGGTCAAGCCGGGGTAACCGCAGCGGATGAAACCATCGCCCAATGGTTGCGACAACAGCCCGTGCCCGTCGTTCTCGCGGTCAATAAATGTGAATCAGTGGATAAAGGATTATCCCTAGCGGCGGACTTTTGGGGCTTAGGTCTAGGGGAGCCCATTGCCCTCTCTAGCATTCATGGCAATGGTACCGGCGACTTATTAGACGAAGTGATTGCCCATTTGCCGAGCGTAGAAGCCTTAGAAGCCCAAACGGAAATCCGGGTGGCCATTGTGGGGCGGCCGAATGTGGGTAAATCGAGCTTACTCAATAATTTGACGGGGGAATCAAGAGCGATCGTTAGTCCCATTTCGGGAACCACCCGGGATGCTATTGATAGCTTAGTGGAGCGGGGGGATAAGCGTTATCGCTTAGTGGATACGGCGGGAATTCGGAAGAAAAAGAATGTGGACTATGGGCCGGAATTTTTTAGTATTAACCGGGCTTTTAAGGCGATTCGCCGAGCGGATGTGGTGCTCTTAGTGGTGGATGCGATCGATGGCGTGACGGATCAAGATCAAAAGTTAGCCGGACGTATTGAAGAAGAAGGTCGGGCCTGTATTATTGTCGTCAATAAGTGGGACGTAGTGGAGAAAGATTCCCATACCATTTATGCTTACGAAAAGACCCTCTACGATCGTCTTTATTTTCTAGATTGGGCGAATATGATCTTCACCAGTGCCATAACCGGCCAACGGGTCTCTAAAATTTTAGACCTGGTGGATGAAGCAGCAGAGCAGCACCAACGCCGGGTCACCACCTCCGTCATTAATGAAGTCCTGGAAGATGCCCTTGCTTGGCGATCGCCCCCCACCACTCGCCAAGGGAAACAGGGTCGAATTTATTACGGCACCCAAGTTCGTGCCCAGCCCCCAACGATCGCGTTGTTTGTCAATGATCCCAAGTTATTTAAAGATACCTACCGTCGTTACATTGAAAATCAGTTTCGCCAAAGTCTAGGCTTTAAAGGAACCCCGATTCGGTTTTTGTGGCGTGGCAAGAGTCCCCGTGATATGGAGCGGTCT
>JBMTZC010000288.1:0-5444 GCA_049455215.1 Prochlorotrichaceae cyanobacterium
GCATCCCCATCAGATCGAAATCAAACGCAAGGGAGACAACAGGGAAGACTGACGAATACTACTTAAGGTCTGCTCTTGATCTTTAGCCTCAGCCGGATGGATAACGATCGCCTCAATATTCCAAATTTGCACTAAAAGTTCTGCTTGCTCCACATCCTCTGCTTCGAGAATCTGACATCCCGGAAATAGGCTAGAAAATTTTTCCTCCTCACCGGATTGCCCCAACCACAAAAAGGTGGCGGGAGGGTCACCAACCAAAAACGGCTGAAGCACAACGGGTTTCTGTCCCCAGAGATAGTCCCGTAAGCGTTGAAAGTCCTGCGGAAGCTGAAAAGAGTCCCTCAGGGGCAAGGTCTCCTGCGCCACAGGATGTTCCGGCACCGCCTGTAAGGTAATCCCAAGAATTTCTAGTTTCTCCAAACCCGTGAGCGTTTGATACAGGGATAGGGTTTCCCAGGCTGCTGTCCACGCCTCATCCAGGAGCAAGATCCTCGGGCGAAATCGCTGCAACTTACGCATCAACTCATCGGGATCGGTGGCAAAGAGCATAAAAATACCCATCTCCTGCAAGTCCGCCTTCAAGACCGTTAGCGGCGCAATCCCTAACCAATCTTGGGGATTACTCAACCCCATCAAGACAAAGGCGGGATCTAAGGAAGCAGTGCTAGGCACTTCCAGCGATAGAGGGGTTTGGGGTAAGAGTAAATCTAAATGATCACCTAAATAGTTGAGATCTCCCCCTTGCCATTGAGCAAACCGACGGGCAAGCCAAAGATCTAAAGGCTCTAGGACGTTGGGATCGGAAAAGGGTAGGATCGTTTCGCCATGCCCAGAACGATCGGAGCCAGAGCGATCGGAGTTATCCGGAGCAACCCAATTTAACGTCAAAATCAACCAAGGGGCTGTGGCTGGAAATGAAGCCCCCCAGGCCGAGGCTTTGAGGGAAAGGGTTTGCCCCGCTATTTGGGTTTCCAGCCCATGGGCTAAGAAGAGGGTGAGGAGCAGTTCACTAGACTCCCGATCGCCCCAAATCTGTAGGGTAGAGTCTACTTCAGGACAGGGGGCAAACTCCTGGCGAGACTGGGGGGGCTCTCGTAAGGCGACTTCTTCCTGAGCCTGATTCCAGCAAGTCTGGAGGAGGGGTTGCAGAGGGGCGTAGCTGGGTTGGGGCACCTTCTGCTGGGTTTCCAAGCGAGCCAACTCCATTAGGCGATTCACCAAGGACATCAGGTAACGACTATTTTGATAAATCACTTGGCCGTAGTACCCCTGCCGGCTGATGCGTTGCAGGATTGCTTCCAAGGGAACGGCGGTTGAGGAGGGGGGGCCTCCCTGTTCCTTGAGTAAGGTGGCTAAACCGATAATGGCGGTCACGGGGGTTTTCAGATCGTGACCTAAGCGATCGAGCAAAATGGTTTTGTATTGATTCTCCAGATGGAGCCGGTGATTTTCTTGGAGGAGATCCGGGGCATGGGCCAAAAACACATCAGCAAGGTGATGCTGAAGACTCTGTTCTAAGAGGGAAGCCCTTGGCGGAGAGGTTGGCAGCGGATCCACCGGAGGCGGATTCTGGGGAAGCGGTTTGAGGGAATTGTCGGGGCAGTATTCCACCAGCCGCTTCAGAAATTCGCAATAATCCAGTAAGCCTAAAAAGTCCCCTTCAAGGTTAATAAACCCATATTCCAACGCAGGAACTTGGCGATCGGGATTTCCCAAACGCTTCCACACACTCCACCAAGCCGCCTGAGGAGAATGATCGGCGAATAACAATAGACACAACGGATGATGGAGCGGGACTGCCCCCAAGGTTTGTTCGAGGCGCAGGGTACGGGACGCAAGCCCCCAGAGTAAATCCTTGAGGTAGACGATCGCAAAAGCATGATCTTGATCCGTCGTCAAGACCAGTTGCAAGGCATTATTTTGATGGAGGTACCCTAAAGCTTCTTCTACGGTGTGGGTGGTTCGACACAACGGCACAGCGCAGATCCAAGGGGGGAAAGACAAATCAGACATAGCGGTTCTTCCAGTACAGGGGCAACGTGAACGGAACCGACCTCAAATTAACCGTCCAGATAGATCATTAAAATTTTATAAATTTTCGATAATGATTAAACTTACTTAACAGAGAGGACAACTTTGTTAAGTAACCTGTAATATTCTAGAGACTTAGGTGGTCATTCAAGGCGTAAGGGCACAGATCAATGGGTGAAGCCTACCCAGCCCCTAGTACGTCATCGATGTTTCCCCGAAGCAACTCAGGATCAGAGTTTGGGCGTAGACAACTTCCCTCTACTCCTAGGGTCTCTCGTACTCCTAAGCCAATCCTAAACTCGACCCCTGGAACCAGTCTAAACCCTTATGAAAGCTGCACCCAAGTCCTAAATAGGATTTCAGCTTAAAATTGTCCTTTTAGTTCGGGTAGCGTTGTGTTTTCTCAGCTCTCGGTTTGTGCGTTTCTTAAATCTGAATCCCTCGCTGATTTTTTGCAGCGATCGTTACAGGTCGATCGCTTTGCATTGATTAGCCAAGATTCTGAGGACAATTTAATTAAGCATCTCCAAGCCAGAGAAAACCAGACGGATTGTTTGATCTTGGAAGACTGTCCTAGACTGAGCGATCTCATTCAAGAGCTAAACCATCATAAGATGTTGTTCCCCGGTGTCCTGATTCTTAACAGATTTTCTTTAGAATCAAATCCGGTGACCGCCTCTGCGATCGTTGAACCTCAAACCCTAATCTCCGGAGATTTTACCTATCGTTATCATCCTGCGGAGGTACAGGTTTTAGATCAGCACTTAATGAGTTCCAGCCATGGTGATCCTAATCCTGCGACTCGTTTAGAATCGATTATTGACAAAGCGATCGTCCAATTTTTGCAGTTGTCGCCGCTCTCTGGGCTCACCCACAAATCCATTCTACCGGTCAAATTCAGTCCAGTTCACGACTCAAACATTCTACGTCAACAGCAACAACGCCTTGCCGACAAGCTTAATGAACGATTGGGGTATTTGGGAGTGTATTATAAACGAGATCCTAAGCAGTTCTTAAGAAACTTACCGCCAGAGGCTGCTCAGGAGCTTCGCCAAAACTTAAAACAGAGTTATCGTAAAATTGTATTAGAATATTTTTCTCCCTTAGAGGATCTCAATACTCAAATTGATAATTTTGTCAATCTGGCTTTCTTTGCAGACATTCCGGTTACTCGTGTCGTCGAAATTCATATGGAATTAATGGATGAGTTTGCTCAACAACTTAAACTAGAAAATCGTAATGAGGATATTTTATTAGACTATCGGTTAACCTTAATTGATACGATCGCTCACCTCTGCGAATTGTATAGGCGTTCTATTCCTAGAGACTCCTAAACCGTGGACAGGCTCTTGACAGAGGCTGATTCCACAGAGCAGTATTTCCATAGGGAAAACTTTAACCTAGGACTCTCCTTCGTAACCTTATAAAATTGTAAAACTATTTCTTATGAGTCCCTTGAGAAAAACCTACGTCCTTAAGCTTTATGTTGCTGGGAATACTCCAAATTCAGTACGTGCCTTAAAGACGCTAAAGACTATTTTGGAGCAAGAGTTTCAAGGCATTTATGCACTTAAAGTAATTGATGTTTTGAAAAATCCTCAATTGGCAGAAGAAGATAAAATCTTAGCAACCCCAACCCTCTCTAAAATCTTACCGCCTCCGGTGCGGCGGATTATTGGAGACCTTTCAGATCGGGAACGGGTTCTCATTGGATTAGATTTACTCTATGAAGAACTCCGAGAAGAGGAATAAACTTGATAGGTGATAGTCCTATTTTTTGATACAGTCAATAACACGTTAATAACCGTTTAGTCCTAAACCTATCCTCTCATTTAGTAAAATCTTATGAGCCAACCCACCGATAATCAGTATAGCTACCCCTATGATGGCTCTCAAACGACGGCCTCCCTGTTAGGGGTACCTAAAATTCGCACCATGATTGAAGGCTTGGACGATATCAGTCATGGCGGGCTACCCGTGGGTCGGACAACATTGCTCAGTGGGACATCGGGTACCGGTAAAACCCTAATCTCTATTCAGTTTCTCTACAACGGTATTACCTACTTTGATGATCCGGGAGTTTTTGTCACCTTTGAAGAATCCCCCCAGGATATTATCAAAAACGCTAAAAGCTTTGGCTGGGATCTCCAAAAATTTATTGATGAAGGTAAATTTTTCATTTTAGATGCCTCCCCAGATCCAGAGGGGCAAGATGTGGTGGGTAATTTTGATCTCTCGGCACTGATTGAGCGGATTCAGTACGCCATTCGCAAATACAAGGCGAAACGGGTGGCCATTGACTCTATGACAGCGGTGTTTCAGCAATACGATGCGATTTCCGTAGTGCGTCGTGAAATTTTCCGCCTCGTGGCCCGCCTCAAGCAAATTGGCGTAACCACGATTATGACGACGGAACGGGTGGAAGAGTACGGGCCGATCGCTCGTTTTGGGGTAGAAGAATTTGTTTCAGACAACGTTGTGATTGTTCGTAACGTCCTGGAAGGGGAGCGGCGCAGACGCACGATCGAAATTCTCAAATTGCGCGGTACCACCCACATGAAAGGGGAGTATCCCTTCACCATGACCAACGACGGCATTAGTATCTTTCCCTTGGGAGCCATGCGCCTTACCCAGCGATCGTCTAATGTACGGGTGTCTTCTGGGGTTAAAACCTTGGACGAAATGTGTGGCGGTGGCTTTTTCAAAGACTCCATTATTTTGGCCACAGGAGCAACGGGTACCGGGAAAACCATGTTGGTGTGTAAATTCCTGGAGGATGCTTGTCTCAAGCAAGAGCGATCGATTTTATTTGCCTACGAAGAATCCCGTGCCCAATTGCTCCGCAATGCCTACTCTTGGGGAATTGACTTTGAACAGATGGAGCACAATAACCTCTTAAAAATTATTTGTGCCTATCCAGAGTCCGCAGGGTTAGAAGATCACCTGCAAATTATTAAGACTGAAATCAGCAGCTTTAAGCCCTCCCGTATTGCCATTGATTCCCTCTCGGCCTTAAATCGGGGCGTAAGTAATAACGCATTCCGTCAATTTGTCATTGGGGTGACGGGCTATGCCAAACAGGAAGAAATTACGGGATTTTTTACCAATACCACGGATCAGTTTATGGGATCCAATTCCATTACCGATTCCCATATTTCCACGATTACCGATACCATTTTGCTCCTGCAATACGTGGAAATTCGAGGCGAAATGTCTCGGGTGATTAACGTCTTTAAAATGCGGGGTTCCTGGCATGATAAAGGCATCCGTGAATTTAGCATTAGCGCCCAAGGCCCAGAAATTAAAGATTCGTTCCGGAACTTCGAGCGGATTATTAGTGGTTCTCCCAGTCGGGTGTCGGTGGATGAAAAGGCGGAACTCTCTCGGATTGTGCGGGGGGTTGGTGCCACGGA
>JBMTZC010000289.1:0-5410 GCA_049455215.1 Prochlorotrichaceae cyanobacterium
CCCCCCCCCCCCCCCCCCCCTCTTCCGCCTTACGTTGGTAGCCAAACACCTCGATAATTCATTGTGGCAGGCGGCTGCGCTCCTCGCCACACTCCATTCTTGTATCGGTACCAGCTTATCTGGGTAACAGGACAACAGAGGGAAAGATTTCCAACGGGAGAACGGCTATCATCCGCCTCGATGAACCCGCATTAAGTCTAAAATAAGTAATATTACCTTATCGACTTCTATGACCCAGAAACCTGAAGAACCCACCCCTGGATTTGGCTGGACGACCTATGCAGAGCGCATTAATGGGCGTTTCGCAATGCTGGGCTTTGTCAGCATTCTCGTTCTTGAATTTTTCACCCACCAAGACTTCTTTACCTGGGTGGGACTTCGTTAGCCAGATTCAGCGATCCAGACTTCTTGTTTAGCATTTTCAGCATTGAGGCGTTCATGACATCAACTTTAGGAAACTTACGAGATCTTTACCAGCAGGTCATTCTCGACCACTACAAAAAACCCCGTCACCGAGGCCGGACGAATCCCGTTAGCCGCCAACAACGGGGGCATAACCCCTCCTGTGGAGACACGATCGAGTTGACCCTGTGCCTGAATGCCGAAGACGATCGCATTGAAGATGTCAAATTTGATGGCGAAGGTTGTGCCATCTCCATTGCCTCCGCCGATTTGATGGCAGATAGCATTCGGGGTAAGACCGTCGAACAGGCCCTAGCCATGGTGGAGCAATTTCAAGCCATGATGCGGGGGGAAACAGAATTTCCGCGAGAACACCGCAAACTCAACGCCATGCAAGGGGTTGCTCAGTTCCCCGTAAGGATCAAATGTGCTAATTTAACTTGGCACGCTCTGCGGGCTGCTTTAGAGTCCTCCAACGCTAGCGAAGACGATCGCTCTGCCATCTCCACCGAAGACGAGAGTTAGCCGTCCTATGTTGGTTCCCTTCTTGAAAGGGTAGGTTGGCGATTTCCGCAAAGTTTGCCCTACCCCCTTCTGAGCAGGAGAATAACCGTAATGCTCAAACGTAACTCTCAACCTCAGCAAGGTTGAAGATTGCGGCCCATGTACTCCAGTGAATCCCCAAACCTGAATGTTTGTTTCTAGTGAATTTTTGAATCTGACCGTCTGGCTCGGTCTGGCCACCCTTGCCTTTGCTGGTCTCACGTTGCTGTCCTTTGTAGCCCAATGGCGATTCCGCTTTCAACTCGTAGGGGTGACAGGCTTTTTTGCCGTTTTAGTCGTGGGGAGCTTCGGCTTAAGCTTAGGGCTGTTTCAACGGGTAGAAATTCCCGGCGCCGCCCCCTATCAGTTGGTTTACGATACCGGTAGCAATCAAGCCGTTATTGTCGTCAATGAAGCGATCGATGAAACCACCTTAGATGCAACCCTACAACAAGCGGCTTACAATCTCTTTTCACCCGGACGTTTTTCCCAACAACCAGAGCACCCCGATCTCTTAATTCGGGCCAGAATTATTGCCCATCCGGAACCCGGTATTTCCGAGCCGACCTACGTCGGAGAAATACATCGCTCCCTCACTGAACGGGATGATCCCGATATGGCTGTGACGATCTTCAGCGATCGTTTAGAATGGGTACAAGCCTTAGCCCACAATTCCGACAACACTTGAGCCAGATTTGAGCCAGACCTCAGATGGGTTAGCAGTGCTTTACCCCGTTTTCCCAATTCGGAAACAATCTACGCTGCTACCAGTCATCATCGTTAGGGGTATATTCATGGGTTCTTAAGCCCAGAAAATCTATTGTTCTGAGTATCTATGTTGTTCTAACCGCAATTCTAAATGGGTTATGTAGTGTACGCCCGGAGGTCACACACTACATAACCATTTCAGTAGTCTAGTTTTCACAACGGACTGAGGGCTGCTGTCTATGCCTCACTAGGCAATTCTTGTGCTTTGGATCGACAAAACACCGGAATATCTTCAATATCCCCTTGTGATATTCCGCACCCCATTGTTTTCCTTTCTTTCTGTAATATTGTGGAGGTCTCTAAAGTCTATGTGGCAATCTATGTCTTCTCACCCTAGTCTTGTTTCCAAAGTAACTCGTTTCCTGTTAGCCCTGCCCTTGGCTGCTGCCATGTTGCCCATGGCTCCTGCCTTTGCAGAAACAGACTCCCCCGTGTATTTAAGTTTACAATTCCCCCCCGGTAGCGGTAGCGCTCCCAAGCGAACCGCTGGTGCAGGAATACGGGGAAATTGTGCGCCAGGTCTGACCGCCATTATCCCTGACAGCACCGTTACCCTGACGGTGAACGAAGATACACAGTTTTTTGTTTATATTCCTCAAACCGATGCCTTGATCGGTCGGTTCACCCTAAACCTCAGTGCAGATGGTAGCCAAAGCTACACCCAGGAAATCTTATTGTCCGGTCAGGCTGGTGTAGTCTCCTTTACCATGCCCCAAGAAATTGCCTTGGCCATGGATCAGGTCTATGACTGGAAATTTACCTTGTACTGCGATGGAGTTCCTAGCACCGCTTTAGGACTGGGCGCTTCAGAACAACGGATTTCCAGCGTATCGGGTCAAATCCAGCGGGCAGAACTCACCCCTGAGCTTGAAGCGATGCTAGAGGCGGCAAAAACTCCGCTCGAAAAAGCTGAAGTCTATGCCAATGAAGGAATTTGGCACGAAACCATGGCAATTTTGTCCAGCTTGCGGGATAGCGATCCCACTGAATGGGCGGATATTTTGGATTCTGTCGGCTTAGATTCCTTTGCTCAAGCTCCGTTTATTGACTAATAGCTTGAACCCCGTTGTTTGACTTTGCCTCATTAGCAAAAAAGCGGTTCCGGACTGGTTGTGCGGAACCGCTTCTTTTTGTTGTTAACTTTGTTAACTTTCAGTACTCACGGGCGTGATTTCTACCAAATGTTGAACTTTCCGGAGCAGTCCTAAGGTCGTGGCATCTTTCGGGCGTTCCACGACATGACCAATCCGGCGTAGCCCCAATCCTCGGATGGCATCGACTTGACCTTTGAGGCAGCCGATCGTGCTACGCACTTGCTTGATTTTTAAGGGCTCATTTGTGGCTTCTCCCAAGGAGGGTAATTGCGCAACGGGAGACTTTTTATATTTGGTCTGACGAATTTTACGATTCCAACGCATAGGATTCACTAGGTAGGCAATACAGGCCATGAATTAGGTCAATCGCTCAACGATCGCTTCCACCTCACGGGGATAAATAAGCCACGTTTGGCGTTGTTGACGGCTGAGGGTCTGGACAAGAGGAGAAATCTCACTCAGATCTTGAAGACAAGTTTCTAATTTTACCAAAATTCCTTGCTGATAGAGCGTATATCCTCGACTTTGTGAATAACAAAGTCCCCCATAGACCTCCGGATCCCAGCCCAAAGCAGCGATCGCCTGTTGTACCTGTGCTAATTTTGATTGCTGTTCCGCTGAAGACCACTGGGATACGTTGGCGGCCTTCAGTAAATCCCGATCGTTATAGCGCCGACAGAGATCCCCTAAAAGCTGATCGTCGTCAAATTGCCAGCGCTGCAGGTGATAGAGCAAGAGAACATCATCCGTGCGCAAATAGGTCTCTAAAGGCAGGTGATTACAGTCTTTGGTCTGAAGCCACGCTCCTAACTGCTCATCCACTCCTAAGCGTTGTTGCTGGTGAAGCAGCCGTGCTCGTTCCATAATTTGCTTCAAAATCCAGGTGGCCGCAAAACTTTTGCGATGATTATAGACCTGGCTATACATCAAAGAGCGGACGACAAGATAATGCTCGATCGCTGCCTGTCCTTTGGGGCAGACCACCAGTTGTTGGCTGGGGGAGTCGTAGCGTAAGGCGCTTAAAATGCGATCGAGATCGAGATGACCATAGGAAGCCCCCGTGTAATAACTGTCTCTGAGCAAGTAATCTAAACGATCGCAATCCAGTTGACTCGACACCAATTGCCAGACCAGAGGCACGGGATAGCGCTTCTGATAGATGGCCAGCAATTGCTCGGGAAGCTGTGCTGAAAACGCCTGTAACAGAGAACGGATCGCCGGGGATTCCTGCAAAATTCGAGCAGTCCAGGCTTCGTGCTGGGAACCAAAAATTTCCTCACTGGTATGGCTGAGGGGACCGTGCCCCAGATCGTGGAGTAGAGCAGCCACCAAGACCAAGCTTCGATAAGCCTGTAATTCGGGATAGAGTTGCTCAAGGGCATCCATCGCCCGGCGGGCTAAAGCCATCACCCCCAGGGAATGAGTAAACCGGGAAGACTCGGCACCATGAAACGTTAAACTAGCGGGGCCCAATTGACGAATGCGGCGCAACCGTTGAAATTCTGGAGTATCAATGAGGCGGATCAGTAAGGCTTCTGTGGCATCACCATTGAACAGGGTAATGGCCCCGTGGAGGGGATCATGGTAAATGCGGCAGCGATTTGGTTTCACCACAATTGGGAAGTGACTGACAGCAGATTAAGCGGAAGAAACACCGAAGTCAATCATTCTAGAGACCTATAATAAAGCAACCTCATCATCCCTATGAGCCGATGGTTCAAATTCCCTTTACCTCTGAAACCCTTTATCCTGACTCTGATGGCAAGCCTATGGCCGACAATACCGTTCAATATGATTGGATTGTCCGCTTAGTCACTAACCTCAAACAGCTACTCAAAGATGAAGTCGCGTTTGTGGCGGGGGATTTACTTTGGTACCCGGTCAAGGTGAACAAGCCCCCTGTGCCTTGCCAAGCTCCAGATGTCTTGGTGGCATTAGGACGACCGGCTGGCGATCGGGGCAGTTATAAGCAGTGGGAAGAGGACAACATTGCGCCTCAGGTCATCTTTGAGATTCTCTCCCCCAGCAATACCGCCAAGGAAATGCTGGCTAAGCAAATTTTCTATGAAAAATACGGGGTTTTGGAGATGTATTTTTATGATCCCGAGTCCTGTAACTTTTGGGGCTTTGCCCGCAGCAGTCCTGACAAAGCTTGCTCCCTCATTACGCCCCTCTATTTACCCTGGACTTCCCCCCTGCTCAACATCCGCTTTGAGTTATTCGAGGATGGGTTAGCCATTTTTTATCCTGACGGCAAACCTTTTCAAGACCCAAGCGCAGTCTTTGAGGAACGGGATTTGGCCCAGCAGGAACGGGATCGGGCACAAGCAGAGAGGGAAAAAGCATTCGCCAAACTACGGGAGTTGGGGATTGATCCCAATACGCTTTAGGACATCTCAAAAAATTAAAATATGGTTCCTCTTGCGTAACAAGAGTAGGGATTGTGACGAGCGGCTGCGCCACCCGCCACAATTCATATTCAATCTGAAAGGGTTGCCCCATCAAGAGTTGCACTATCAAGAAGTGCTGCACCCATTCCCAAAAACAATCCGGGAAACCTTACTCCACCGTTACGCTTTTCGCGAGATTTCGAGGCTGATCCA
>JBMTZC010000290.1:0-5383 GCA_049455215.1 Prochlorotrichaceae cyanobacterium
CTCTTCCGCCTTAAGTTGGTAGCTTTGCCAGATTTCAAGCTGGGAATTGTTGAGACAGTCTTAGCTGTTAGCGAGTACTCTAGGTTTTAGAGTATAATAGCCAAACTGTTTTCCATAGAAATTAACGTTGAGTCAGGCTCTTGATCTCCCAAAAGTGGACGAGCTCGTCCAAGAGTTTGCTGCCATTCAGCAAACTGGAGCAAAGCGAATTGCTTTGCTGGGTTCCCGGCATGTGCCCATCACGCATCAGCATCTCATTGAAATGATGAGCTATGCCCTTGTCTTATCGGGAAATCGCCTCATGACATCAGGATCTCAAGGGTGTAATGCTGCCGCTATCCGGGGCGCTATGCGGGCAGATCCCAATTTGTTAACGGTCATTTTGCCTCAAGGTCTCGATCGTCAGCCCCGAGAATCCCGCGAGCAGTTAGAGCAAGTTATACATTTAGTGGAAAATCCTGCCAATGACTTGTTGCCCTTAGCGGAGGCAAGTGTACTGTGCAATCAAGAAATTGTTACCCGTTGCCAGCAGCTCATTTGTTTTGCGTTTCATGATAGCCACACCCTGCTGGAAACCTGTCGTTATGCTGAAGAACAACGACGAGTTCTGACCTTATTCTATTTTGACTAAAGCCCATTTCGAGTCGTTAAAATTAAAATTGTCCTATGGCTTCAACTGCATCCTTCGATATTGTCAGCGAGTTTGACTATCAAGAATTAGTCAATGCTGTCGATCAAACTCGGCGAGAATTGACGACACGATATGACTTAAAGGATACTAAAAGTGAAGTGGAGATTGGGGAAACGGCTTTAACCCTACATAGTGCTAGCGAATTTACGTTAGATGCCGTGAAAACTATTTTGCAAACCAAGGCTGCAAAACGGAATTTATCCCTAAAAATCTTTGAGTATGGCAAGCTGGAATCAGCCACGGGAAACCGGGTTCGTCAAGAAATTATCTTGAAGAAAGGCATCGAAACGGATTTGGCGAAAAAAATTATGAAGGCGATTAAGGAAGAGTTTAAGAAAATCCAGGTTTCGATTCAAGGAGATTCCCTGCGGGTTACTTCAAAATCGAAGGATGAATTACAACAGGTTATTCAATTTTTGAAGCAAGGGGATTGGCCGATCGCTTTGCAATTTACAAATTATCGTTAGGACACCTCAAAAGATTCAAAGGTTTCTCCTGGTCACCAGACAAGAACGGGTCACAATCACAATTAATTCAGTTTCCCGTTAAGAGTTCAATTTGACTGTTGATGGAACGAAGTGATCAAAGATCAAACCTCTCCATCCATGCCGCAGGACAGATGGAGGAGGATATCAAGAAATATCATGCTCCACTTCAAAAACATGGGAATAGAGGTTAGCGAGTACTTGTTTCCCCTCTTGGGTTAAGCGCAAGTGATCGATCGCTGTTGTGATGTAGGGATAAACGCTTTTCCAATAAAACTTAGGATAGTTTTCCCGTAAATCCTCAGGGTTTTGGTAATTGAGTTGTTTATTAACTCCCGTTTCTTCAAATTCATAAAAGAGAGCTGGAATTTTTTCTAAATAGCGGGGATCGGACAGTTGACCAATTAAATCGGCTGCCCGCACCAATCCGGGAAAGTTAACAATATCTTGATGATCACTGCCTAAGGGCACCGGAAATCGAGTGAGTTCAATATTGTGTTTAATGACGGCAGCATTAATGATGCCATGGTTGCCAAACCGTTCTTCAACAAATTGTTTACCTCGATCGACATGATACTCACATAAACTGGCATCCGTTGATCCTTCGGGAAGGGTGATGACCTCATCTCCTCTACCGGAGGCATACTGACGCAGCCGGGGACGATCGCGACGACACACCCCTTTGACATAGCCAATATCATGACAGAGTAGAGCAATAATAAAGTGCAGCCAATCTTCGCAGGAAACACGCCCTTCCCGAATGTGTTTGCCCCGCAGAATTTCTTGTCCGACCAAGGTGACGAAGACTGTATGTTCTACGTCGTGATAGAGCGCATTACTATTGGCAATATTTTCTAACGCCATATTTCCTGCCCAGGAAATAATCTCAGCGTAATCCTGATTTAGTCCCCCATAGGTATCACGAAACCCGTCTCGTAAGGCGGGCACAAATGCTTCGATGAGAACTCTGCTGGGATTTAACATAGGTTTCCCTTTTTCTGAGTTGTAGAGCTGAGATGACCATGGGCAGCACGATCGCTGTCTAACTTTTTTGTAGTAGCTACCCCGTATTTTCTAGTTTACACCATTCTCTTCTCTCCCTAGATTCTTGATTAGAACGCATCGGAAAATCTAAAATAGTGCTCCTTCTTAGGCACGATAGGAATTTCGGGCGGCTGTGCCACCCGATACAATATGAGGAGGTGTCCCTTCGCTATGTTGGCTGATCACCTGACGGAGGGAGAGTATTGTTTATAAGTCTCTACTTTGCTATCTTCGTGAGCCAGTCCTTCCAACTGGAGGGAATTATTGAGGGGCTCCGAGAAAGTCTCGCTTCCCTACTTCTACACCGCAATGGCGTAGGATATCGTAAGCAGTGGTAATGTGAAAATAGACGTTGGGCAAGACAAAATAAAGTAAAAAAGTTTGCCCCTCAAAAGTAAGTGTTTCCGTACCAATGGGTAATTCAATGACCTTTTTTTCGGTTCCATCAATCTGATCGGCACTTAAGGTTTTTAGATAGGCGATCGTTTCTTCTAGACGATGAATTAACTCGGCAAAATTTGTTTCATTATCCTCCATACTAGGGGCTTCAACTCCCGCTAATCGAGATAGTCCTCGTCTGGCAATATCTGAAGCAATTTGGACTTGGCGGGAGAGGGGAAACATATCCGGGTAAAGACGGGTTCCCAGCAAAACGGAATGTTCAATTTTTTTAGCATCCGCATAGTCTGCACCTTTCTGCAAAATATTGATGAAGGTGTTGAGGCTGTGACTGAGCAGGGGGACTGAAGCTTGATACATGGAAAGGGTCATTTTGTGGACTCCATTTTCTAGAAAAAACTATGGGCTAACTCGAAAAATCAGAAATGTTGGGGTACTCCCCAAGCAAGAATCAAGGTGGTGAGCGGCGCAGCGACCCGCCACTATTAAGCAAGGTTCCCGAGGCTGGGCTAACAACGGGAGGGAATGGGGGCGGAGGCGAGGGCTATCCCTCTCCGTCAGTTCTCCTGAAGGTGGAACCTTGGTGAGATCCTATCCTAAATTAGGACACCTCGAAAAATTCAAAATCCATTCCTATGGCTACGCAAGTCTAGGGATTATACTGGGCAGTTGCTCCCCCGCTATACATTCAACAAGATGCCGAGTTTGTAGTCCCCACTGCAATGAGTAACAGTGGGACAGCATTACTCCAGCAAAACCAGATCCTCCTGGGTGGTGCAGCGTTGGCGATCGAGATTCTGTAAATATTGTCGTTCGTCGTAAAACAGTTTTTGAAAGTGGAGGGCTTCTTGATTTAACTCTTCGTAAAGTTGCTCAATTCGATCGCTTGGATCGATGGTTTCGCTGAAATCTTCTGCTAACAGTAAAACCATACATCGTTCAATGGATTGGATACTTTGTAACTGCCAGGAATCGAGTAAATGACGACAGCGTTTTTCCGATTCTAGCCGTTCTAAAGTAGCAGCAGCAGCTCGAATACCCAGACTCGGCCGTTCCAGTTCTACTCGGGTAAATTCATCCGGTTCTAACAACGAGACAAGCTTGTTCACAATTTCGGGAGGGAATTCTGCGATCGTGTTTTGCACGATCGATAGTAAATCCAACTGCTCTAGGGGCGTGTTTTCTTCTGCTTCGAGGGTAGACAGTTTCAGCCAAAGAATACGATGGGCTCGAATCTTAAAATCCGCTAACCCCTGGGCTCCATTGAGATCCCGTTGCTGAAAGGCTTGGCGAATCGTAGCTCGATAATCGGGACAGTGTAGGTAAATGCGTAGTAATTTAGCTTCCGCCAGTTCCCGGACACTCCGATCGCCTGGTTTTGCCCAGCGATCGGATTTGCCATGCCAGCGCTGTCCTCGCACCTGCAACCGTAAATCTTCCTCTAATTGCAAAACCAGACGGCTTTCCCCCTGTCCGAGTAATTCTGCACAGTGATGGATGTAATGGGTGCGTAGGGGGGTATTGGGCAGGTTACCCAAGAGTTTAACGATCGCTTGAATGACCTCTTGAAACTGGTCTGCTTGGGTGAGATCTGCCCCCTGTAAGACTTGCTGAAGCTGCCAGTCTAGCCAGAGGGGGGCTTCATCCAGCAAAGTCCGATAATCACTTGCACTGGCCTGCTGCAAATACTCATCCGCATCCTTTCCCCCCGGCAGGTTCATCACCCGCAGTTGAATTTGTCCTTGATAAGCTAAGGCTTCCAACTCTCCGATCGTCCGCTCTGCGGCTTTGTTGCCCGCCACATCTGCGTCAAAGTTGAGGATAATTTGTTTGGAGTCGGTATAGCGCAGCAGTTGTTTGACCTGGGCTTGACTAAAAGCGGTGCCTAAGGCCGCCACCGCATTGGTGATTCCCGCTGCATGCAGGGCAATTACGTCAAAATAACCCTCCACGACGATCGCTCGATCCCGCTTACTAATGTCCGATCGGGCTTTGTCTAAACCAAATAAGGTTTTGCCCTTATCAAACAATTCCGTTTCCGGTGAGTTCAAATACTTGGGATTTTCATCCGTCAGCGTCCGTCCCCCAAACCCGATCGTCCGGCCTTGTAGGTCATGAATGGGAATCATTAACCGATCCCGAAAGCGATCGTAGTAACCACTACCTGCCTGACGGGGCACAATTAAACCCGCTTGCTCAACTAATTTGACCGCATAGCGCTTTTGTTCCACTAAATAGCCGTAGAGGGTAGACCATCCCGCCGGAGCATAGCCCAATTGGAACTGCTGAATCGTCCCCTCCTGAAGGCGACGCTGTTGGGTTAGGTACTCTAGGGCCTGAATGCCTTGGGGTTGGCGTAGGGCATGTTCATAAAACTTCGTCGTTACCGCCAAAATTTCGTATAGCTGCTCCCGCAGGGACAAACTGCGCTGAAATTCCTGTTGTTGCTCTGGCTCCAGAGTTTGTACCGGCACCTGATACCGTTCCGCCAGTTGCAGCACCACATCCCCAAAACTGCTTTTATTGAGTTCCATCAAAAACTTGATGGCATTGCCCCCGGCTCCACAGCTAAAGCAATAGTAAAACTGCTTACTGGGACTGACCGTAAAACTAGGAGACTTGTCATCATGAAAGGGGCAAAGTCCAACAAAATCCTTGCCCTGTTTTTTTAAGACAACCTGTTCCGAAACGATATCGACAATATCAATACTTTGTTTGATGGTTTCGATCGTGTCGGGGTGAAGCAGCATGGTAAGGCGTTTAG
>JBMTZC010000291.1:0-5366 GCA_049455215.1 Prochlorotrichaceae cyanobacterium
ACCAAGCGGTGAACTTATTAACCCCTCGCTTTTGGTTTCCAGAACTCGATTTAGGGTTAGGGGTTTGGGATGGGGTTTATGAAAGATGGTCTGGGCGATGGCTACGCTGGTACGATCGGAATGGCTGGATTCCTACCCCAGAGGAACGGGTTGAGGCAGAACGGCAACGCGCTGAAGCTGCCAATCAACAGGCTGAGGCAGCAAACCAACGAGCTGAGGCAGAAAGACAACGGGCTGAGGCAGAAAGACAACGGGCTGAGGCAGAAAGACAACGGGCTGAGGCGGAACGGCAGGAGAAGGAGCGCTTAGTCGCTTACCTACGTTCTTTGGGACTCGATCCCGATCGCTTGCCTCCTAGTCCATAAGGGCTTTCAACATTTAGGGGTGGGCTGTTGATATGCACTCTCTGGGTATGTACCTTCTGGGCGTACATCCCATCCCATCACGGTTTCAGGAGTCTACTCTTCACAACTCATTTAGGACTGTTGGCCTCAATAGAAAGTCACCAAATAGTAAAAACGTGGTGAAGAGGTTTTCCCCTTGCCTGTCCTTTCTAGAATCTTTGGTTTCTAGAACTAGATTTAGGGTATCTCGATGAATGGGTATAGCCGCCCGCTCTACCTCCTATTCTTGCGGGGGTGTTCAGACAAAATGGGCAGATTTTTCGAGATGCCCTTTAGGGTTTGGGACTTGGGATGACATTTATGAACATCAGGTGAACATTAAGCGGATGGGCTTCCCAATGGGCTAAACAATGCTATAGTACTGGTGTATTTAATTGTCTTAAATTCAAAATTTTGCACCGATTAGGGTAAATTGCAGATAAACTTTGACAGATTCAAATCAATACTCAAGTGGAGCTTGCCATGCGACAGATTAATTTCGCCATTGGCTTTGTGATCACATTTGCCCTGGTGTTATTTAGTTTAGAAAACCCTGGATTGGTCACCATTCGCGTTGTTCCTGCAACCCTGGAGTTGCAGTTACCCCTCTGTGTCGCCATTATTGCTGCAATGGGTAGTGGAGCTGTTTTAGCTTGGATTTTAAGTGTTTGGGGCGGTCTGCAGTCCCGAATTGCCCAAGGATCAGCCCAAAAGCGAATTCGGGAACAGGAGCGTACCATTGATTCCCTGCGGGAAAATCTCGGGCGCTACAAAGTCGATCTGGAAAAAAAGGAGCGCATTGAGCAGCTTCAAGAGGATTTACAAAAGTACAAAGCCGCTCTGGAAGAGCAACCCCTGTTGCCCTCTTCGGAAAAAGCACAGTCTTAACCTGATTCATTATGGTTTCTCCGGCGCAAAGAGCAATTGCAATTCTCATTGACCTTGCGGAACAGGGTGAAATTGATCCCTGGGATGTGCAGGTGGTGGAGGTGATCGATCGCTTTTTGGCGGAGATTCAATTCAATCCGGTTCTGCCTGAGGTTGGGTGGGAAACCACCCCCTACGAAGCTAATCTTTCCGAGTCGGGTCAGGCGTTTCTCTACGCCTCTATGTTAGTTCTGCTCAAGGCAGATACCTTGGCCCGCATAGAATTGGCCCGACTCGAATCAGAGATTGAGGCGGAGGAAGATTTTCCGGAAGATCTTCCCGACAATGTTATTCCCTTACCCCGTAACTTAGAACGCCGCTTACGTCGTCGTGCAGTGGCCCATCCTGCGGTGCAACGCCCGGTCAGCTTAGGAGAGCTGATTGAGCAACTGGAGTTGATGGCGGAGGTCTTGGAGGCTCCACCCCGCCGTCCAAAACCTCGTCGCCCTAAGCCGGCTTCAGAAAAGCAAGCCACCCAAGCCATCAATCAACTCTCGCACCACGAGAATCCTGCAGAATTAGCCAATCCCATTGGTGAATTTCTCGAACATCAATGGCTACGCCTAGCGGGCGGCAAAGAATGGCTAGATTTTGAGGATTTAGTGCAGGCCTGGCAACATCACCACAGCAGAGATGCAGAGAGTCCGATGGCTGCGGATCGGGTAGGGGTATTTTGGGCGTTGCTCCTTCTCTCCGCTCAGTCCAAGGTGGAACTGGAACAGGTCGCCCTCTACCAACCTTTAAAGATTCGTCTCCTGGCGCAAACGGCTGAAGTGTTAGATGTGTTACCTACGCCGGCCGTGAGTTAAGCCAACGGTGAGTGAAGACCTTAGGGCCTTGTTTCCAACGGTGATCCGCAAAGGTGATCTCCATTGGAGTCTCGTGCGTACTTGATTTCCTGTCCCCAGTACCTTGGAGTTCTTATTTCTTTATTCATCCACAAAAGAAAAGAGGTTGCCCTTGATACTGAACATTCGTCACTGGTTTCCCCGATCGCTCTCTTCCCTATTGACCTCAGCGATCGTTTTTGGGGTTGCTAACCTTGCCCAAGCTTTGACCGTCCAGGTCAGTTCTACCCAGCCCAAACAGGGAGATACGATCGTGGTTTGGGTAGAGACTACGGATCCGTCCCCAAAACTACAGTGGGGGCAGAAAACCTATCCCCTCTTTCAAGTTCAAGATCGGCGCTTTCGAGCCCTCATTCCCACCACCCCCCTCGATCCTCCCGGTGGCTATACCCTCACAGTTCAGGGGGAAGGGCAGCAGAAACCCTATGCCCTCTCCGTGCAGCGGCGATCGTTCCCAACCCAATATTTATCGATTCCCCTTACCGATGGTGCGGAACTTGATCCCTACGAATTTGATCAAGTCGATGCCTTTAAGACACTGCGAACACCCCAAAAATTCTGGTCAGGTCCCTTCCTGCGCCCCACCACTGGCCCCGTCAGTTCTCTCTATGGTGTGCGGCGGTACTATGCCGGAGAATTTGCTGAAGACTATTACCATCGTGGCGTAGATTATGCTGCAGATACCGGTACTCCTGTGGTGGCTCCGGCCTCGGGGCGGGTTTCCCTGGTTGGTTGGGCCGATCGCTTTGTTGTTCACGGCAATACCGTGGGGTTGGATCATGGTCAGGGGGTGCTTAGCATCTTTTTGCACCTCAGCCGCATTAACGTGAAGGAGGGGCAATTTGTTCAGGCTGGAGAAGTTATTGGTCGGGTGGGCAGCACCGGTGCGTCTACTGGCCCTCATCTACATTGGGGCTTGTATGTAAATGGACAGGCCGTTGATCCGGTGCCTTGGCGATATGACGGTATTGAATAAGCCGATCGGCCAATGGTCTGATGACGGGAGTCCGACTGAATCTTGTTTTAAGGCGTCATCCCTTCAGGCGAGATCCGCGACGGTACCTACATTAGCTGCGCCCATCCCCGTTTTGCCGCTAGGGCTAAAATTTGCCGCTAGGGGCTGAAACAAGCACAGGGTAAGCCTCTGATCGCTGACGGATGACCGTCTCTAACGTGGGGGGGCAATCCGAGATTGATAATAGATCCCATCTTCCTGGGTCACTATCTCAATAATGCCCTCCTTTAATAGGCTGTCTAAAATTCCTTGGGCAACGGACTGAGAAGTTCCCAGATGTTGGGCGACGGTCTCCGTTTGCACCGGGCCTCGATAAATCAACCAGTTGGTTAACTGACGTTCCGCATCCGGGAGCATCAAGATGTCCAGGAGGGTGGGTCGTGGACTATTGGCAAAGTTTGAACGTCCTTCAGAACTCTGGGTGGGTAAGGCGGGGAGTGCTTCTAACGTTTGTAAGTGTAGGGCAATCCGCTCTAACGCACCGCTAAACTCATCTGTGCGATTGAGACTGGGAAAGGTTTGATAGGGAAGACCTAAGCGAATTTCCCCGGCAAAGGGTAAATATCCCATGAAGGGCAATTGATACAACTCTTCGATTTGGCGTTGCAAAGATTCCGGATCAAAAATATCTGGAACCTGATTGAGAGCGATCGCAATTTGGGGGATTTGCAGGCGTTTGGCCACATCCGTGGTGACGGCCGTCCCTTGAAAATCCGATTGATCGGGGCAGAGTAACACTAAGAGCGTATCGAGCACCCCAAACATCATGAGGGCAAACTCATTCATACCTGCGGGCAAATCAATCAAGCAATAGTCCGCATTGGAGGCTTGGCAAATTGTCCCTAACAGTTGGCTAGAACTTTCCAGGGTCCAATGCTGCGTGACTGGGGCGGGAAAGGTAATCACTTCAATCTGACCCGATCCTGTAGGACTCGGGGGAAGATTGGGCACAGGAAAAGTCTGATAGGCTTGAGGATTCAGCGGCGCTTCCAAGGCGATCGCCGGAGTGTTAACGTTTAAATAATTGGGCAGACACAACTCTCTGGGTGTTTGAACAGCACCAGGATATTGCACCTCAATTGCTACGACCCGCCGACCTTGCTGTGCCAAAATCAAAGCCAGATAAGCCGTTAAGGTAGAGGTACCAGCACCATGACGAAAAGCGTGGATCCCAACGATCGGGTTCATAAGCGTTCTCAAGGAGATTTATGACAGCATTACACGACTTTAGTTTATCTGCTTTAGGTTCGGCGACGATCGCTATTTTGTTGGGATGTGGTAGCGTTATCCTTCTCCTCTGGGGACTCAATGGAATGATGAGCCGTTTGCCATCCCCCTGGAACGATCGTCTACTGCCCTGGGTCTATCTGAGTCCTGCCCTTGCAGTGTTAGGGGTCTATTTAGTTTTCCCGACCTTGTGGACGCTTTATATCAGCTTTTTTGATGCCCGTTCCGCACATTTCATCGGTTTAGAGAACTATAAATTTGCCTTTAGCGATCGTAATTTATTACTGGCCTTGCAAAATAATCTGCTCTGGCTCCTCTTAGTCACGGGAATCAGTGTAAGCCTGGGGTTAATCCTCGCTGTTTTGGTCGATCGCCTCCGCTATGAAACCTGGATTAAAAGTTTCATCTTTTTACCTATGGCGATTTCCTTTGTCGGGGCTAGCGTCATCTGGAAATTTGTTTATGCGTTTCGCCCTGCCGGTAGTAGCCAAATTGGTTTGTTTAATGGCATTGTGGTTGCCCTAGGGGGGGATCCCATTGGTTGGTTGGTGGAGCGTCCCCTCAATACCTTTGCCCTGATTTTGATTATGATTTGGCTGCAGACGGGATTTTGTTTAGTGATTTTCTCGGCGGCGGTAAAGGCGGTGCCGTCAGAAATTACCGAAGCGGCCCGGTTAGATGGGGCAAATGAGTGGCAACTATTTTGGCGCATTACCTTTCCCCTGATTCGTCCCACCCTTTGGGTAGTGGTGACCACCGTGGTGGTGGCGGTCCTCAAGATTTTCGATATTGTGTTTGTCATGACGGGCGGTAATCTGGGCACCGAAGTGATCGCTAGCCGCATGATCAAGGAAATGTTCACCTATCGCAATTTTGGCCATGGCAGCGCGATCGCGGTGATTTTACTCTTGGCGGTCATTCCCGTCATGGTTGCCAACATTCGCCGTAGTGATCCGGTTTAAGCCC
>JBMTZC010000292.1:0-5334 GCA_049455215.1 Prochlorotrichaceae cyanobacterium
CAGCCACACCCGACCTTGATAATTATTACCACTACCATGGACAATAAGTTTTCTATCCGGGCTCAAGGCAGATGCTATCGGAGATATATTTTGTAACGGTTCGCCAATAGCTTGTCCTCCCAAATTCCATCGTCGCAAGGTGTAATCATCGCTCCTACTAACGATATTTTTTCCATCGGGACTAAAAGCAACTGAAAATACAGAACTTGTATGCCCCTGGAAAGGTTGACCAATGAGTTGCCCCTTCAAGTTCCACAACCGCAAGGTCTTATCTTCATGGTCACCACCACTAACAATATTTTTGCCATCCGGGCTAAAAGCTACTGATTCTACACCACCTGCCTGTCCATAGAAGGGCTTACTGATGAGGGCTCCCCGAAAGTCCCAGAGATATAAGGAACCTAATGTGCTTCCACTAAGTATCGTTTTTCCATCGGGGCTGAAGACCACTGACAGTATAGGGTACTGGTGAACAGCTTGACCGATGACATTTCCTTGTAAATCCCAGAGCCGAATGCTCCGATCAAAACTCCCACTAACGATGTTTTTTCCATCGGGGCTGAAAGCTAATGAATCTACCCCATCTGTATGTCCCTGAAAGGGTTGACCAATGGGGTTCCCCTTCAAATCCCAGAGTCGAATGGTTCGATCTGCACTACCACTAGCGATCGTTTTTCTATCGGAGCTGAAAGCTAATGAATCTACCCCATCTGTATGTCCCTGAAAGGGTTGACCAATGGGGTTCCCCTTCAAATCCCACAATCTTAAAGTGTTGTTACTCCCGTTACTGGCAATTAGTTTTCCGTCCGGGCTAAAGGCAACTGATCTTACAAAAGTTTCTACATGGAATGGATCCTCAATAGGTTGTCCCTGTAAATTCCACAATCGAATGGTTGCATCCGCACTCCCACTAGCGATGATCTTTCCATCCGGGCTAAAGGCAACTGAACTTACGCGATCAGTATGACCCTGAAAGGGTTGACCAATGGGCTTTCCCTTCAAATCCCATAGTCTTATCATTGTGTCATTACAGCCACTAGCGATGATCTTTCCATCTGGGCTAAAGGCAACTGCCTCTACCCACCCCGGATGTCTGATGGATCTTCCAATGGAGTTATCGTGCACATTCCACAGCCATAAAGAGGCATCGTGACCACTGCCACTAATGATATATTTGCCATCTGGACTGAAGGCAATTGAAGAAGCAAAATCTTTAGGCCCGTGGAAACGGTTGACTTCTTTCTCTTCTTGTATAGCACTTAACAGACTCGATTTCACTGTCCTTAAGTTCACATCCAGGGATCGGCTCTGGTCATAGGTCTGAAGTGCTAGTGCCAGTGCATTAGGAGCATTCCGGCTCGGAAGCCAGTTTAGTACCACCGCCGCCTGCTCCCGCAGTTTAGAAATCTCTGCCTGACGTTCTGCCTCAACTTGGGCACTGACGGCCCGTGCGGCGTTCTGTTGGGCAAGTTTGGTCTGCGCTTCCAATTTCACAGCCCGGTCTTCGGCAAGTCCTTTTTGACGATCGGCTTCTAGTGCGTTTTGCTCTGCATTTAGCGCATTCTGCCGAGCTTCCAGAGCATTCTGTTCCGCCCGATCTCTTTCCTGTTCTACCTGCTGGGCGTTAGCTTCGGCCCGTTGGGCGTTGCGATAGGCCACCAACCCCAAAACACTGACCACAACGGTTACGCCAAAGGAAGCAGCAATCAGAGGGAGGGCGGGTTTAATTTTATCCCACCAGGTCTCTGGCAAGTGTTCCTCAATCCAAGCTCGATCGAAGACGGTGCGATAAATCCGATTCCGCACCACTAACCGCCCCTCTTCCCGCTTAACAATCCCCGACAGTTTCATCAGAGATTTAATTAAAGACTGCTCCTCATCTTCTACCCCCTTACCCCGCCACACCTCCCGGTAGGCTTCCACCAACGCCGTGGCCATCTCCTTCGATCGCTTGGTGAGCATATCCCGCACAAACTGAAGGTTATTGTCCTCTTTACTCTTACTGCCCAGAAAAGTCTCCGCCACCAGACGATCGATTTCTGCCTTTGTCCAGGGGCTACTATTTTCGGGATTGGCTTTGCGTTGCTCCGTTAAAACACTACACAAGCGCTGGGTGAGGTAAGGGTGCCCCCCCGTCCAGTCCAAAACCCATTGCAAAACCTCTTGGGCATGGTCAGGCTCTAGGCTTAATCCGGTGGCAAAGGTGGCGGCTTCTGCGGGACTAAAATCCGTCAGGTCAATGCGTTTGCCCACATTAAAAGGGGTGCGCTGACGATCGCTAATGAGGTCTCCTGGGGTGGCAACCCCCAATAAGACAAAAGAAAGGCGATTAAAATCTGGAGTTTGGGCACGGTTGACCTGAAAATAACGGATAGCAATAAAGAAATCATCCGTAAAATCTAAGCTAAGTACGGTGTCAATTTCATCGACAAAGATGACAATCCGATCGCTAATTTCCTTGAGTAAAACCGTCTCAAAAAATAAGGTCAACCGTCGTGTAATGCCCAAATGGTCGTGTTCTGCCCACCAACTGATGGGATCCGTCTCTAACATCAACTGGGCTTCGATCGCTATGAGTAACCCTAAATACCATTGTTCCGCAGTGGTATTGACCCCAAAGCCTTGAAGGTCAATAATTAAAGCCTGAATGTTTTGGCTGCGAAGGGTGTTAGCTGTGCGGCTCATTAAACTGGATTTACCAATTTGTCGAGGAGCCAGCACAAAGGCAAATTCACCACTTAAACACGCCTGAAGTAAGTCTTCATCCGCTTGTCGGGAAAGATATAAGCCCTTCCCCGGCTCGATCGTTCCACCAGTGGTATAAAACATAGGAATTTTAAGGAGTGGGGCTAAATTTATGTTTCTGAGCTTTTAACCCGATCGTTCCAGGGGTTGATCTCAAAGCAAATTCCATTACTCATGATCTGAGCGATCGAGGAAGTGTCACTTAAACGCATCCAGAGTTTATCCCTGTAGTCGATTTTGAAAATATCGAGCGTACAATTCACAACGAGTCCGCACTTTTGTGCCTTCCCGCGAAGAAATTAACCCCGCTCCCCGCAAACGAAAATAAATATCATCATCGGAACAAACTTGATTTTGAATTACTTCTAATAATCCTTGTTTTTGCTCCGGTTTAGTTCCGAGTCGGAAGAGATGATAGCGGAGATGATCCCCAAATGGCCCTTGATCATCTGTTGCTTTTGCAAATAATTCAGCGATGCTAATTTGTTGACTGGCTACCATGTACAACGCTTTTCGTGTGAGAAATGGATGCCCTCCCAGTAAAGTCATTAATTCTGTAACTTTCTCCTCCGTCAAAGGATTACCGTGCTGCTCATTGAGATGGGAAACCTGAGCCAAGCTAAAATCATCCAAATCTAAAATTTGACCGACATTAAAGGGAGATTGATGTAAATTATCAATCAACTGATAGGGTTCTGTTGAAGTAACTAAAACCAGATCAAACTGTTTCCAAACGGGCATATTGGCGCGGCTATTATGCCAACTGCGAAGCATACTAAAAAAGTCCGATCGAAACTCCGTATCAAACACCCGCTCCACTTCATCCATCGATAATACCAAGGGCATTCCTAAGGCTTTCAGTAAATGACGACCCATATAACGGGTGCAGCGTTGACTATTGCCTAACATGGGAGACCAATATTCATCTAGTTTATCTTCCAGTTCCAATACATCCGTTAGCCAGGCACAAAACTGATAGAAAAAGCGATCGGCATCCCCTAAGGCAGATTTATCAAAGAGTTGAAAGTCTAGAAATGCTACCCGTTTTCCAGCTTCGATCGCTGCGGCATTGGTACGACTAAGCAAGGAACTTTTTCCCACTTGGCGGGGCCCTTTAATCGTGATGGTTACACCTTGTTGTTGAATCGTCTCCAAAGCGATCGTATCGCAGTGACGAGGTACATAAAACTGGGATTGAGGATCCATTGTTCCGGCAGGAATTTCAAGTACGGGCATATCGGCAAAGGGCGTGGGTAAGGAAGGCTTGGGTAAGGAGGTTAATACACGGGGACGTTCCGGGACAAAATTGCCCAGACTCATTACAATTTTCTGAACTTCTTCAATCAATTTCGGAGTATCCTGGGGACTCCTCCATTCTCGTTGTTGAATTTGATCTAAACACCCCCGTAAGCTGTAGTTTAAGTCGGAATTTAAGGGGAATTGAACTCGGATAGGGAGGAGTTTAGGACTGCCTTGAATTTCTTGAAAACGGAGTGCTTTTTCAAGTTCAGCGATCACCATTTCACTGCTCACAGATTTCTCTGATAATAATACCAAAACATAATCTGATAGTTGAAGTTCTTGCTCTAAACGTTGGGGCCAGGCTTCTCCAAGTTGTAGATCTTTTTGAGCCATAAAAGCATAATGACCCTGTTCTTCTAAAGCATCATGAAACTGCTGAGCGATCGTGACATCTGGCTCGATCGTTCGGTAACTGAGGAAAATGCGCTGGGGAGAGAGTAAATAAAACACGCGCATTTGCACCTCTACCCCCTTTAAGTCCTTGAGACCACCATCAACAAAGGGTAGGGCTAAAGCATTGTGAACCGAGTCATAAACGGTGCGGGAAATACACACTCCACCGGGAGGCGCTTCCCCTTGTAACCGTGCCGTAATATTGACCGCAGGCCCCATGATGTCATTATCGTCAGCGGTACGGGTCACATCCCCAGAATGAACCCCCAAGCGGTGTAGAAGTCGTTCCGTTGGCGGTAGCGATCGGGCCTGTTCTTGGAGTGCTACTTGAATGTCACGGACACAGGATACGGCCTGCTTAGCACTCTGGAAACAGAGCATTAAACCATCCCCTGTAGATTTGACAACGCAGCCACCGCTTGCCTGGCAAATGGCTCGCATCAGTGCTTTGTCCCGCTGCATATAGGTAATCGTTTGGTCGGATGTGGCGGAGGTTTGCTTGGCAGAGGCGGTCATTATACCGGTAGAATTCACCACATCAGTAAAAACGATTGCTGCCATACCACTTTCTCCGGCAGGGATCCAGGGTGGCGCAGAATATTCAACAACGGTCATGGGGGCTGTCATTGCAATGAGATAGGGGCTGATGTTCTTCTTAATCTTAACCTGAAGGAAAAAAGCTACAATACCTTCCTAGAATGAATACTTTAAAGACGGTCAGGCATGGGGCAAAGGTTACCTTTACTACAGGGGGGACGGTACAGGCTGGCGGTGGAGTCTACCTAAAGCGATCGTCTGACAAAAAACTACTACAAGCTTGCCAGGCAGGCGTTTTTACTTACGTCCTCACGTCCCGGCAAATGGGTAAATCTAGCCTGATGACCCACGCCGCAG
>JBMTZC010000293.1:0-5331 GCA_049455215.1 Prochlorotrichaceae cyanobacterium
GTCCCCCTTACTAAGGGGGATTTAGGGGGATCCAGCTAAATCGATCGGTTTGATCTTGGGTTATTGTGTCGGGGGCAAGCGGCGGGTAATTTCTAGGGTGATTTCACCGGAAAAATTAGGGATAGGGGGTTGACATTTCGTGAGACGAACCGTCACCTCTTTAGCGATCGTTTCCGTCAATAAGCGATCGGCAATGATGCTAATCAAACGTTCAACGGTTTTGACCTTGGTGGATTGAACGATCGTCTGCACTAACTGAACCACCTGACTATAGTCCAGGGTATCGGGCAACTCATCGGTGCTGCCTGCCGTGGCTAAATTGAGACGAAAGCTCACATCCACCGCAAACCACTGTCCCAAAACCTGCTCTTCTGGGAAATAGCCCGTATACCCATAAGCCCGGATGTCTTTGACCGTTAAAGTATCCATACCCCTCCGTTTTAAACTAGACTCCCGTCCCTAGGGCGCGTCATCACTTCAGTCCAGCCCCTAGTCAAATCCCTTGCTTTTCTTCGATCGACGTTTTGAGGAGGGCTTACGGGGAGTTTTGCTAGCGGTATTGGGGGCCGGTTTAGTTGGGCTAGGGTCAGCGGGCTTCGTAGTATCGGTAGCTGCTTCAGAAGCTTCCGATTTCGGGCTTTCTTGCTCCTCTTGAGTCGATTCCGGTGGGAAGGGCTCAGGCAATGGCCGGGGATCTGCGGGATTGGGATCCACAACATTCACTTGCTGTTGTAATTTCGCTTCAGCAGCGCCCAACTCTTGCCGCAGGCGATCGTTTTCTGCCTGGAGGTCTGCTTCTCGATCGGCTTTCGCCGCATCCTGTGCGCCAATCAGGGCTTCCGCTTTCGTTACCTCGTTTTGCAAGGCTTGGATTTGTGTTTGCTGATTCTGTAGCTGTTGTTCCAGGTTGGCTTGCCCTTGTTGGGCGGTCTGGAGAGCCGTTTTCAGGTTTTCCTGCTCTTGATCCTTGTTTTGCAACGTTTGGGTGAGTTGCTGAATTTCCGCCGTCTGGTTTGCGATCGTGGTCGAAGTTTCCTCTAATTTTGTCGTGAGGGCATCCCGCTCTTGATTTAGTTGCACTACCTGATCCGTAAGCTTCCCTTGCTCCGCCGTCAGCGCATCGCGCTCCTGATTTAACTGAACAATTTGATCCGCAAGCTTAGTTTGCTCCTCCCTGGCTTGGTGCAGATTCGCCTGACGATCGGCTTCTAGACGGGCCAAAGTGGCCTGGAGTTGATCACATTGAGTCGATCGGGCGGCTAGGGACTCTTCTAGTTCTTTCACTTGGTTTTGTAACCCTTGCTGTCCCTGCTGAACTTCTGCCAGGGTCTGTTCTAATTGAGCAGCCGTTGCCTGGGCTGCGGTGTAATTCTGTTGTGCCTGGTTGAGATCCGCTTCTGCGGTCTGCAGCCTGAGGGTCAAGGTTCTCAAGGTTTGGCGTTCCTGCTGTAGATCTTGCAGGGTTTGCTGATGGGTTTGGTTTAGGGTTTGGACCTGCTGTTCTAACGCATCCCGTTGAGTATGCGCTTGAGCCAAGTTGGTTTGCCCCTCTTGCTGGGCTTGCCGTAGCTGCTGCAGTTCAGTTTGTAAACGCCGTAACTCCCCTTGACGATCGCTCAGAGACTTCTCTACCGTTTGCTTTGCCTCTGTGAGGGTGTTGACTTGGCTTTGCAGGGTTGACTTGCCCTGAAGTGCCTCCTGGAGTTGCCCTTCCAGATCTGCTTTTTCCTGAGTCAGATCCGCATTTTCTGCCTCTAGGGTTTCTAGGGTATCCTGTGCTTCATCTAACTGAATTGTAAAGTCACCTTGTTGCCTGCGACCTCGCAGATAGAGAAATCCAGTGCTGAGCATGAACAACAAAGTAAACAATTCAGGCGTTAAGTTACTGCTCATAGGGTGTCCTTCAGGAATAAAACATCACAGCGAATCGGCGATCGTTGCCAGGAAACGTTAGGTCTAATATATTACGGCTAAACAGCCTAAAGACGTAAAGAATTCTAAGTTTCGTTAATTTGTCCTCGTTTAGCCCTCTGATTAAGGGGATATCCAAGGCAGAATAGAATAAAATCTGGCGTATGGAACAGGGCATTGCCTGCAAAGGGTTAACACCCTCATGATAACCCTGAAATTATTTCCCCTCGGGGATTTCTTATTCGTAGGAGACAACATTTTATGAGTTTAGCCAACGACACCTTGCTAAGGGTCGGACAACCCGCACCCGAATTCACTGCCACGGCGGTGATTGATCAACAGTTTAAAACTGTGAAGCTCTCCGATTATCAAGGAAAGTATGTTGTTCTTTTCTTTTACCCTCTAGATTTCAGTTTTGTTTGTCCTACAGAAATCATTGCTTTTAGCGATCGTTATTCAGAATTTAATGGCTTAGGAGCCGAAATTTTAGCCATCTCCGTTGATAGTGAACTTTCCCATCTGGCCTGGATCCAAACCGAACGAAAACTAGGAGGCTTAGGAGATATTGCCTACCCGCTAGTTTCTGATTTAAAGAAAGAAATTAGTGCAGCTTATAATGTTCTCGATCCAGAATCGGGCATCGCTTTGCGGGGATTGTTTGTGATTGACCCCGAAGGGATTTTGCAACATATCACCATTAACAATATGGCCTTTGGGCGCAGTGTAGATGAAACCTTACGGGTGCTGCAAGCCATTCAACACGTCCAAACCCACCCCGAGGAAGTGTGCCCTGTGGAATGGCAACCGGGCGATAAAACCATGATTCCCGATCCCGTTAAATCTAAGGCGTACTTTGCAGAAGAAGAAACTCCAGAACCTACCCCATAAACATGGAGTAAACGTTTAATAAAATTTCGACAATAATTAAGATGACGATGTACCATTCCAAGCGTTGATTACTATCATGCTGCATTAGATCTAGAGCAGTTTCAGCGGTTTTGGTAATTAGAACCAGCTTACGATCGAGGGCTCTAAAGCGATCCCGTAACTCATACTCATCTTCTAGTTTGAGATAGAGTCGCTCTAAATCTGGATTTTCCCACAACGCCTCTGGTTTCTCCCCAATTTCCACTAAGCCAACCATGCGCTGTTGGATTAACAGAGTTCCGCCAATATGGCGCAGCAGTTCCCGATCTTTAGGGCGTTGACGACCTTGATTTTGAATCGCCATAGCCAAGGGTTCAATACGATCGAAAATTCCCGCAACTCGCGTTTCGTAATGATCGAGCACTACACTTTTAGCGAGAATTTCTCCGACAACTTGTAATCGTTCAACATTAAGGTCTTGTAAATAAATCCCTTCGGGATCGACGCGCTCTTGGCGACGAGGGTCAATAATTAAGGTATTGGACTCCGTATAGGCCTCCGCGAGCTGATTACTGACAAAGGGTTTTAATCCTGTGAGGAAAGTGGCTTCTTCTAAGGGCTCTAGATTGAAGAAAATGACCGCCCCATACCGAAAGAGAACCGCAATCCCCGACTGTCCTGCTTTACAGGTAAAAGGTGTGGTAGCTAAAGGATCTGTGGACTCTAAAGCCCTGAGATCAATATGCTCACCCACAAAAAAAGCATGGGCACTGAGGCGTTGGATCCCTTCAGAATCTTGACTGGTACCGATCGTCAAAGCCACGGGATCTAAATTAGAACTCAACATATAATCAGATATTTTTGACTTCTTATCATAACAGGAGGGCACCTTGAAAAAGGTCAAAACGGACTTCCCCTTGCTAGGGAGGGGCATGCGTTAGGAGATCAATACCTCTTCTGTGCTTGTTTCAGCCCTGACTTTCAAACGGGGGCGGGCGTGGCTCATGTCGATACCCTCAGGGTTCTGGAGTGAATTCAGATCTGCAACCCGCCTATGATCAGCTACCGCTGTCCTCCGTCAGTTGTGAGGCTTAGATAGACTACTGGCACCGTTGCGTGGCATGGATCCTCCCGGCACAAAGCACATAACCCCTGAGGCTTGCTGAAGCGCTGGAGAATGGGAGAATGGTCATTAAGCAGAGTACCTGTCGGGCAACTTTGACCGATGGATGTAACGTTTTGGACAGAATGGGAAGATTCGATTAAGGTAGTGTAAAGAAATGTTATAAAATCTCATATATCTTTAAGAAAGTTTACAGCAGCGATTGGGATCTGCCCAGCGCCACTGGCGATCGCTGTCACCACCCATTGTCTGTTCGAGATTAAGGAGCCTTGCCTCACCATGATTCAGCGCCCTCTAAACCCCTTTGCCCAATATCTCCTGATCCCCCTGCTAAGCCTGATGCTGTCCTTGGGCGTAGGGGCTTTACCGGCTCATGCCTACGACAACCCGGACTTACTACCTGCAGAGCAGACTCCTGTGATTGACTTGGCGCGGGCGTTGACGGAGGGCCAGGCTCAGGAATTAGTGCAAGAGTTGAACACATTTGAGGCAGAGACCGGGTGGAAATTAAGGGTACTGACACAATTCGATCGCACGCCAGGCCGGGCCGTAAAAGGCTACTGGGGTTTAGACGATCACAGTTTATTACTCGTCGCTGATCCTCGGGGCGGCAATTTATTGAGTTTTAATGTGGGGAGAGACTTCTATGGCTACATGCCTCGCACCTTTTGGGTAGAACTTCAAACCCGTTTTGGCAACCTCTACTACGTCCGCGAAAATGGCGAAGATGGTTCGATTCTAGATGCGTTGCATGTGGTCGAAGAGTGTATACGCCGGGATGGCTGTTCCGTAGTTCCAGGCTTACCTCAAGAGCAATGGCTCCTGACCCTCGTGACCGCCACTTTGGGGGGCTTAATTTGCGGTTTTGCAGCCTATCCCCGCAAGCCGGGGCAGGTTTTCGCCTGGCAATGGGTTCTGATTTTCTCGCCGCTGTGGGGAATTCTCTTCGTCGCCTTTGGCATTGCACCTGTGATTACCCGCACCGCCGACTGGGTTCCCCTGGTACGCAATATTTCTGGATTCTTGATTGGAGCGTTAGCCGCTTATTTGTCCTATCAATTTCGGACGACTTCAACCTCTGAGGTATAGCGCCATTATTTTTCTCCTTGCTCTTTTTTAAGAGCGTCCTCCGTTCGTTGGTAGGGGTCAACGGAGGGTTCCCAGCTAGGCACTAGCCCAATGACGAAATTATTGATGGACTGACGCACTTTTGCGCTGGTTTCTCCGGCTGCCCCCGGCAGGACTTTATCCCCTAGGGCGATATACAAAACAACGACTAAAACGATCAATTCCCAACTGAGAAATTTGTTTTTCATGGGTTACCTCCAACACAGCTATAGGGGAACTCCTCTCGGGCACCCCTATGGCGCTCTTAAACTAATTCTCTTAAACCACGGCTACCAACTTAAGGCGGAAGAGGGGGGGGGGGG
>JBMTZC010000294.1:0-5325 GCA_049455215.1 Prochlorotrichaceae cyanobacterium
TGTATCAATCCTGAAGATTTTCCTGTTAATCTATAGCCGCAATGAATCGAAATTCATTTCTGTTTTCGATCAAAAAAAATCCAAAGTGGGATCCCACAATAGTGTCGTTAAGAAAGATGAAGATTAATGGAATAAATACGTCATTGGTTCAAAGAATGGATACAGAGATCTTGCTGCTTGATAAGATCCTGTGAGAGTCTTAGCCATGTTGTCATCCGTCCTGGAAACCTGTGTCCCCCGCCCAGAAATTTTGGCAGGAGATTTGTCTTTAGATCTCTTTGCGGCCAAGCTCAGGTTGGTGGTAGAAGGAAATGCGCCTCAGACCTACCAGCAGCCAGAGAAATTCTTTGCCAATACCTTTGAAACGAATGGCTTGAAGTGCCTAATAGAGGAAGTGTTTGGGCGCTTGACGGGGATAGATGTTGGTTCTCCGATCATTCGGCTCGAAACCAGTTTTGGTGGAGGGAAGACCCATGATGAACTGGCTTTGTGGCACATTGCCAAGAAAGGGCGAGAAATTCAAGGACTCGATCGCTTTGTAGATAATCTAGAAAAGATTCCAGCTTGTCCTATTCAAGTGGCAGCGGTGGATGGACGGGACATTGATCCAGAGTCTGGCACTTACCATCCAGAGACCGGCATTACGACCTATACCCTCTGGGGTGAGATTGCCTATCAGATTGGTGGCATTGATGGTTATCAACTGCTACGGGGATCAGATCAATCGGGGATTAGTCCTGGCACCTCGGTTTTAGAGCGATTGATTACTGACCAGCCCACTCTAATTATCCTGGATGAGGTTGCCCGTTATTTGAGGGCAGCTAAGGCCAAGATGATCGGTCAGAGTACCCTGTCAGAACAGGTGGTGGCGTTTTTGTTCTCGCTGATGGACTTAGCGGCATCTTGCAATAACCTGGTCTTCGTTTATTCCCTGGCTTCCGCATCTGACACCTTTGCCCAGGAAACTGAAGATATTCGAGATAAGCTTGCTCAGGATATTTTTAGCGCCCCAAGCGATTCTGCTCCAGAATCTACTGATTTACAAGAGTTAAGAAGGGCTTCTGCCCGACAGGAACGAATCTTAAGCCCCAGCAGCGATGTAGAGGTTTACAACATCGTGAAGCAGCGGATGTTTAGCAGTATTAGTGAACAAGCCGCTCAACGGGCCGCCGATGAATATGTGGGAGCCTATCGTGCCAGTCGGATGGATTTACCTGATGGGTGTAAGGATGCTTCCTATGGACAAGCGATCGCTCAGAGTTATCCCTTTCACCCGGAACTGTTTAATCTACTGACCAAGAAAATTGCCTCCATTCCAGAATTCCAGCGTACCCGTGGGGCGTTACGGCTCTTTGCCCGCGTGGTGCGTTACCTCTGGCAAGAACAGGGGAGCAAGCCTGAAGGCCCCCGCTTGCCTATGACGATGGTTCATCCCCATCATCTCCCCATTGGGGTAGAGCAGGAAATTACCTCGGATCTCACCTCCCGCCTCCAGCGTCCTTCGATGGATTTACCCATTAAGGCGGATATTTATAACCCCGATGCTCGGCAAGCCCATGCCCAAGTGCAGGATCAGGACTGGTTGGCAGCGGCGAAGCCTCCCTTCTCAAGTTGGGTCTCTCGCACCATTTTCCTGCATTCTTTAACCCAGGGGATTAGCTCTGGGCTACGGCGATCGGAATTGAACCTGTCATTGCTGATGCCCAATGTGGAGATTGGCTTTGTGGATCAGGCGTTGGAGCGCTTAACCAAGGTTGCTTGGTATCTGGATTTTGACCCCGTTACAACGATCGCTCGGTTCAAGGAAGAACCCTCTATTAACAAGATTATTGCGGAGGAAAAAGAGCAAATCGGACTAACGGAAGCGAAGGACGAACTGCGAAAACGGCGGGATAGCATTTTTGCCACCAAATTCTTTGACCGCATCTCGGGGCCGGAAGGGCCTCATGAGGTGGACGATCGCTCTGACACGATCGCTTTGTGCCTGATTGACTTTAACGAAGCCACCCTGAATACCTCTACCGATGGAACACCGCCCTTAGTGGAGCAGATTTTTAATAACACGGGAGAGGCGGGAAGGTTTCGCATTTTCCGCAATCGCTTACTGTTTTTACTGGCCAATAAACAGGAGTTGGATCGAGCGATCGACTTAACCCGTGAGTACAGAGCAGTACAAGCCATTCTCCGCAGTCCAAACCGCCTGGATGACTTATCTGAAAGCCAGCAACGAAACCTGAAGCAAAAGGAAGGGGAGTTGGACTTAGCGGTGCGGATCGCTCTGACCAATGCGTATCGTCATCTGTTCTATCCGTCCCAAGACCCTATCAAAGCCCCGAAAGGATTGATGCATTATCCTCTTCCGGCTCAGGATTCCAGCACTATCAAGGGCAAAAATAATCAGCAGGATGTTATTCTCAAAGCTCTCAAGGATTGCAGCAAAATTCGCCCGGACGAAGCCCAACCCTTTGCCCCAGCGTATATCCTGCAAAAAGTTTGGCCCAGTGGCTTGGATCAGTGGACAACTAAAGCCCTGCGGGAAGCCTTCGCCAAGGACTTGAATCTCAATATTTTGCTGGATGCGGAGGTGTCTAAACTCCGGGATACCATTCGTCAGGGACTTCTGGACGGGCAGTGGGATCTGAGAATGGGGAACCAGATCTTTATTAAAACCACCGCCCAACCTCTTACGCCTCCTGGAACGATCGAGTTTTCTGAACGGATGGAACTGTATCGTCGCGGGATTCTAAAACCCCCGGAACCCAAGGATATTGAACTCAGTGCCCAGGTGCTACCCAGTGGAGGTATAGAGCAGATGGTGCGGGTGCGTTGGCGGGCTAAGGGGGCTGTTAGCGTCAGTTTGTACCAGGGCAATGAACTCTTGGGAGATCAGTTCAAACCTTCGGATGAGTACGAGGGCAAAATAACTACTTCAACGCCCTTTCGGGTGGTAGCGGATTACGGAGCTGAGGGAACGGAAGAGAAAGCAACAACGGCGGTTATTTATGCCCCTGGTGCTCCTCCCACGCCCAAAGGTAACGACCAAACTGCCACACCTCTATTCAAACCGACCGAATTTAATCTCCAGGGGAGTCCCACGAAGGTCTTTAATGATCTGGCGGATCAGGTGAATGACCATCAGGTAAAATCCATTGCCGTCTTGGAAATTGCGGTGGAGCAGATCATGGATTATCGGAAATTATGCACGACTATTCCCTTGCTTCAACGTTTTCAGCCCCAGGTAGAGCAATATGTTCGTATTCAAACGGGGCAGCAGTTTCTCAGCTTGGAGTATCAGGGGGATTTACGAGGCTTCCAGACGTTCACCACTCCCCTCAATGGATTGTTGAATCACCCCGAGGTACAGGGCAGCACTATGCTCAAAGTTCGCTTTGAATTTGAACCGGCGATCGCTACCACGGGATCGCCCCTCAGCGAAATTCAGGGGGCACTACAACGAAACCCCGTGGAACGACTAGACTTGTTTGTTCGGGTAGGCTATTAGTATGCTTAAAGATTATAAAGATCTGGGTATGGCGAAATATGCTCTAGGAGGTAAGGTGATTTCTACAGTAGATGTTTCAGTAGGGAGACGTGAAATGCCTCGAAAGACGGGTATTGAAGGGCTTTATTACATCACCCATGTCAATAATCTCCCTTCTATTTTTGAGAAGGGTATCCTTAGTCATGCTGCTGTTGAGCGAGAAGGGGTTGAGTATACTCCTGTTTATGATTCAGGAATTGTTAGCTCTCGGAGGGAGAAACGTCTGCCCAATGGTCAGAGTCTTTGGGATTATGCGAATCTTTACTTTCAACCTAGAAATGCAATGTTATACCGGCTAGCTCATAGCCCAAATTTAGACGTTAGCAGTATTGCCATTCTTTTTATAAAACCAGAAATTATTCAAAGATCAGATATTTTTGTGACCAGTGGTAATGCAGCTAGTTATGCATCTGAGTTCTATTCCTCTGAAAAAGTAAAGCAATTTATTAGTTCTATTCAAAAGGAAATCGATAAAGAATGGTGGAGTGATACGGATGGCTCAAAAAGAAAAATGATGGCTGAATGCTTAGTTCCAGATAGGGTTCTTCCTAAATATATTCGAGCAATTTATGTTGGCAATCAAAAAGCAGCATCTGCTTTGGAAACGAGGATCCCGCCAGATGTGGAACTTATAGTTGATACTTATAGATTTTTTCTCCCTCAATGGAAGCAGTCCATATCTCATAATGTATCTCTAATCAAGGGAGATATGTTTTTATCCAGAATGCAAACCTTGACCATTAGTGTTAATTGTGTTGGGGTTATGGGAAAGGGACTAGCCTCCACCACCAAGTATCGTTTTCCTGATGTTTATGTTGAATATCAGGATCGTTGTAAGAGCAAAAAACTGCGGATGGGATATCCTTATATTCATCGTCGAGAAACTTCTGTCTTGTATGACTTGTCAGATGATCCTAGCGCCTTACGTGATTTAGATTCTCAGACATGGTTTTTAATTTTTCCGACTAAAAATCACTGGAAAAACGATTCTGATTTTAATGGGATTGACCAAGGGATGCAGTGGCTTGCTAGAAACTACAAGAAGGAAGGTATTACCTCTGTCGCTTTACCTGCTTTAGGGTGTGGGCTAGGAAAGCTGAATTGGTCAGATGTGGGCCCAATGATGTGTAGATACCTTGCACAAATGGATATAAGATCAGCAGTTTACTTACCCATGAGTCAATCTATACCAGAGGAATATCTGACAGCTAGTTTTTTGCTATCTTCACGTGGATAAATGAGGTTATTATCATACAGTTTTGGGTATACTATGCAAGAGTTTCAGCTACGGGTTGTACCGCTAAAAAATAATGATTTTGCCCTGGAACTCTACCAGTGTGCCTACAAGAAAGCGGGGCAGAAGAAGCGTCCCGCAGCAAAGCGAGTGGGCAAATTGAAGGGGAATCAATTGGTTCAGGCTCGGCAAGCGGTTTATGCCTGTCTGAAGGCCAACCAGTACGATCCCAAAACCCTAAGCTACAAACGGCAGGCTCCCTATATTTTGAATGAAGAATCTGGGGTAAACCTAGCGCTTCTATTTCAAGCGTTGCAGCCCCTATCTAAGCCCGATCGCATTGCCAACATTGCAGCGGGAATCCAGGAGATGAGTAACGAAGAATCCCATTATTGGTTTGCCAAGGTCTCCAATGGCCATAAGCGATCGGCGCTGAAAGCGATCCGGGTTTTATTGGGAGATAATTAAAGGGTATGGAGCGAGGAAATCGTCAGTTCTCTAACTTAAAATTTGAGGTGCAAACTCCCTTGGGGTTCTGGGTACGAACCTC
>JBMTZC010000295.1:0-5311 GCA_049455215.1 Prochlorotrichaceae cyanobacterium
AGTCCGGTGGAGATGCATTCGGATTCGAGTCCATCATCCACAAACTCAGCCATATTCACAAACTGAGATTCTGCAGATTCACTATCCCGGAAAATGTCACTAAACTCGTCCTGGATTTCTGCCTTCCAATTTTGGTTGGGGATCCTAATCTTGGCCCTGAGTTGGTAGGTAAACTCGTCCAGGCGGCGCTTCCGGTAAACCTCTAGCAAGGCTTTGAAATACGGGTCGATCGTTTCAACGCTGGAACGATAGGCCATTGATGCATCGAAAATATAGGTAATCCGGCTTTTGGCTTCTGCTGTACTGAACAACCCCATGTCGGTAAGCTGCAATGCCAAACGGGTCAATTCGCAGCGCTGCCCAGCTTTGTGCAATGCGACGATCGCACTCCATACTTTGCGGTGATCGTCCAGCCAAAACGCTTCAATCGGCAACCAAACATAGGCAGGGACAACATCGGGGTTGCAGATACATTGACCCAGGAAATTCATTTCAAGGTCACTATTTTGGATGATGCTTAGATCATCGGGCTCAACTTTTTTAGGTGCTACGCGAGTCATGATTTAAATCTCTCCAAAGAAAAAGGTGGGTTTAATGGTGCCCTGAGTTGGGGCCGGACTTGGTTGGGGTTGGGGTTGAGGTTCAGGTGTGGGTAATGGCGCGGGTTGAACATCTTCCCAGAAATCATTTAATGGCAGTCGATCGGGGTGGAATATCTCAGAGGGGTTCCGCTTAGACTTGAACCAGTTGCCACCGCTGGACTGGGCCGCCTTCAGCAGGAGAGGGAACTTAGCCAAAAACTCCTCATCCGTACCCGTGAAACTTTGTCGGTACCCGAATATTCCAGCAACTACCACGGGAGCCGGTGCCACCCCAATCGATCGCCAATTTCCCCGGTGCTTGTTATACACCTGGATAAATTCGCTCAGGGGCACGCTATGAGGCTGGATAGGGTTAGATACCTTTAAGTCGTTTCCGCGCGTTTTAGGGGCATTTTCGGCGGGGCTGGTCAAATTTTCGCGCGCGCCGGCGGAACTTATTCCTAAACCCGGATTGTTATTCAAGTCTAAGTATTCGATTTCAGTTTTTGACTTTTTAACAGGGGTCTGAATTTCTAGACTTTCCTGTTCTAGTGTTCCGCTGTCCAGTGTTTCACTAGAAGGCTGCTCTAGTGTCTCACTGCGATCGTCTTCAAAATTTTCAGAGTTCCCCGTGTGTGTGGGCTGTTTCTCCAAATTTTCAGCCTGCTCTACACATGTTCTTTTTAAATCTATTAATTGGATCAGTTCTGGGGGTGCGCCTGGATCACTGGCAGGGTGCATTAAAGTGTAGTGGGGGGGTGCGCTTGGATCACCCCTTAGGCTCATCTGGATTAAAGTGTGATAAATAATCCGGTAATTATTGCTAGTCTGGGAACCGTTGGGACGAAACCGCGACTCCTTAGCCAGTATTTTCAGCTTGACTAACTCGCTTACCGCTTCCATTACCGTTCGCTTTTTGTAGCCAGTCTTTTCAGCGATCGTCCCGTAGCTTGGGAAGCATTCATGGCTGTCAGCGCTGGCAAAACTTTCATAGGCTAGTAGCACAAATTTTTGAGTAGGCGATAGCTTGGCCGTCCAGATTAATCCTTGCCGTTCCCAGTGCTGTAGCGGTCTTGTGCTATGATTCATAGAGTGTCTCCTCTATCTCAGAATTTTTCTGTTGGTAGTTGGTCACTGCTTAATACTCCTGTGTTTTGCGGTTCATTAGTGTCTCTCCTATCTCAGAGCTTTTCTGTTGGTAGTTGGTCATTTGCAACTCATCAGTCTCCTCTGCTGCGGATTCTGTTGTTGTACGTTCACTGAAAAGTTTCCTTACTGCTCTAAAGATTCCGGCCCCTTGGTTGCTGCCTTGGGGCTATTTTTATTTTAGACTTAAGACGTACTTGACATCCGATTCAGACAGGTCAAACCATTCGCCATGAACTCGTTTTTCCTGAAATAGCAAATGTAAATCGGATTCAAGCTTTTCTATGTCATCAGTCTTGATCGTGTGAATAAATGTAATAGGCTCTGGGGATTGTCCTTTTAACTGTTCTTCACGCTGTATAGGCTTTTTGGAGTAGCCAATCTTATAGCGATCACTGTGCTTGGCATGGGCAAGATAAACATAGCCACTCTTAGGCTTCATAGGTTGTCTGCTAACACTAGGCTGACATTCATGCTGCAAGTAGTTTCGGTATGCGTCATTTTCAAGCTCAATAAGCGAATCATCCATACTCAGCACTTGTTCAGCAGCTTTTAGTATCTTCATCGCTTCTTCCTTGGACGGGATAAACCCTGACATGTCAAGCAATACTTCTTCCTTGCCGGGGCCATACAAAGGGAAAGACTGATAAAAATTAATGCTTTGTTTTACAACTCGAATATTCATTTCGTCACCTCCTGTCCTTGCTCCTGCACCGCTTTTTTGATTAGCTGAATCATCCACTTGTTCAGCGAACGATCGTCAACGATCGCTAACGCCTCAGCTTTGCGCTTTAGTTCCGGGTCTAGCCTGAGCAGTACCGCGCTCATTTTTTTTGCCATTGCGTCTCTCCTTGTCTACTAAAATAATGATAGCACAATTTTAGCAGAATAATAAAAATATTTTTCCAATAAAAAAGCCCCTGGTGGGGCCGTGTTGATTAGCGATCGTTTTTCTGCAGTGGAACTAACTTATAAATTGGCTTTGTCGGAATAACCTTGATGTGGGGCATCCACTCGCCATCCTTTTGAATGTGGATCACCGTTTCTTCGTTACGGTCAACGGCGGCATCAATGAGGCTTTGCAGGGAAGCAGTATTGTACCCGTGTTTAACGCCTTCAGTGGTGGCGTAAAGCCTAGTCATTGCCCTGCTCCTCCACGAACTTCTGAACTACGATCGAGATCAGGCTATTTAACGATCGCTGTTCAGATTCAGCGATTTTGACGGCTTTTTCCTTGATGGGTAATGGCAGTCTTACCACTACGGTTACCGTGTCAGTCTTGGGCCGTCCCCGCTTGCGTTTTTCCATAATTCCTCCAACTCAATGATTAGATTATAGCAGAAAATAATTAATTAAGCCAATAAAAAAGCCCCGTGTTGGGGCCATGATGGAGACTAAAACTCGATTAATTTATAGGCGCGATCGTCTCGTGAATAGAACATGAGCCCCTTGGCTACCAGTGTTTGAATCTCGGTATTCACTTCCTCCCTGGATAGTCCCGTAGCCTGGCATAGTGCCTCTCCGCTGGCGCTTTCCTGGTCTGCGATTGAGCGGATATAGCAGTAGAGGTGAAATGCCTTATGGTGCCCTCGGAGCAGTTCAAAAATGCTAGACATGGGAGTAGAGGTTCCATATCCAGTAGTCGCAATCGTCAAAGTCCACAAAAGCGATCGATACTTTGAACCCCGTCAATTTTTCGATTTCTTTTAGAACTTTGTCCTGCAATAAATTGTCCCAGTGGGATGGCACCCAAACTTTTCTGGGACTGTCCCCGTCCATCTCAAGAGACAGGGAAAATGATTCAATCTGGAGTTTTTTCATTAGTCGCAAATCTCCAAGAAAAAGCTTTTATCGTCTATTAGGGAAAGCAGGAGCCCTTTGATTGGCGGGCTGTCCATCGCGTCTATTTCGTCCTCAAGTTGCCTGAAGGTTTTAAGCGCTTGGTCTTCGGGAAACTCCAACACGTAAGCGCTGTTTTTAGGCTCTGGGCAAAACCCGAAAACTTTTTCGATAGCTTCCTTGTAGTCTTCGACTTGGTCGCTTGTGGCGGTAATGATTGCTCTCATTGTTATAATTTTTATTGGATTGAAACTGCATTGATTTTGTTAGGAGCGATCGTCCTGGGGGATACGGCGGGGCGGTCGCTTTTTATTGGTCTTGGAAATTGGTAACGGGGTTGAACCATCCGTAAAAACTGAAGACTTTGATAGAAAAAAAAGTGGTTAATACCAACTCCCCACCAATACAGGATAAGACAAGGTGTCTAATGGGGGATCGCCATCTGAAAGCAGGTAGCCATCCATCCGCGATTAATCGCAATTCTTTACTCATGGGTTTTCCTGGATTTTTACGATTCTGGGTATCTCAGCCCAGAAAACAATTCGTTCCTCTATCCTGGCAAGCTTGATATTTTTCTTTACGGTTACCGAGTACCAAGCGCCATCCATCCGCATGGCAACAACTGGATACAGTCCCACGTAAACCACGACAATATCCAAATCTTCCGGGAGGCGATCGTCTGCCGATATTAATTTATCTTTGTGAACGATCGCGTATGGAATTTTTTCCGGTTCTGGCATTCTTTATCCTCACTTTGCTTTTGTTTCATGGCTTGATAGCGGGCGATCGCTTCCCGCAATAGTTTTTTAGTCCGTGGTGGGATTTTCATTGCTTGCCTCCAACAATCCGGCGCTTAGTGCTGCCGAAAGAATTTGATTTACAGTCCGGCTCAGGGTTTGCTCTCGCTGATCAGCGATCGTTTCAATCCACCGGCGGGATTTATCCCCAATCCTAAAATTGATTTTTAGGGTAGGTTCCGGGGAGTAATCCACCGGGGACAAACCTTGCGATCGTGCCTGCTCCAGAATTTTGGATAACACTCCCGAACGACTGCGTCCCTGACCCTGAGCCAACAAGACGATCGCCTCATGGAGTGGCTCAATTAGGTACAGACCTATAGGACTGCTGTTGTTCCGTGGACGGCCCCTTCGATTTTTCTGCATTTGATTTCAATAAACCGATTTATTGATTTTAGCAAAAAAAATCCAGGGGGTTACCCTGGAATGTTGTTTAGGCTAGTCCTCGGCGTTTTGCCTCTTCTAAGTAGCGATCGTAGGAAAGATACTCTAGGGCATCTTTTCCGGAAAAGTGCTCCTCTTCATACCAAAAGTCATCCGGACTGCTACCACCACCACGGCTGGCAATGACACCTGCCTTAGCTTTACTTGCAATAAGGGAGATGGTATTCAGTAGGTGAATATCACCCATCTCCCTCAACGGGATTTTTCTCCCGTCTCTAGTCCGGTGTAGAAATTCCATGTTTCCTCCTAAAATGCCGCATCGTCATAACTGGAGGATTGGCTGTCTGCCTTGGAACCCAATAAAGTCAGTTGACTGACATTAAATACGATTTTCGATCGCTGCGCCCCAGTCTCTTTGTCTGCCCATTTCTGAGCTTTTAGGGAGCCGGAGAGCCCGACTTTGCTGCCCTTCTTGCAATAGTCCGCCATGATGTCGGCGGTTTTGTTCCAGGCTTCGCAGTCGAGCCATAGGGTGTCATCCTCCTTGTAGCCCCGGACGGCCAC
>JBMTZC010000296.1:0-5273 GCA_049455215.1 Prochlorotrichaceae cyanobacterium
GCGATCGCCCCGGTTCCCTTGGTACTAACCTGCATCCCAATATTTGTGTCCCCTCCAGAAGTGGAGAGCAATACAGGGTTACCCGTTGCTGCATTGGTTAGGGATAATTCATTGACTGCAGAAGCAGTCGTGTTGCCGTTAATTAACTCGTTATTGTTGGTGTCCAGCAGGTCGGGCCCAGTGGATTCCTGATACTGGAGTTTCCCACCGCTAATAATTGAGCGGAGCAAATATTCAATAGAGGTATCAGCCATGATTAGAGAAGTCCTTGTTCGAGTAGTAACTGTTCCCAAATGATGATGTCGTCGATCGCTTCTCCCCAAGATTGGTGTCCACGATCGAACGGCTCACCTGTTTTTTGTTCAATTTGTTCAACCGCGTCTTTAATGCCCCGCCAACCGGAATCAGCGTATTTTTTATGCCAATCGTTTACCCGTGGCTCTAATGTTTCCATTGGAATACTGTCAGCTTCTTCAACTGGCAATACTTCAGATAATGGCAAAGGTTCAGGGTAAACGATCGCTGCCTCTTCTGGGTCGGGTTTTTCTTCCAGCAGTTGATTCAGTTCAGGTTCAGAGTCAGGATTGTAGGGTACAAGCTGACCCTTTTCGTCAACGGAGCAGAGTACCCCGTAGAGATTGGGGCGCAAATTTAACGCCTTAATTGTTTCTATCGGAATACCCATGATTCACCCCCCTAAACTGCTACGTCAATGGTGCGAAGTTCCCAAACACGGCGTTGCTCAGAAGCGTCATTGTTAGGATCCACATCGAGAGTGCCAACAGCTTCATGGCTCAACCAAACAAATTTACCAAGACGACCGAAATCATCATTGCTGTCTTTGCGGATTTGGGGAGGCATTGCAATCCCGCGGCCAACGGCAGCATTACCGAAAGCGATCGAGGAACGAGTTAAAACGGTACCGGTGCCAAAAGTTTCATTCTGAGCACCTTCAGTACCGTTAGTACCGAGGGAGTGGGCATTGGTTTCAAAGATGTGGAAGTTGCAATACTTGCCCAGGTATCCAACGACATTACCCTCCAGGGCTACTTGAGGCAGTAAGTTAGTTAACTCTTCAACATCCCTCATAGTGGTGGGGCGTAACTGTTCACCAATATCGGTACGGAACTGTCCAGCGGCGGTAGAGTGCATTACTAAACCGTAGCAACCATCCATCCACGTAGGCACTTTCTGACCGCTCATGTAGGCATAGACACTATGCAAAAATGATTGGGTCATGGTGCCATCGTCACCAACACCGACATCCCCAGGGGTAGCGGTAACAAAGCCGTTATCGTTGTACAAAACGCCAAGGGTGGAGAAGTATTTGGTACGGATTAAGTGGTCTAAACAGACTTCATAGGACTGCCCCAACCGCGCCATTACCGCTTGTTCCAGGGAGTAAACGCTACGGGCCATCCAGAATTCAGGGATCCCAACGGGCTCAAATCCTGAAACACTCGCTTTACCTAAGCCAAGCTCTTGCAGCACCATGGAAACTTCAGAAGTTGCCAAGTTCTGCATATCGGTTTCGAGTGCAGTACCAGGGGTCAGCGTGTAATCAGTCGTTGCCGTCGGTTCAGCGTTGTACGTCCATCGAGGGATTTGGATTGTGTCGCCAGGGCCACGGGTGAAGTCCTCCACTACGGTAGGAAACTGCCAGTACACCCGACGGCTCTGGTGAGTAGTACGCATGAGCATGGACAGGTGATCCAGAAGCATTGAGCTAATGTCGGATTTTGCGGTAGCAGCATCACGACTACCCATCAGGAAACCGTCAGCTTTAGCGGCCCGTTCAATTTCAGGGCGTAAAGCTTCTTTGTTCCGCTTCCAGAATTGGAAACTTTCTGCTTGGTCGCGGTGCTCAATAATTCGAGTACCACGATCGAAAATCACCTGTTTGGTTTCTGCAGAATCGCGAATTGCCATCCACTCACCGAGTAAACCGGTTTGCATCAGCTTGTCGCTGGAGGTTGGGGCGGCAACTGTATTGAAAGAGGGGGTTGGCATGGCGGCTCCTAGTCGGGTTTTGAGTTCAGCCTCTTTAGCGGCTTTGATTGCGGCATCAGCAGCTTTACGGGATGCTTCCAGTTCCTCGCGAAGTTTCCGGCTTTCTTCTGCCAATTCAGCCAACTGGCTATCCCGCGCCGCCTGAGCTTCAAGCATGGTCTTGATTTCGTCGGGGGTCAGGGTGAGTCCCTCGGGTTCTTTAACTTCGGGTTCCTTAGAATCCGTTGCAACTTTTGGCGCTTCCTCGATCGCTTTTTCGGCAACCTTCTCAGGTTCTTTTTCAGGTGCTTTATCGGCAGCGATCGGCTTTTTCACTTCGGGTACTGTAGGCTCAGAGCCGACAACATCACTCGAACGAATTAACGGTTTATCAGGCATAGGTAAATCTCCATTGATTGATTGATTTGGTACAGAGTCCAAGGAATCCATACCGGTTCCGCCTACGGGTTGCCCCAGGACTTTAGCGGCTTTGACTGCTGGAATCAGTACAAAACTAAGCTCGAAGCAGTCAGCAACCCCAACCCGCTCAATAAAACCTTGAGCCTGGATTTTTCCCATTGGGCGCGGGCAAGCCCACCAACCCTCTGCATCACAATCACAGTCGGGGCATCGCTCTGTTTTGTAAGCTGTACTGATACTGATTCCATCGCCTGCTTTTGGCTCAATGCCTTCTATCTCCAACTCGGCCAATACTTTCCAATAACCTTCTCTGGCTAAAGCTTCCGGGGGATTCTCAATCTCACTCATATCCCCGCGTTCCATCCATGCCCGCTTTACCCTGCCCCGTCCATCCGCATATTGCTCAGAATGGTCAAAGGTCACCGGAACATTGGGCAGCAACTTAGAAATTCTTTCCAACTCAACATAGCTAAATCTTCCGCCATTTCGGTTGGCGTTATTGTCTGTGGCGATAACCGTTAGTGTCTGCATGATTTCAGAGCGATCACATTGCCCCGATACTAGCACCGCAATATAGTATTCGCTCTACCTTTGTTGTGCGTTTTTTGTTACAATGGAGGGAATAAATAGGTTTATTGCTTGTTAGCAAGTCCCTGATAAAATAAAGGGGGGTGATGAAATGTAGATTTATGGACTGCCCAAATTGTGGAAGCAGAAAAACTTACTCACGGGGAAGCGATCGGCGATCGTGCCCAGTCTGCGGGATTTGGTTTAGCCTTAGCGGTAATCCTGCCGGTAGACCCCGAATAGGCGATCGTCCGCTCTCCCCTGCTGAAAGAGTTCGGCGGCACAGGTCAAAGTTTAGTTAGAGGACACGACACCAATGAAAATCACGCAGACCAATTTGAATAAATTATTCGAGTCATTATCTGACTCTCAAGTTGCTTGTCTTTGCTTATGTCTTTGTGAAGGGCAGCCATCCGAAGTTGCTGAAAAATTAAAAGAATATACGGCAACATGGAGCAGCGAACGAAAACAAAACGCAGCCAAGTTATCCATAGAGCAGTTTGCAGACACTACCACTGCAAATCAACAATCAGTCCAATGGTTCAAGGCGGATCCTGCTATGGTTTTGCTGGATGAGTATGCAGCAAAGTTTAATGGGTTTGTCATTCGTCTTGCAATTCCCAACGGCGGAATTATTGGCGCTTCGGTAGAAGATGATTCTGGACGCTGTTGGTTTTGTTCCACTGAGGAATTCGATAAGTTTAGCGATCGGGAATGGCATCTGCAGCAAGCCCGATCGTTTATTGGGGGTCTATTGTGAGATATTTAATTCTAGTTGCAGGTGCTCCCGGTGCCGGCAAAACGACACTTGCTGAAATTATCGGCAGCCTTGACCCCGAGGTTTTTATCGTTGCCGCCGATGATTATTTCTACGATGTTTTTGGTAATTACCTTTTTGACCTTGCCAATATTGGTGAGGCTCATCAATGGTGTCAAAAGGAGGTTCTTTCTGCTATGCGGGTTAATGTGCCGCTGATTGTCGTTCACAATACCTTCAGCACCAGGGCCGAGATTGAGCCCTATATCCGCCTTGCTGAACAGAACGATTACATGGTCATTTCTCTGATGGTAGAAAACTTGCATGGTGGGGAAACCGTTCATGAGGTTCCACCGGAAAAAGTGCAGCTATTCAAGGAACGGCTCAAGGAGCGGTTTCAGCCATGAGATATTTAATGAACCCCGACTATTGGATTGAAGTTTCTTACCATGATGGGAGAATTATCCATTCCCCCTTTCTTGGCACTTTCGAGAATGCCTGCGATCGTTGTGCCCGTATTGTGGCGAAAGACATCTTAAAGTTAGTCGGCTTTGTTGTGCTTCTTCCCGGTGACTATGTTCCTGGAACTATAGCCACTCTTGACCAAATACTAGGAGATTGGCAAGGAGAATGGGTAAAAGGCTCCAAGCTATACCGTTTCAAGCGTCAAGCCTGAGCCGACTTTAATTGACGATCGCTCCCGGCGGATTGCTGCTGTTGCGTTCTGGCTTTAACTTGTCTTATCACAATCAACATCTCTAAAAAGACCTCGCTGGCCTTAACTGCAATACTAGCAGCATCAGGATCGGCGGGGTCTAGTTCTTCTGCACATGACTGCATAAAACTCAGCCACTTCATTAACCCTACCGATATTCCATCCTCTATCTGTTCATTCTGTTTGACTACTAAGAATTCAATCCGTTTGTCCAGGATTTGTTGATAGTACGATCGCAATTTGTCATCCGAACCTAGCGCCATCCTCCACCTTGCTATTGTGTCTCGGTGAAGGTTCAAATCTTTTGCTACCGCCTCAGTGCCTTCTACATCGCACCTAGCCAGGATTAGCGCTTTGGTATGGGAAGAAATCAGTTTACGTGCCATTGCGAAAGCTTGACGGGGAGAGGGTTTGAGGGTGATTAATCGTAATGGTCATGATTTATCAAAAATAAGCCAAAAATTAATCGTGACCCTATTCTAACGGGAAACCCTGTAATACTGCCCAATAATCGCCTTCAGCTTGGGTAAGTCTACCTTGCCCTTGGTTGGCATATACCGGTACAGGGTCTTGATTTCTTCGCATTCCCAGCGGTTGGGGTAGTGCCCCATGCTGTTCGCCGTCTTCCTAATTTGCTCAGCGGTAACCATGTTTACCTCCATTTCTATCGATCGTTTCTATCAATCATTTTCTGATTTTTGGTTGATAGACGCACCGGGAGAATGGGGGTAAATCCCTGAAAGCCTTACCTAATGCGGTTTTCTATCAACCATCTCTATCGATCGTCATACCGATCGTCATTCTCTTCAAACGATTTTGCAATCA
>JBMTZC010000297.1:0-5263 GCA_049455215.1 Prochlorotrichaceae cyanobacterium
CCATTCATTGCTAGGATAGGACATGGTCTTGGGAATCTATTTTGCTGTATCCGCTTATGTCCTCCCCTTCCTTTGCTACATTTTGTCAACTCGCTCAACGGGGTAATTTCATTCCGGTCTATCAAGAATGGGTGGCGGATCTAGATACTCCTGTATCGGCCTGGTATCGGGTCTGTGCAAACCAACCCTATAACTTCTTGTTGGAGTCGGTCGAAGGCGGAGAAAGCTTGGGCCGGTATAGTTTTTTGGGCTGTAATCCGCTTTGGATCCTAGAAACCCGAGGCGATCGAACCTGGCAGCGATTTCGGGATGGCCGCGAACTCCAATTGACGGGGAATCCTTTTCAGATTTTGACCGAGTGTTTAACCCCCTATCAGCCCGTGCAAATCCCAGAGTTGCCCCCAGGGATTGGGGGGCTATTTGGCTTTTGGGGCTATGAAATCATTCAGTGGATTGAGTCCCGAGTACCGATTCATCCCCGTCAGGCAGAGGATTTACCCGATGGCTGTTGGATGCAGGTGGATAGCTTACTCATTTTTGATCAGGTGCAGCGCAAGATCTGGGCGATCGCCTATGCGGATTTACGTCAGGAAACTGACTTGGAAACAGCTTATGCCTTAGCCTGCGATCGGGTACAGGGCTTAGTCGATCAATTACAAAAACCTCTGAAGGAAGGAACCCATCTCCTGGAATGGAAATCCGGGTCTAGTGCTTCCGAGGCCTCATTCGAGAGCAATACCACTCCCACTGCTTTTTGCCAGAACGTTGAAACCGCTAAAGAATACATTCGCGCTGGGGATATTTTTCAGGTAGTACTGTCTCAGCGCTTGCAAACCCAGTACCAAGGCGATCCCTTTGCCCTCTATCGATCGCTGCGGTTAGTCAACCCTTCCCCCTACATGGCCTATTTCCAATTTGGAGATTGGCAACTCATTGGTTCTAGCCCAGAGGTCATGGTCAAAGCAGAGCGATCAGAAGTAGGAGAAGCTCAGCTGGCCACCGTCCGTCCCATTGCGGGTACCCGGAAACGGGGGAAAACGATCGCAGAAGACCAAGCTTTGGAGCAGGACTTGCTAGCAGATCCCAAAGAGTGTGCCGAACACGTCATGCTGGTGGATTTGGGGCGTAACGACTTAGGACGAGTCTGTGAGATTGGCTCGGTGCAGGTCAATGATTTAATGATTGTTGAGCGCTATTCCCATGTTATGCACATTGTCAGCAATGTCATCGGGACCCTCGCCACGGATAAAACCGCCTGGGATTTACTGAAAGCCTGCTTCCCCGCAGGTACCGTCAGTGGTGCGCCCAAAATTCGAGCCATGGAAATTATTCACGAACTAGAAGGGTGTCGTCGAGGTCCCTATTCAGGAACCTATGGCTATTATGATTTTGAAGGACAACTCAATACCGCCATTACCATTCGTACCATGTGGGTTCAACCCAAAAAAAATGGGGCTTCAGATGAGCATTGGGTTTATGTCCAAGCCGGGGCCGGTATTGTAGTAGATTCCCAACCAGAAACGGAGTATGAAGAGACCTTAAATAAAGCCCGGGGCATGTTAGAAGCCATTCGCTGTTTAAGTTAACAGTTATCAACTTAAAGTTGACCGCCTTGATTGATACTGAAGAGTAAAAACGGAGTTGTCTCTAAAATATCTCAATACTTCATGGGGAGAAAGTTTATATTCACCAGACTTAGCACACTTAAATAGCAAGACAAACAGGAAGGTTCGCCACAGAGTGATCAATAATTTAAATCCATATTTTACTGGTTTTGGATAAACATTCCCATAGTTAACATCTTTTATATGCTTCTGATAAGAATTGGAGAATGATTTTTCCAGCCAGGTTCGGATCAGTATTTTATAACTTAAACCACCTTGATGTGAATCTTTATAGCGCTCAGTTAAATCATTAGAAAGTTCTATAAGATTGAATTGAATGGCAACAGATGGATATAAATTCTGAATTAGAATATCTTGGATTTCACAAGCGGCCCACCAAGATATTGAGTCAAATTTAGTTTGATACGGAAGAATAATGCCATCGTTAATAACATCACGGTGGAATGCAATCAGTTGTTGATCATTAACTAAAAAAGCTTGGAAGCTTAAGCCAATATTTCTAAGAATAGGTAAATCTGTTACCTTACTGAGATGAACAGGTGAATTAGTTGTATTGGGGAAAACTGGAATAGCGATCGCTGGTTTATAGTATAAGATTTCTGCTTCAAATAAATCCCAAGTCCCCCTAATAAATTCAACGTCATCATCTAAAAAAATATAGTATTGATAGGACTGAGCTTGATTTATTGCTATTTCTAAAAGCTTATTACGTCCCTCTGTCCAGGTAGAATTGGGCAAGTATATACATTTTTTCTGGCTGATTGTAGTTACTTCCAAAGGATAATCGTAGGTTAAAAACAATACATCTGCATCTACTCGATCGGCTAAATGTAGGTACTTTTTAACGTAGCAGGCTTGACCTTGAACAAGATATATAAAATATTTCATAGTTATCAAACGCTGAGATCCTCGAGATAAAAAGACTCTAACTGTTTAATAATATTTGACCAATAAAATTGTTTAACCCACGCACGCCCCTTTTGTCCCAATTCATGACGTTTTTGGTGATTCGGAATAAGTTGGGAGAGTGCCTGGATGAGCGCCGTTGAATTTCCTGGTGGAATCAGAATTCCTGTTTCAGGGGGAACAACATAGGGTACCCCTCCCACTTGAGTCCCCAGGACAGGAACCCCATAGCGCATAGCTTCAAGAAAGGGAATGCCAAAAGCTTCGTATTGAGAGGGCATCACAAAGAGATCTGCAAGGGCATATTCAGCCTCTAACTCTAATTCCGATAAGACTCCCCTAATCACAATACGATCGCCAAATTCAGCTTTACAATGAGTCTGAGTCTTCTCAGAAATGGATCCAACTACTCTTAAGGTAATGGAATAGTGAGCCAACTGCTGCCAAATTTGTCGCATTGCCACTAGTAGTTCTGCAAATCCTTTTCGAGGATCGTCAACTCGCCCGACAAAAAGGATATTGACGTTGGTTAATGCTATTGATAGACGCTGATGGAAAAGAGCTGGAGGTGTAGTTCCATTGGGTAAGCAGGAAATAGGTGTTGATGTAGCCGCTTTAAATTCTCGTAATAGATACTCTTGTTCAACAGGAGTCAGCACAAAAATCCGTTTCGCTTGTCGAAGTGGACGGGCATTGAGGTAATGATAAAAAAGTTTCTGAGGTAAGAAAGGATTCAAAAACTCAAAAGCAGACTTGGTAAGACGACTGGGATGCAAGTGAGGAGAGTAGTAAAAATTGACAGGTTTAGACTTTTGAGTTTGATTTAGGGCATAACTCACGCCTACATAAGCCCAAGCAGGAGCACCAATATTATGGGCATGAATAACATCAGGTTTAAGGGCAGCGATCGTCTGCTTTAACTGAGGAATGATTACTCCGCCTCGACTGGGGTAAACAAAACCAGGAAATGGCATTCTCAGTAAAACTTGGAGGCGATGGATTGTAAAACCAGGCTGAAGAATTTCTTGGTCAGGCAAATCCGAGTAGATCCCACGGGGATACTTCAAATAGCTAGTCACCACATGTACATCATGACCATGGTGAGCCAGGGCTTCGGCATGATTATAGACAACTTTTTCAATTCCTCCCATACAGGGGTAAAAGTAAGGGTCAAGTAGGATAATTTTCATTAGACATGAGCATTCCTTGCAATCGTCTCAGGGCAATTGTCCAATAATACTTGGCCTTATCTATTTTAAACTCAGCAAGACTAAGGATTGTTCCCCCAAGAGGTCGTATAATTTGCCATACCATAAAGGGAATAGGATAGCGATGCTTGCGTAACATATACCCATACCCTAAGCCATATCCTTTTGCACGCTTCATTAAAGCTTGGGGATATGCCAGAATCGGTTCAAGATGGTAAATCTCTAGATCAATAGAATAGTAAAGCTTAAAGCCTTGAGCTAAGGCCCGTAAGAGATAGTCTGTTTCTTCTCCACATTGCCAGGGAGTATGAGTACCAGACCCCAATTGCGTATCAAAATACCCAACTTCTTGAATGACCCGAGCTTTCAGAAAAATAGTTGAGCCAATAGCCCGACGCCAAATATTGTGCTTATTCATATCTCCTGATCTATTATCCCATCGACAGGATGTCAGCTTTCCCTCTAAGTCAACGGAACGTCCACATAAACCCTCATAGCTTGGGTTCTCCTCAAACCATTGGGTAACAGTCTGTAAAACCAGGGGCGAATACCAACAATCATCATCAGGAATTGCAATCAGATTTCCCTTTGCTTGTTGCAACCCTAGATTTCGCCCCATAGATACACCCTGTTGATTTTGTGCATTAATATATTGAAGGGGAAAAGTGAACTGATATTGACGAGCTAAGGACTGAATCTGATTGTCTTGACTTTGATCGACGAGAATCAATTCAAAAGCTTGATAGGTTTGAGTCTCGAGAGATTTGAGTAATCGCTCTAGCGCGATCGCCCGCCCAACCGTACTGGTAATCAGAGAAAAATAGGGTTTCAATCAATCGACCTCTCAACTGAATATTCGTAAGTTGTATAGCTATCCTCCGTAGAGGAAACAGACCGCTCTTAAAACCAGCACTTCCTGTCAACTTTTTTGCCGTTAATCGACATCTCCTCCCACCACAACATTGCGAATCCGTAGACTCGGCCCGCCACAGCCCACGGCTAATCCCCCTTGGTTAGACTTGCCACAGCCTCCGGACTCATCCCAGAAGAAATCATTGCCGATCGCTTCAATGTCTGCAAGGGTACTAAAGACATTGCCCGAGAGGGTTACATCTCGCACCGGTTCCGCCAGTTGGCCATTGCGAATCATCCAGGCTTCGCCAGCCCCAAAGGTAAACATTTCACCATTGGTCATGCCTCCCAACCAATTGCAGGCGTAGACTCCCTCTTCAATATCGGCGAATAAATCTGCCACGGGGGTATCTCCCCGTTCAATCCAGGTATTGGTCATGCGGACAATGGGGGGATAGTGATAGTTCAAGCAGCGGGCATTACCGGTGGGCGCTTCCCCTAATTTACCTGCGGTTTCGCGGGAGTGCAGTCGTCCGACTAAGACCCCGTCTTGAATGAGTTGGGTGGTGCTGGCGGGGGTTCCTTCGTCATCATAGGCATAACTACCCCGATGGTTCACGGAGGCAGCCCCATCAAAAATATTGAGGTTGGCGGGGCCAAAGCGCCGTCCCA
>JBMTZC010000298.1:0-5203 GCA_049455215.1 Prochlorotrichaceae cyanobacterium
GTTTATGTATAGCATTATCATAGCGAAAAATTAAGCTGCCATCAGATTTTTGATAGTGAAATGAATAGGCTAGTTTTTCAATTTTGATTTGTACATCTATATATTCTCTAAAATGCAAACAAGAGCCATTCTGGAAGAAAATTTTACCCTTGATAAAGCCTACTGTTCTCGATCGCAAATCTACTCCAAATTCAAAACCAGTTGCCCACCCAGCATCAACAAAACCTTGAATAACTCTCATCAAATTAGCTTGATAATCACTCAATAACATACTCAAGCTGCTCCAATTGTTGCAAGCTCTGCAAAATTCGGCTTCTTACCTTAATTTCACCCATCCAGGTGATATACTCTTCGTCACCCCCTTCTAAATCTTCCGCTGACCAATTTTCTAAAAAAATTTGACTCGAAACGTGATATTTTTCCTCAAATTCCTGTAAACAACGATCGCTTTTTTCCAAACTTAATCGCAATTGCTGAATCTCCCGATCGATCGCCCCTTGGATGAGCAACCTCAACGTTTCTAAATTGTCTTGTTGTGATCGAATCCCTAGCTGAACCATAAATCACCTGCTTGAACAACTATCTTTTAAGAGTTTAAGCGATCGAGGGTCATAATCTCCCCGGTAGGTTGTCCAAATCTGATACCCAGGCAGAACGATCGCAACGCCTGCCCAACGGTGAAGCACTCCCGGATAGCCATCTTCTGCGGGACATCCCCCAAGGCACACTCCCACTGGTTGGTTTACCTGTTCTCTAGGCTAGCAAACGATCGACAGTACGATCGCTCCGATCGTTGTGGTAAATTACAATAGTTGAACACGATCGCTAGAGATTAGAATTATGCAAATTACTTTAGAAATCCCTGATACTATCAACCCACCATCCCAGTCAGACTGGCTTAGAGAAATTGCTATTGCCCTCTTTCAGCAGGAATTGATCACCTTAGGTACTGCCAGTCACATTGCTGGAATCTCTCAATTAGAATTTCAAGAACTCCTATTCGATCGTGGTCTGTCTATTCACTATGGTATTGATGACTACAAAGCGGACATTGAAAGCCTTAGACAGAATAACTGGCAATGATTATTGTGAGTGATACATCCCCTATTAGCAATCTTTTGAGGATTGGTCAATTATCCATTTTGATAAACCCGCTGTGTGATTATCCCCCAGCGGGTTTATCAAGAACTCCGTGAATTGACAAAGTTTGGGATTGACTTCACGTTAATTGAATCCGCTGATTGGATTAAAACTCAAGTAATTGTTGATCAAGTACTCGCTTTAACCCTCTTATCTGAACTGGATCCGGGAGAAGCAGAAGCGATCGTATTAGCGATCGAACTTAAAGCCGATCGATTGTTAATTGATGAACGAATTGGTAGAAACATTGCAAAACGCTATGGTTTAAATATTACTGGTCTGTTAGGGGTACTTGTTGCTGCAAAGCAAAATAGTTTAATTCCCGAAATAAAACCTCTTCTAAATCAACTGATTTCCCAAGCTAAATTTCGCATTCATCCCGACTTGTATTATCAGATTTTACAAGATGTAGATGAAGTCCCTTAACTCTCACTTCATGACCTACTAAATTTTGTGCTAAAGGGCGATCGATACATTCATCCAGTAAAATTTTCATTATTCAGGCTGCAATCTCCAAAAACTGATTTTTAATTACATCCAAGAAATCTAGGACTTGCTCTCGTCTAACCGTGGGAAATCCTTCAAGAAAATCATCGATCGATTCTCCTGCTTTAACATAATCGAGAAATGTTGCTACAGGTACCCGCGTCCCTGCAAAAACGGGTGTACCTCCCATTACTTCAGGCGAAATATTAATCATTGGATAATGCTTCAACATCTTGAAATCCTCCAAAGCTAACTATAGTCTAAGCGATCGAGGGTCATAATCTCCCCGGTAGGTTGTCCAAATCTGATACCCAGGTAGAACGATCGCAACGCCTGCCCAACGGGAGACAATTCATGCGCTTCCGGAATCGAAAGATAAATTACAATGGAGATCTTTGAAGCACTCCAAAAAGCTTCAGATCAGTGGTGAGTTAGCCCATTTGTGAAAGCGATCGAAGCTGTAATTAAGGGAGAGTAAAGATTGTATCTGATGACTGGAGAAAAATGATGCAAATTACGATCAATTTACCACCAGATCTTGAACAAGATCTGATTCGTCAAGCAGCGCAATTAAATGTTCCGCTTCAAAGCTTGATTCTGCAAGTCTTACGTCAAATCCCTCGTGTTTCCACTTCACAGTGGTCGGAGGTTGTATTGTCCTATGAAGGAATCCCTGACTTCCCTCCGTTGGAGTCCTATCGTAACGAACTCCTTCCTCCCCCTGAACCGGAGTTATTCTGATGCGATATCTACTGGATACTTGCGTTATCAGCGACTTCATTAAAGGTGAAGCTGGTACTGAGGTCTTCCTAGCAAAGTTCCAGCAGTAGCACTTCCCACACTAAACGGGGGTTAACCGATCGCTGTAGTTGAAAGCGGGCGGTTTCTAAGCGTTGCATAATCGGCTGGCTCCGAAAGCGATCCCAATAGGCGTGTTGTAAGTACCCTAAAAACCACACCTGAGCTTCTAAATCCAGTTCTTTGGCAATTTGCTTAGCGATCGTTAAGGCGGAGCGGGGAGTGCGGGGTGGGGTGTCTGCCAGTTGGGCAATGTCTTCCGGGAGGGTTTCTAGCCAGTGGGCACACCCTAAGGCTTCTCCGGGGCTCCCTTCGGCCATTTTAATCAGGGTGGGATTGGTGATCTGTACCTGGCTGCTGCTCAAAATTTGGGAAACGATCGCTTCCGGTAGGCGGTAGAAGGGAATGCGCTGACAACGGGAGACGATCGTGGGTAAGAGGGCATCGACGCTGGGGGCCAGGAGAATTAAGGTGGCTTGTCCCGGTTCTTCTAAGGTTTTGAGCAGACCATTGGCGGCACTCTCGGCCATGCGTTCGGCTTGCTCAATCACCACCAGGTTCCGGGAAGCACTCAGGGGCGATCGACCTAGGAAGCGGCTAATTTCACGGATTTGCTCTAGCCGGATTTGGGGTGGGGTTTTGGTTTTAACGCCTTCTGCGGCGGCCTGGCTGGCGGGAATGCGGCGGTTCTGCACTTGGTAGGTGGGCTCTACCCACAGCACATCGGGATGGTTCCCTTGGCGCAGTTGACTTTGGATAATGCTGGCCACCGGCTGGGGTTGGCGGGCTGAAGGTAGACAACAGAGGAGTTCTAAAAAGCAACGGGCGGCCAAACGTCGCCCTACTCCCTCCGGTCCCACAAAGAGGTAGGCGGGGGCAATGGCATCCTGTTGTACCGCCCGTTGCAGTAGGGTTACGGCTTGGGGTTGTCCGAGCAGGGGCTCAAAAGCGGTGAACATTAGTCCGGTGCAGAAGGAGATTGCAATAGGTTCCCCAAGATGACCCCAATCCCTAAAAGACCAAAGGTTAAGCCCAGACCGAGGGTTTGTTCCGCTACGCTGGCCAGGACGAGGGGCAAGCTGAGGGCAATATTCACGCCGTTATTTTGCAAGCCAAAAACTTTGCCCCGCATCTCCGCTGGGGTTTCGGCTTGGATGGTGGTTTGCAGGGGAATGCCAATAAAGGCGGCAAACAGTCCCAAGCTGGTGATACATACGAGTACGCCACTGAGTGGGTTGAAGGAGTGCTGACTAATGACCACCCCCAATCCCAACAGGGACAGGGCCATGCCGATACTGCCGGTGCGCACGAGGGTTAAGCGATCGAACCGATCGCCGGAGTGTCCGATCGCAAAGGCCCCTAAGCCCATGCCCAAACTCCCGATCGCTAAGAGCCAACCAAACTGATCGGATTCCAGTTGGGGAATAACTTCCGCTAACCTCACCGCGAGGACAGCCAAGGCGGCAAAGACGGAGAATAACACCACCAGTTGCAAGAGGGCACTGCGGACAATGCGGTTTTCTTGTAGATATTGCCAGCCCTCTCGGATTTCTTGCCACACAGAGGGATGGGGGCGATCGTCTGAGCGGGAGGGAATGGTTTCTGAGGTGATCACCCCCACCAGGGTCAGCCCCGCCAGGGCATAACAACAGCCCACAAACAGCACTTCACCACTACTCCAGCCCGCGATCGTTTCGACCCAATGATTAGCCCAGTCCAATAACGGTTCACCGACGGCGAAGCCCACAATCATCGCTCCCATCATCGTGGTGGTGTAGAGGGAATTTGCCGAGAGCAGAGCCGATTTTTCGACAATGAGGGGAATAATGGCCTGTTCCGCTGGGGCAAAAAATTGGGTCAGGGTGGACACGGAAAAGGTCACCAGGAGGAGGACATAAAAGCCCAGGGGAATCTGCTGCCACTGGAGCCCCTGACAGAGGGGTAAGAGCAGGGGCAAACTGAGGACGAGGGCGCTGCGGATCAGGTTGGAGAGGACGAGGATGGTTTTCTTGCGGTGACGATCGGCATACACCCCCGCGATCGAGCCAAGTAAAATGGCGGGAATGGTAAACGCCACCATAATGCTGGACACCCAGCCACTAATGCTTTGACCCGGTGCTTCAAAGCGATGACTGATCATCATAATCATCAGCACCAGGTAGACTTTATCGGCAATTTGGGAAAAAACCTGGCCGCTCCAGAGCCGCATAAAGTTGAAATTGCGAAAGACTGTCCCAAACCCCGTTTCTGTTGAGGGTTCGTCGATCGGAGGTTCTTCGGGGGGCGGATCGTCCTTGAGGGGGATCGGGGGAGCGTCTAGGGCAAGACGAGCGGTAGGCACTGACTGAAAACTAGGGGAGGGAAGCGATCGAGGGGCTTCCCATTCGGGATCAGGGCTGGAAGGATTTAATTCAGTCAGAAACCGAGACATGGAGGTGGCCAAAGTGCAATGAGTCTTATTATTACGTAAATAGTGTCTACCTCGGAAATTGATCAGGGTGCAATTCCGCAATTCTAGGGCGCGTCATCAATTGGGTCTAAGCCTTGCGACATCCAGGTTGCCGCGCCCGCTCTAGCCTCGCGGATTCAGCCACTCATTTAAGCCTTCCCCTAACAAAGATAGCCCCACCACCATCAGGGTGAGGGCTAAGCCCGGAAATAAGGCCGTCCACCAAATCCCCGTAGGTAAAGCATCTAAGGCCTGGCGGAGATCGTGGCCCCACTCCGGGGTCGCTTCTGGTAAGCCCAAACCCAGGAAACCCAGCCCCCCCAAGACGAG
>JBMTZC010000299.1:0-5165 GCA_049455215.1 Prochlorotrichaceae cyanobacterium
AGGGGGGATCCACTCAAGTTTTGCGATTGCAACGAGACTTATGTGTATACGGTAGGGAGGGTAAAGGGGGGATGATTCTTGTTTGAGTGGGAAGGGAGGGCAGGCATCAATGTAACCGAAGAAATATTTTGAAGACTTGAATATTTGATTGCTCAAAATGCTATTAATATTGAACAACAACTGGGTCAAGACTACAGAGTATATTATTGTTACTTTAATCCTACTTCACCGTCCAATTTATGTTAATGTTGAACTACATATTATCAGCCTATGTTTTTGGCACTCTTTTCTCAGGAATCTTAGCCGGTATTGTTGGTTCAATTATCGGTCTGATTGTCGGCGTAATTCGCAAAAAAATACCTCCAACAATATCAACAACAATTGTCGGCTGTTTTGTTGGGATCATGTGGATTTGTATTATTCCTCTCTATGGAACTCCAGGAGTCATGCAAGGATGGGGTATGGGTGGGGGATTAGGTTCACTCGCACCTCTGATGATGATGATTGGTTTAGGTTCTATAGGTGCCTTAACGGGAGCGATTACAGGGAGTACCTTCGGTTTTCGCTTTTTGCAAAGCTTATTGGTCAACCAGAAAAAGCTAGGAATATTGATCGGAATAGTCTATCTCGTAGTTGCGTTATCTATTTTACTGAGCTTTAGTGTTTCTTGTATCAATTCTAGTCCAGCGGATTGGTATTGTAAAAAAGTGGGATTTTAAGATAGTGAGAATGGGCGGGTAATTGGTAAATAGAGAGAATAGAAGTTGATAAAAGCCAAGCATATATTTTTGATCTTTAATATTTTCACTACCACAATTCTAAATGGGTTGTATGGTGTGCGTCCCACACAACGGTTTCAGCAGTTTAGTCCTTACAACTGATCTAGAACGGCTGTCGTTGATGCTAAGTATCATCACGTTTTAGTTAGCTAAATTTCTGTTTTAAATGCTTTCTGTAGACGGGTAGTTTCACCTTTTGCCTCTTGAATTAAGTCATCCCAGTGATCTGGAGGATAACCACTGTTCAGCATTTTTCTAAAAACGCTATAAGCATCTGTATTGCTATCATAGGCTCGCTTAGAGTTCTCATCATTGACCCAGGCGAAAAGGATTATTTTACTCTCCTGATGATAGCGAAAAAATAGTCGGTACTGTTGAAAAAACTTGGCTCTAAACCAGTGTTTGTAGTCATCTCCAAGGGTAGCGCCTTGTCGATAATCGCTACGGCTTGGATCTTGAGGAATAACATCAAAGGCTAACTTTGCGATGGCTGCTAAACGCTTGGTAGCATTTTTCTTTTTATAATTCGTAGGATCTTTCTGACGCAGATGTTCAACCTGCATCACAAGTTCTTCAAACTGCTCAAGAAATAAAGGATGAGCAAATATGTTCCATCCGTTAATAACGAGGGGCTGATCTACAGGCAACCTTATTCGTCCTCATCTAAAAGTGGTGCATCAAGATCAAGATCAACGTCAGAGATCAAGGATCGAACCTGGCTGAGTAGACTAGAACTCATTGCTTGCAAGTGTTGAGGATTCTTTTCCATATCTCGTGCAAGAAAATTCAGAAATTCCCCAAGCACGGGATCACTTTCTGTCTGATCAGCACGGGATATCCACACCTTGCCATCGGGCTGGATAGTGTAGCAAATTTTATCGCGCTTATTCAAGCCAAGTGCTTTGCGAACAGGATCGGGAATTGTAGTCTGATAACGATCGGTAAGAGTGGATTCTGGGCATGGGGCTAGTGTTACAGTCATAGCGACCTCTAAGCCTGTCTATAAAGAACTATACATTTATTGATACGTTATCGTAATGCAATTGCATTGTCTTGTCCAGCGTAAAAGTTAGGTGTGCGCCAAGATCTCTAAAACCTGCTCTAAATAGTCTTGATGATCATCGTTAAATCGCTCTGAATCTACCCCCTCTTACTGTTTTCGTTGTTCCATCAAATCGACCCCCCGCGATGTGCCTAACCGAGTGGCTCCTTCCCGCACTAAAGCGATCGCTTGTTCGAGGGTGCGAATCCCCCCAGCCGCTTTAATGCCCACCTTGCCTCGGCTCAGTTCCCGCAGTAAACGGATCTCTTCGACGGTGGCACCTCCGGCCCAGCCGGTGCCGGTTTTGAGAAAACGTACCCCCGCATCCAGGGACAGATCGACGGCAATTTGGATTTCCGCTGGGGTGAGGCGACTCAGTTCTAAAATGGCTTTGACGGGACGATCGGTTTCACAAATTTCCGCCAGTTCCCGATGGACGGCATCGGTGTTGCCAGCTTTGAGTAAGCCGAGGTTAATCATGACATCCAGTTCTGTTGCGCCGTTGCTGACGGCTTCTTGGGCTTCGTAGAGTTTAGTGGCAGTAGTCGAGGCACCACTGGGAAAACCAATGACGGTACAGACCTTGGGAATTTTTTGGTACAAATTTTCTACGGCGCGGCGCACATAACAGGGAGATACGCACACTGTGGCAAAGCGAAACCGATCCGCTTCTCCACAGAGACGATCGATTTGATCGGGGGTAGCGGCGGGATCCAAGAGGGCATGGTCAATGAGGGGCGCGAGATCAATGTCGCAGTCTAAGGTTTGGGAACTGAGGGTCATACCGATTCCTTGGGGCTAAAGTAGGTAACGATCGCGGCGGTGAGACCGTCTAGGGTGTAGACCGGGGCTTCAATGTCTACCCGGCCCAGGCGATCTAAGCAGGTTTTTGAGGTTTGGGGGCCAATGGAGGCGATCGCAGCGGTGGCAATTTTGTCGCGCCAGGTTTCGCCAAAGGCTTGGCCCAGGAGTTGGGCAAAATGGCTCACGGTTTTGGAACTGGCAAAGGTAATGACGTTCACCCGCCCAGAGTCGATCGCAGCGAGGGCGGCGGGATCGAGGGTTTGGGGACAGCGGGATTCGTAGGCGGGCACTTCGGTTAACTGGGCCCCTGCAGCCCGGAAGGCCTGCACCAACACGTCCCGGCCGCCACTTTCCACCCGAGGAAAGAGGACAGTGCAATCTGCCAGAGGTTCGGGAAATTCCGTCACTAGGGCATCCGCCACAAATTGCGCGGGCATAAAGGTTGGGGTGAACCCGTAGCGTTCCAGGGCTTGGGCGGTTTTTTGGCCCACCACTGCAATTTTGAGGGCAGACAGGTGTGCCTTCGCCCCTTGCCCGAGGTCGGGCTGGGTGTGTTCTAGGTGGGCTAGGCGCTGAAAAAACGCCTCCACCCCATTGACGGAGGTGAGAATCAGCCACTGAAAACGGGGTAAGGCAACGATCGCTTGATCCAACCCCTGCCAACTGGAGGGCGGGCCAATCTCTAGGGTGGGCATTTCCTGGACTTGGGCCCCTTGGGCTTGCAGGGCTTGGCTAAAACTGGCGGATTGCTGAGCGGCACGGGTGATCAGTACTAAACGGTGGGCTAAAGAGCCGGTAGGTTGCTCCGGATAAGGGGTCATGAGGGTTCGGGCGAAGGGGCAAGGGATCCGGTCAAGGGGTAAGCAGCGATCGCTTCCCACTGGTGTCCATTATGCTGGAGAAGGGTCAAGGCTTCGGCCATAAAGTGGGCTTGAAAGGTGCGTTGCTGAAATTCCTGCCAGGCTAAACGAAAGTTGAGGGGGGATAAATCCCGGAAGCCGAGGGTGATATGGGGGATAAAGGCATGTTTCCGACCCTGGTGAAGGGCTTCCGCCAAGCCGGATTCCTGCTCTAAGCGATCGTTAACTAGGGTGTGCAGGGTCTGGAGGGCAGTACTGCTTTCAACGTGGATATAGAGAACGCGGGGGGCAAACACCGCAAAATTGGCTAAGGCGATGGTAAAGGGAGCCACATCCTGACTCAGTTGGTGCAGGAGGGGCCGGAGTGTAGTGTCCGTTGGCAGCTTCAGGGGCGGAATTAGGGTCAGGTGAGGCGGAGATTTGAAGGCGGCTTGGCTTTGGAAACGATCGGCAACTTCCCTTTGCAGGGCTCTAATGGTTTCCTGCAAGGGCGGGGGGGGGAGTAAAGCAATAAAATAAAGTGAGTCTGGCATGAGTCCCTAACCGGAAAACGGTTCAAGCCCCTCGCCGCAGCCAGGGACTGAACACCTGCTTCGGCTGTTATTTTACCCGTTGAGCCTAACGATCGTTTATGTCTCCTTTTTTAAACTTAACGTTTGAACCCAGCCTGGAAGCGTTGGGGGATGCCTTCTATGCCAGTGTGGCGGCGGCCAACTTTCCCCAAACGGTGCTGCGATTTCGCAACGATCGGCTCCTGCCCTTGCTGGGTTTGAACCCTGAAACCGTAAGCGATGCAGACTTTACCCTAGCCTTTGGTGAGTTTAAGGGACGATCGCCCCTTTTGGCCCTGAGTTACCACGGCTATCAATTTGGGGTCTATAACCCCTACTTAGGGGATGGTCGCGGTTTTTTATATGGCCAGGTGCGGGGAACCAATGGCGTACTCTACGATCTGGGCACTAAAGGGTCGGGACAAACCCCCTACTCCCGAGGGGGAGATGGCCGCTTAACCCTCAAGGGAGGCGTGCGGGAAGTCCTAGCGGCGGAAGCCCTGGCCGCCTTAGGAGTTAAGACCTCCCGGTGTCTCAGCCTCATTGAAACAGGGGAAGGCCTATGGCGGGGCGATGAACCCTCCCCCACACGATCGTCCGTAATGGTGCGCTTCAGTCAATCCCACATTCGCTTTGGTACCTTTGAACGCCTCCACTACCTCAAGCGATCGGATTTAATTCAGCGGTTATTGGATCATGTAATTCGGGTGTATTACCCCGATATTGCTGAAATGAGCATTGTTGAAATAAAGGGATCAGCGGTGGAAGCCACCTTGACTCCGGATCACTATCTCGCCTTTTACCGATCGCTAGTGGAGCGCGTTGCCGACCTCGCCGCCCAATGGATGTCCGTCGGCTTTTGTCACGGAGTCCTCAATACCGACAACATGTCCATCACCGGGGAAAGTTTTGACTATGGCCCCTATGCCTTTATTCCCACCTATGACCTACAATTTACCGCCGCCTACTTTGATGATTTAGGGCGCTATTGCTTTGGCAATCAACCTCCCATTTGCAAACAGAATTTACAGTTACTCCAAGTTCCCCTTTCGTCCCTCGTCTCCCAAGGGGAACTAGAGCGGAGTTTAGCCGCCTTTGACGATCGCTTTAGAGCCACCTTTCTGCAACG
>JBMTZC010000300.1:0-5157 GCA_049455215.1 Prochlorotrichaceae cyanobacterium
GGGCGCGTTATGCCTCCGGTGTTGAGGGACAAAAGACCCCAAAGGCGGAGGTGTAGCCGTGGAGGTAAGTACTGCCGCCAATGGGGCCAATTTCGCCATTACAGAAAAAGCCCCCCAGGGGAATTTGGCCCAGATATTGTTGGAAGAGCGTGGCATCAAAATCCGGCTTTTGGTACAGCCCCTGACCTCGTCCCAAGCAAGAAAACATTAGTCCCCCCAAGGCTGAAGCATCTGGAGACTGCGCACAAAATCGCCTCAGCAAAATCCGTAAATCTTCTTCGGAGGTTTGGCCATCCCGGAGATGGAACTGAAGCCGTTGGCCAGGCCGGATCCGATCGCCGATGGCTAAGGCTCCAATGCGGGGATCAACTCCAATTAAATTCCGAATCAGAAAATCACCGGCCTGTAGTTCTAGTTGAAACTCGCTATGGGCTAAGCCCACAAACAGGGAATGTTGCGCTAATTGTCGATCGCTTTCCTCCAGACTTTGGACGACTCCCTGTAAGGCTTCTAGGGCGCTTTCCTCACGGTTGCTATCCGTTGCCATCAGTTGCAGCAAGACATTCTGTTCCCCTTCCACCACCTGAAAGACCGGGCCAATGGGACGACACCCCTGGGCCACGATCGTCTTCATCTCAATGGCTCCACTTAAGGCAATCCCCACGGAACCGGACTCATAATAGCGATCGTTGCAGAAGAGACCACTGCCGCCCCGCAGCGATCGGCCACTGGCCAGACCTCCCACCTTAGGACATCCTGCATAGGCAAAGTCCAATCCCTGCAACAAATCATTAATCCGAGACGAAAAGGGATCCGCCAGCACCACAAAACTCGGTCGATCCTGAGGTGCAACCCCCACACAATCCACCCAGGCTTGGGGAGGGCTATCTAAATCCGGCAGATCATCCGGCTCCAGGTGAAAAGATTGCACCGTCACCCCTGGCAGGTGGGCTAAGGTTAAGGACAGGGCCGGTTCCTGCTCAATTTCCCGAGCACTTTCCCCTAAAGGCACCCCCACAATACTGCCTCCCCCACAGCCAATTAACTGTTTTACCGCTAGATGTTCTCGCAGGAGGGGCAGCAACCGAGGATATTCGCTGGCAAAAGTTGAGGAGATAAAGACAATGCCGAGATCGGCACTGGCTCCCAAGGCTTCTTGAGCTTGGCTTGCCGTTTCAGCGATCGCTGCTTCTAGGGACGGCCGGAGTGAGAGAACATTAACCCAGCGCATAGTCTTTAATTTTGGTAATCAGAAGTTTGTATGAACAGGTCAGGCGATCGAGGACAAGATACCTCTGATACCGGATAACCCGTTATTGTGAGGAAAGATAAAACTCCACAATACTGGCCGAAGGGGCCTCCGTAAAGTGCGAAAGAGTAGCCCAATTTTAAGGACTAAGCTAGTCTATTGATGTACTGCTAAATTTATAACCCAGACATCATGAGCAATATTCAAGAACAAATTGAACAGGAATTAGCCCAGGCCCGTGCCGCCTGTGATGCCAGTGGCGTTAATTCTCCTGAGTGTGCCGCCGCCTGGGATGCGGTAGAAGAACTGCAAGCAGAAGCCTCTCATCGCCGGGAAGAACCCCACCAAAATGCGTTTGAAAAATACTGTGCGGAAAACCCTGATGCGGATGAGTGCCGTTTGTATGACGACTAGACCCGCACTCTGGCAATTTCCTCGTTCTACGGATCTGTGCTGACCTGCATCTCCAATTCTTCCCCGGAAGAGACTACAATCCGCCTCCTATCGTAACAGGCTACGGTGTACGCAGCAGTTTCATGGAAACGGCAACACCAAGGGGATTTCCCTTACAGAAGGGAGGAACGATACGGATTTGAGATTGAGGGGGAAGCCGACACAAGCGATCAGTTTTTCACGATCGATAGGCGGTAGAACCCCTCAATTCCTTGTGGCGGGCGGCAAAGCCGACCGCTACAATTTCTGCTACGGCGTAGAATGAGGAACTCAGGTTTGGATGTTTCGAGGTAATCTTTCCCCAACATCTTTCGTTTATCGGCTTTCCACTGAAATTTAAGGGAAGAGTGTACCCCCGAGTGCTGCCTTAAGTTAGTGGCTCGTTTATCAAATTTTGTCTATTACATTTTCGTCTATCACATAAATGTCTATTGAACTGCTCAGTCAATGGGTCTGGACAGATTATCGTCTAGCGGTTGTCTTCTTGGTCATTGCCCCGTTATTGCTGTTGTTGTGGGCCTTTGTCAGCCAAGTTGAAGCTATTCAGCGGATTTTAACGATTTATTGGCGCGTTTCTAGCCTATTGGCCATTACCGTATTTTTGATGATTGCCGCTATTCCGGTTAGTTTTCTGTCGGGATGGCTGGCTCGGGTGCTGATTCCCCTGACCCTTTGGTTTTGGGTGGATCTCAACGAAGATATTGTGGATATGGCAGTGTGGCGGCCTATTAAAGTAATTTTTAATGCCTGGCGTTGGTTGGCCACGGTGTACTGCGGCTTGGGGGGGCTGTTTAGTCTCTTTTTTGTGCGCTGTGCGCTGCTGAGTAAAGCAGAAATTCTCACGGAAGGATCCCTGTGCCGGGTGTGGCTGAATCCACCCTGGGGATTCCGGGAGTATTTTCTCGCCAACTATGCCCCTGGATTTATTGGTTTTCTGGGCATTGTCGGGCTGATTTTTTATGCCGTTTGTTTTGGCTATTACGTAATTTTCAGATTGGGAAGCGAAGGGCGATCGGCGACAGGAAATTAGGGCAAGTTTATCTCTCGCAAATTGCTAAGTTAGCCCAATCTTCCAAGAGGATATCGATCGCTGTGGCAAGTTGGCCATAGGAAGCAGCACTGTTATTAATGAGAATGCTGAAGGCTAAAGGAGCATAGTGATCCGGATTCAGGTAGCCACTCAGGGCCATGGTGCCCTCCATACTGCCGGTTTTACCCCACAGTTTGCCGGCGAGGGGGCTATCGGCAAAACGTCTGGCGAGGGTGCCGGACACTCCGGCTTCCGATAGGGATGCTCGGTACGTTTGTCCCCAGGGCGCTTGAGCGCTATACTGCAGCACCTTGACCAGGGCGGCGGGGGTAATCCAGTTATGGCGAGACAGTCCTGAACCGTCCGCGATCGTAAATTCATGGGCGGATAAGCCCCAACGTAGCAGCATGGTGCTGATCTGTTGGCTACCCTTTTCCTGGAGGGAAGGGGCGACTCCTAGCGCTGGGGGGTGAGTCTGGGCTTGACCTAGCCAGCGAAGCAGAATTTCTGCGTACAAATTTTGGCTTTGTTGATTAGCGATCGTTACCAATGTGGCTAGGGGAGGCGAAGATAACGTAGCGATCGTTTCCGCTTCTGGCAGGGGTTTAGAATCGGGAAACGTGACCAATTCCGAGGCAGCAATGGTGATCCCTTCCCCTTCTAAAGCGGTTTGTAACCGTCGCAAAAAGCGTTCTCCAGGCTGGGAGACTGCCACGGACACCGGCTCTGGAGCCGCCCCCGATCGCAATACTCCCTCCACCCGCAAGACCGATCGTGTTCCCTGCTCTCCCACATTTCTTACCACCACAAACTCCGGATCATCGGCCTGGCCAGAGACAGAAAAGTTCTCCACCTTCCAGTCCAAAGCATCTTGAGGCGTTTCCCATTCAATGCGTAGGGGTTCTCCCATAGCTTGAGGCCAAAGGGTTAAGGGAATGGCATTTTCCGTGAGGACTAAGGCATTGACGGGGGCTCCATAACCGGCTTGGATGTCTGCCAGTTCCCAGGTTGGCGGTGTGCCCTGTTCTCCTAAAAAGCGATCGTCCCCCACTAAGCGATCGAGGTAAGTCACTTGGCGCTGCCGGAGTTGGCGACCTATCTCCTGGGCCAGTTGTTGTAGAGATGCTTCGGTAAGGGTGGGATCTCCCTGCCCCACCAGCCATAATTCGGTCGAGTTGGGAGTTCGTCTCAGGTGAGCCGTTGTGGCCCAAGTTCGCTGTTCTCCCCACTGCTCTAAAGCGGCGGCCGTTGTTAATAGTTTCTGATTGGAAGCCGGCAATAAACGCCGATCGGCCTGGTGATGGTAGACTTCACGGCCATCCAACGTTTCCAGGGCAATACCCACCGTTGCACCCTGCAAGACCGGATTCTGGAGCCAGGTCTGGAGGCGATCGGGTAATGTCTCCTCACAGCGCAAAACACTAGCCTGGGCGCTGCTTCCTCCCATTGTGAACAGCAGCGCCAGAATCAAGACCTTGGCAATATCCATCGCCGTGATCTTTGCGACACGCCCTTGCCAGCGGTTAGGAAACCGTAAGCCCATGATTAAAGCTTTGGGGTGATCCCAGGAATCGGTGCCCATACTCGTAGGCTGAGAGCGAGAGAATATCAAGGCGAAAACGGATGAGCAGATAATCAATAGTGAGTTGTCCCTACGCTTCTTCTTCCGCAAGCCCTGTTAAGAGACCCGAGACGATCGCTAAGACGATCGCCCCGAGAATAGCGCTGAAAAAATTACTGACCTCAAAATCGGGAGAAAGCCGAGCCACCAACAGAAAACAGATCACATTGAGGAGGGGCAGAAACAAGCCTAGGGTAAAAACCGTCAGGGGTAGGGTTAGGATCAATAAAATGGGGCGGACAATGGCGTTAACGAAGCCTAGTACCGCCGCCGTAACGATCGCCCCCCCAAATCCATTGACCTGAATGCCGGGAACAAAAAATGCGGTAAGCAGAAGTGCAATTGCAGTTAAAAGCCAGGTTACGAGAAATTTAGGCATAGAAACATCCTCAGTAACTTCAGGGGAATTGCAGAAGGGTCATCAAGGCGAAGGGATGAAATATAAAGTTCAGCGCTTTTTCAATTCTTTAAATCGTGATCATCGTAACCAACAAAACCAAAAGCGTAGCCAGAAGCTCTAATCGAAGACTCGTCGTTGAGTGAGACATAACAACCTAAAAATCCAGCAGTGCTAGAAAACGGTAGCTTTACTTACAAAATTGTAAGGGATCTGGGCTTTAGGGTGATCAATTTAGGCTGAATTTTCTAGGTTCTGGCATCAATGGAGTCCAGAACCCTTACGGTATCGACATTAGCTGTGCCTGCCCTAGTCTGATGGCTAGGGTCTGAAAAGGCTCGGGATCAGCATTTTACCCTTGGAAATTCCCCATCTTGCCCTTTAGCGAGGGAAGACAGGGAAAGACC
>JBMTZC010000301.1:0-5147 GCA_049455215.1 Prochlorotrichaceae cyanobacterium
CCTGCATTGGCACTTACTATCTATTCCACTATTTTAGCTGTGTCGTACCAGTAGGTTGGGTTGAGGTACGAAACCCAAAAAGCTCAGGGTTATTATGGTTTAGGAACGATCGTTGAGCGTAGCCTCAGAGGGGATCTATACCGTTTCCCATCAGTTCACAAGGAATCTACCTCACCAGGGATGCACTCCCTGCTTGGAAGCGACGGCAGGGGTCGCCTGACGACGTGGTTAGACTGATACACCGCCCAAAATTTGACGAGAGGAAAAACTCCAGCGTCAGCGTGGTAAGCTCCCGCCTCAAAACTTCACGAAATATTGATCTTCTGAGCAGACTTTTCAGGGGGCAAAGAGTATCATAGATAACTGAATTTGCAGCAATCTTGATCTCCTCTTAAGCTATGAAGTCCACTGAGCAAGCCCAAAGTGTCCAAATGCAGCGTGCGAGCGGAGCCTATGCTCTGATCGACAGCCTTAAGCGTCATGGTGTTAAGCATATTTTTGGTTATCCTGGCGGTGCCATCCTGCCCATTTACGATGAAGTGTATCGGGCCGAAGCCGCTGGGGATATACAACATATCCTCGTGCGTCACGAGCAAGGGGCAACCCACGCCGCCGATGCCTATTCCCGATCGACGGGAAAAGTAGGAGTTTGTTTTGGTACCTCTGGTCCCGGTGCCACCAATCTTGTCACGGGGATTGCAACGGCTCAGATGGACTCCATTCCCATGGTGGTGATTACGGGGCAAGTGGGCCGTGCGTCCATTGGCACCGATGCCTTTCAGGAAACGGATATTTTTGGTATTACGCTGCCCATTGTGAAGCATTCTTACGTGGCGCGGGATCCCCGGGACATTGCTAGGATTGTGGCGGAAGCTTTCCACATTGCCAGTACGGGTCGCCCTGGACCAGTGCTAATTGATGTCCCGAAGGATGTGGGGCTTGAAGAATTTGATTATGTTCCCGTAGAACCTGGCACCATTAAGCTAGCGGGCTATCGTCCCACGGTGAAGGGGAATCCTCGCCAAATTAATCAGGCTCTGCAATTGATTCAAGAGGCGAAACGTCCTTTGCTCTATATCGGCGGGGGCGTAATTGCCGCAGGAGCCCATTCAGAAGTTTTAGAACTGGCGGAGCATTTTCAGATTCCGGTCACCACCACCCTCATGGGCAAAGGTGGCTTTGATGAACACCATGCGCTCTCGGTGGGAATGTTGGGTATGCATGGCACGGCCTATGCAAACTTTGCCGTGAGTGAATGTGATCTCCTCATTGCGGTGGGGGCTCGTTTTGACGATCGGGTAACGGGGAAATTAGATCAGTTTGCCTCCAAGGCTCAGGTCATTCATATCGACATTGACCCCGCCGAAGTGGGTAAAAATCGTGCCCCTCAAGTGCCGATCGTGGGGGATGTGCGCCAAGTGTTAGTGGATTTACTGCGCCGTATCCGTGAAGTAGGGGATCAGCGATCGTCTCAACAAACTCAAGCGTGGCTCAACCAAATTCAGACCTGGCGCGATCGTTATCCCTTAGTGGTGCCCCAATACCCCGACTCCATTTCCCCGCAGGAAGTGATTGTCGAACTGCAGCGTCAAGCGCCCCATGCTTTTTACACCACCGATGTGGGACAGCATCAAATGTGGGCTGCGCAGTTTCTCAAAAATGGGCCCCGCCGCTGGATTTCCAGTGCTGGACTGGGAACCATGGGCTTTGGGATGCCTGCCGCCATGGGGGTTAAGGTTGCCCTGCCAGAAGAACAAGTGGTTTGCGTTGCCGGAGATGCCAGCATTCTCATGAACATTCAGGAGTTGGGTACTCTGGCTGCCTACGACATTGCCGCCAAGATTGTGATTATTAATAACGGTTGGCAGGGGATGGTACGTCAGTGGCAGGAAGCCTTCTACGGAGAGCGGTACTCGTCTTCTAATATGCAAAAAGGGATGCCAGATTTTGTGAAGCTGGCGGAATCCTTTGGGGTCAAAGGCATGATGGTGAAGGACCGGGTTGATCTCAGCGCCACGATCGCTCGGATGCTGGAATACAACGGCCCCGTTTTGTTAGATGTCAAAGTCCGTCAGGATGAGAACTGCTACCCCATGGTGGCACCGGGCAAGACAAACTCTGACATGATTGGCTTACCCGAGTTTGAGTAGATTGAAAGTCTTAGAATTCTATCTTCCCCCCTAACTCCATTGGAAAGGGGGCAGATAGGAATTTTTAAATTTCGTTCATGCTGGCAGGCAACATAAAGGTAGGGCATTTTCGCAAATCTTTAGCAAGTAGTGGTTCTGGCGATTTAGAAAATAATTTCATACTTTTAGCAGTCCGAATACCCACGTAAAATCCATAATCTAACATCAAGGCTATATATCTACGTCCTACTTCTTTAGGGGTAAAACCGGTAGATAAAATGTGAAGAAAGCGCAAGGCTATTAACTCTTCAATTTTGTGAAAAATGGGATGATCAGGTTGGATTTCCACAAGAAAAACATTGGTTTTCTTTTCCGTTAGGCAAAATTCTTTAATTCTATGGATAAGCTTATTTAACTCTTCGTATGTATCTGATGTATCTACTTTAATCTCCTTCAATTTTTCCTGAGTCATTTCCGATGCAGCCACCTTTAAGCTATTGATTGCAACCTGTTTATAACCTTTAAGACTAGATTCACTAATGGCCTGAGAGAATAGGTAAAGTGCATCTCTGGGTACCCCTGCGGACACCCAAACTAAGCGATCGAGTACACCGTCTCGACAAACATAGTTAATACTTTGCAAACCACAGTACTTCGCATGGGCATTCAAAATATTTTCAATATGCAGTTTTGATTTGTCTGGCATGGTTAAGTTGTAGTCTAGCCGGATCACTTGAATATCTCCAGGGGTCTCCAGAGCTTGATGCGATGCAGGATCTCTGAGTTTGACAAATTGTTCAATTCCAGATATTTTCAGAAAAATTTGGTTGCCTCGACAAATGGAATAAAGCTTATCTAGTAGGAGCGGTTGTAGAGATATAGAGATAACGTGAATATCATCTAAGAAGATAAAGATACCATTGTTCTCCCCTGCAATTTTCCCTAAAAGTCTTCTCAATCGGGGTAAGAGTCGGTTTAGTTCTTCAATGCTTTCACTGTGATCGAATCTATCTAGAAATGCCTCAAGGTGTGAGAGTAATAGTTCTAATCCTCCCGGATCAGGAATGCGTTTGCTAAACTGGTTGATAATGTCAATTAAGACCTCAAAAATAGTACCTAAATCTTCTCGACCACTATAGGTTTGTAATGTAACCCAGGCATAGGGACAAGAAGATCGTTTTAACTCATGCATTAAATAAGCCAGCAAACTTGACTTGCCAGAGCCCCTCCTTCCATAAACAATGTGATTTCCTTTACTGACAATTTGCACTTCGTCACCAGATACGGACTTAATATATCTAGAGAAAAAGTCATCAGCAAAGCTATGTTCTGTTACGGTCAAGCTTTCAGCGATAATTGTTCTGAGTAGCTGGGTTTCTGGCCATTCGAGCCGGTTCTCTTGACGATTAAGATCTTTTTTAAGAATAGTTGTGCGTTCTTTAAAGGGATGATCTTCTGGAAGATCTTGAAGGATTTGTTGTAGTAACTTGAAAAACCGATCAACAGGATTGTTTAAGTAAATGATGAGATAATCTCCACCAAAGTGATTTTTTATCTCATAATCAATTTTAGAAAAACGAGTAACTTTTTTGAAGGCGCTCAGAACCTCCTCGGCCTTTCTTTCGATCGATTTTTCTTCCTCTTGTAATAAAGTTAAACTCATAAAATAATGCCTCTACTGGTCAGATAAGCACGAGCATCGTTAATAAAATCTGTAACTAGCTTTTCCGTTTCTGCCTGGGTTAATAGGAGATCTGTTTCTGAAGCGGTATGGTCATAATCAGATAAATTCCTATCCTCTCTCAGGACCCCTAGCTGAGTACTATAAGTGCTGGCATTATTAAAACCATCTGGAAGTCTTGTCTTCTTATGATCGTCTACATCAGTACTGAAGGAACCGTTCTCATGAAGATTTACAGCACGACGAATATTGTATGCACCATAATAGAATCTAGAAATTCGTTGCCGCCAGTGTTGATGAGGCAAGTTTTTAGCAAAAGTATAATGGGATTCTCCCAAATTAAATAACTGTTTTGCGTTATCGTTAATTTCATCTTCTATAGCCTGACAAGCTTCGGGATCTAAGATCTGGCGAAGATTTGCAAGCATCCGTTGTGGGTTTGATGAAGCGAGTAAAAGGTGAGGCGATCGTAAACTCATAACCCATTGATGAACCGCTATGCTTCTTCCTCATCATAGCAGGAGAAATAAGGAAATATTGATCTCCTGCTATAACTTTGATCTTTAAGCGCTGTGGTAATCCTGGAGGGGGGTCACCTCTAAGGTATGTTCCTTCAAGGCTCGCAGGGCTGCTACCGTGGCTTTGGCTCCCGCTACGGTGGTCACCGTAGGAATTTTGTAGGAAATCGCTGTACGGCGGATAGAGCGATCGTCTACCTGGGCGGCTTTACCAATGGGGGTATTGATAATGAGCTGAATTTGATGGTTTTTGATGGCATCGAGAATGTGGGGACGGCCTTCGTGAACCTTGAGCATTAAGTCCACCGTAATCCCTTGTTCCCAGAGGAAGCGGCGAGTGCCCATGGTGGCGACCACTTTGAAGCCTAGTTCCAAAAATTCCTTCACCACGGGGACGATCGCTTCTTTTTCCCGATCGTTAATGGAAATAAAGACCGTACCGTCTTGGGGTAGGCGTTGCGAGGCAGCAAGCTGAGACTTGGCGTAGGCCCGGCCGAAGTCCCTATCAATCCCCATACATTCTCCGGTGGAGCGCATTTCAGGACCCAGCAGCACATCCGTTCCCACAAAACGATCGAAGGGTAAAACCGCTTCTTTGACGGCAATATGATCGGGAATCAGTTCACGGGTAAAGTCTAGCTCTGCCAGGGTTTTGCCGGACATCACCCGGGAAGCTATTTTAGCTAAGGGCGCACCGATCGCTTTGGAGACAAAGGGCACCGTCCGCGAAGCGCGGGGATTGGCTTCGAGGATGTATACCTGATCGTTTTGCACTGCAAACTGGATATTCATTAGCCCGACCACCTTGAGGGCTTTGGC
>JBMTZC010000302.1:0-5139 GCA_049455215.1 Prochlorotrichaceae cyanobacterium
CAACCCGAACAACTGGTCTTCTCAGTTTAAGACCAGTTTGTGTGTACACGGTAGCTCTAGGCTAGAGGGATCCACCAAAAGTAGTAAAGTATTGTTAAGTATTTTTGAAGGGACACCTCGCAAACTGGTGCAACGCTTTCGCATTTAATGGATGACGCGCCCTAGACAAATTGAACGATCGCCGAACTTTCTTTTCCCTCTTGCAACGAGATCATGATGGTTTCTAATTCCCCTCCCCTGTCGCCCCAACTTATTCCGGTCTTGGGCTTGCCACTCCATCTTCATGAGAATTACGAAGCCTGGTTAGCCCAGCGAGTGCAGAATGGTCAATCGACCCATGTGGTGACCCTGAATGCGGAAATGGCAATGCAGGCCCAGTCGAACCCTGAACTGGCCCAGTGTATTCATCAAGCCGATCTCAGTATTCCCGATGGATCCGGGGTGGTTTTTTATCTCTACCTGCGGGGACACCGTAGCGATCGGGTTCCAGGCATTGAAGTGGCAGAAAACCTCTTGAAGCTGGCCGCCCAGGAATCTTGGTCGGTGTTCTTTTACGGTGGAAAACCCGGAGTACCGGAAGCCGCTCAGGAAAATTGGCAGAAGGCCCATCCCCAGTTAGCGATCGTGGGGGTTCAGCATGGTTATCTACAGGCCTCCGAAGAGGATCTCTTACTCGATCGCTTAAAAAGCTTACAACCGCAAATTATTTTGGTGGGTTTAGGGGTTCCCCGTCAGGAAATCTGGATCCAGCAACACCGCCACCTCTGCCCCCAGGCGACCTGGATTGGCGTAGGGGGAAGTTTTGATATTTGGGCCGGGGCCAAAGAGCGGGCTCCTCAATGGTTTCAAGACAATCACTTGGAATGGATGTATCGCCTCTATCAAGAGCCGTGGCGCTGGCGCAGAATGTTGGCTCTGCCCCACTTTGCCTGGAAAGCGCTGCGATGGAAAGACTAGCGCCCCCTCTACCCCTCTTGGGAATTATTCTGGCGGGGGGCAAGAGTTCTCGTATGGGGCGGGATAAGGCTTTACTGGAATGGAATGGCCGTCCGCTGCTCTGCCACAGCTACCACTGTGCCGCAGAGGTTTGCAGCCAGGTTTATGTGATGACCCCTCGCCTCAGCACCTATGCCCCTCTCTTGCCAGATGCCTGCATTTTGATTCCGGAACGGGGGGAAAATCAGGGTCCCTTACGAGCCTTCCAAGCCGCGATCGATTTTATAGCGCCAGACCCCTCCACCTGGCTGTTGCTCCTGGCCTGCGATCTGCCCCAGTTACGGGCAGCGGTTTTAGGGGAATGGTTTCAGAGGATTGTACTCGCCACCCGCGATCGGGATTCTCTGGCCAAAGGGGAGTCGTTGCCGCTGGCCTATGTGCCCCGCAACCCTGAGGGTTGGTGGGAACCCCTCTGTGGCTTTTATCAAGCCCGATGTCGATCGTCCCTGGAGCAATTTCTGCAACAAGGGGGGCGATCGTTTCAACACTGGCTTAATCAAGAAACCGTAGAGGCTTTGCCCTTGAAGGATCCGGAGATGCTGTTGAATTTGAATAGCCTAGACGGGCTTAGCCCTTCGCATCTAAACGTGTAGCCGGAGCACATTCCACCCGGGCCAAGTCCGTAGGTTTGTCTCCGGCAAAGGTAATCTGGCAGGCCTGCTGGACAATGTATGAGCCCTTACTGGCACTCGGCCCCATCCAACGAGCCCCTAAAATCAGTTGATATTCTGGTTCAGCAATGACAATTTCCAGTTGCCAAAAATCTTGATCCGCCCGGCGATTTTGCCCCAATCCCGTGAGCCGTTTCATGACCTGAGCACGAAACTGGCTGGGGGCAGCCTCATTATTTTGCAAATCAAATAACCAACGCTCCACTTCCGATCGGGGATTACCATTCGTTTGTAAAATCACTTCTTCTGCCATGAGATTCGCCACCTGAATCCCCCGAGACGTGGCTACATCCGGACGGCCGATCGCAACAACAAACCCACTATTCCGAAAACTTTCTTGACGCAGTTCGGGATAAGTTTCAAGCCAATCTTGAACTTGAAAATAAAAAAGAATCCAACAGAGCAGTAAAAGATTACTGAGAAATAAAATTAACAACCGTGGCCGCACCGGAATCGGGGGCAGATGAAAGCCCGTCTCTGGGCTAAAGGTACTGGGAAAGGCTGCAATGAGGGCAGAGGTAACGGGCCAGAGGATAAAGGCAATCCGAGGCACCCCCGATTGCCAGTCTGTGACGAAGAGGAAGACACACACCAATAAGCCCGTAATCCAGGGACTCAAGGACAACTCCCAGACCTTAATCGGGTTCTCCGTCGTCATCCAGCCCACGCCAATAATTAGAAAAATCCATCCCGACTGAATGAGAATAAAGCGAATGGGCTGAGTCGTAATGAGGGCCAGCAACCAGGCAAATAGACAGAGAATAATCGCCGTTTGCCAAGAGTAAATCTTCTGGGGCGTAAAAAAAGCTTGGAGGCGATCGAGAGCATCTTTCATACAGAACTCGGAAGGGCGCAACGGAATGCAGTTTATCGATCAATAGGCAACAGCGCAAACGGTACTGGGTTCAGGCAACGGTTCTCCAGACGCTTCGTATGCCATGACCAGAGATTCAAGAGGCGATCGTAAGCTGCTCCTTGTCTAATTACGGCAATGTCTGACCCTTGCCACAATAGAGAACAATAAGGATCGCTGTTATTGCCTATAGGTGAATGGAGTTGAGCCGATGAATGCAATTACCTGCACTGCCCTGAAGGGAAATTTAGACCAGATCATGGCTCAGGTGTGTGACGATCGCAATCCGGTTGTCATTACCAGAGAGAATGCTCAACCAGTCGTTATGCTTTCTCTAGAAGATTATCAATTCCTGGAGGAAACGGCTTATCTGCTTCGTAATCCTGCGAACGCGAAACGGTTGTTGGATTCCATTGCTGAATTGGAATCAGGCAAGGGGCAACCAAGGGAGTTAATGGAGTGAGATTAATTTTCTCCGAAAATGCCTGGGATGATTACTCGTTGATCTCTGACTTCCGTCAGAATCCTGCGCGGATGGATTTCGTCACCAATAGCAAAATCACGACGGCGGTATAACTATAGGCATTGGCAATGAGGAGGGTATTCATCCGAAAGCGATCGGTCCAAGAGGATTTATAGCGCCGTTGACGATCGTATTGAACTTGGTTGCTTTGGTACTGTAATTTGGGTTGTGAAGCCAACGCAAACAGCAATAAATTTAAAATCTGAGATTCAAAAATAAAGGTCAGGATATAGAGGGTTAACACTAAGGGAAACCCTAAGTAAATGAGGTCAGACCGAGAGAACGTGGACAAATCATCAAAAAAAATGTAATTGATCAATTCCAATCGTCCTGTTTCTGGCAACAGGTTTTCCACCGCTAAGAAGAGGAACCATCCCCCCACCGTAGACACTAAGTTCAACAGCGTGGAAAATTGGACACTGCCCCGTGGACTTAGCCCCAGCTTGTTCTCCATAACCTGGGCTTCGATCGCAATGGTGACCAATAACATTAATCCCTGCAGGACGATCGCTCTAAGGGGAAGCACCACCAAGGGAATATTGAGTTGATTGAGAAAATCAAGCATTAGTCTTTAGGGGTTGAGTGTGGGAACAAGACTAAAGTTAGAGTGGGTACTCTGCGCCCCACTCTAACGCCTTAAGCGCCTTTCGGGACAGTCCCTATTCAAAACGTAGACCTCATCACTCAAAACAGGTTAACCGCCGCGCATCGCCTGCTTTTTCTCGGCTTTTAAGTCACGATTGGCAGATCCAGCCAATTCCGCATCCAGCAGGGTTTGCCCCGTCGCCGCCAGATAAACATCATCTAAGCTCGGGCGAGCCTGAGCAATACTAAAGAGCGGTAAGCCTTGTTCCTGAAGGGTACTTTGTACCACACTTAGGGCATTACTCTGAGGTTTCACCACTAAATTGAGGGAATTGCCCTGAACAGCGTTAATAATCACCTCTTCCACCACCGCCAAATCTTGTAGGGCAGCTTGGGCCTTCTCCGCTTCCGCCGTGCCCGTAAATTCTCGAATCCGCAGGGTAATCCGATCGCCCCCCACCTGATCCTTCAGTTCCGAGGGGGTACCGAGGGCAATAACTTTGCCCTGATCAATAATGGCTACCCGATCCGCGAGGGCATCCACCTCTTCTAAATAATGACTCGTCATCAGCACCGTGATGCCCTGCTGCCGGAGATCTCGTAAAAACTGCCAGATGACACTACGGCTTTCAATGTCTAAGCCTACGGTGGGTTCATCCAGCACCAGCACCTTCGGCTGGTGCAGCAGCCCTGCAGCTAGATCAAAGCGCTTGCGAATCCCCCCAGAATAAGTGCCACTCAGTTTGTCAGCCCAACTCCGCAGGTCTAGTAAATCGAGGACAGCCTCAATGCGAGTTTTAGCCTGTTCCCCCGGCAAATGATAGAGACTGGCCTGCAATCTCAATAATTCTCGCCCCGTCAAGACCTTATCGAGAGCAACTTCCTGAGCCACATACCCTAAGCAGCGCCGAGCCGATCGGGGTTTTTCCCACACGGGAATCCCTGCCACTTCCAACCGTCCACTATCAGGACGGGAAAGGGTACACAGGCAGCGCAGCGTTGTGGTTTTTCCAGCCCCATTGGGGCCCAGAACACCGAACAATTCTCCAGGTTCCACCTGAAAGGAGACATCCTGGACGGCAGTTACGGTGCCATAACGTTTCTGCAAGTGATCGATGAGTATTGCTGGAGCCATTGGTTTCCTGGAAAATGTCTAAAACCTTTAAATATCCCATCTATTATTGCGGGAGCATCTCCATTTGCACAGGGGTAAAAGAATTTAGTCAGTTCTTTATGCTCATCAGATTTTCTTGGGGAGGCAATCAGGAAGTCGGTTGAAGCGGTGACCAGGCATCAATATCATCAATCAGTTCTTGCAACAAATGATTTGCATCGTTCAAGTGTTCAACGGTGAGATTTTCATTGAACCCATGGGCAACGTTATTCCTGATCGTCATCATTTCCTTTAACTGATCCGTTTGCTCCATGGACAAATCACCATTAGAATATAAATGGTTAATGAGTTGCTTTAGAGGCAAAAAATTGATCGGTAAATGTTGATTTTGAGCTAG
>JBMTZC010000303.1:0-5137 GCA_049455215.1 Prochlorotrichaceae cyanobacterium
CAAGTCAGTTCGTAGATTAAAGAATCCCCTTGCCTTTAGGCAGGGGAGTGTCAAACCAATGGACTTGACACTTTCCGCTATAGTAAGGTGAGTTTTTACTCACTTCTCATCTCATTCCATCCCATAGCTCTAGGAGGGTAGCCCTATTACTGCTCTGTCAAACTCCAGCGACCACGCTCCCACCTCATCGGCTCTCGAAATTTGGGGACAACAACCCTTGCAGGGCGAAGTTTCCATTAGTGGGGCGAAAAATTCTGCGCTCGTCATTATGGCTGGGGCGCTCCTGTCTTCTGAAGAATGTCTGATTCACAATGTTCCCAACTTAGCAGATGTGAATCGGATGGTGGAGATTCTTCGCTCCTTAGGGGTCGGTGTTGACTATGAAGGTCATTCTCTCCACGTTCAATCTCGATCGTTTGATCAAACGGCTGCTCCCTATGAGTTAGTCAGTCAGTTAAGGGCTAGTTTCTTCTGTGTTGGGCCCATGTTGGCCCGCTTAGGCATGGCCCAAATCCCCCTACCGGGAGGCTGTGCCATTGGAGCCCGTCCCGTCGATTTACATGTGCGGGGGTTGCAGGCCATGGGAGCCCACGTTTATATCGATCATGGGGTGGTTCATGCTTCTGTGGCCGGTTCCCAGCGTCGTCTTAAGGGTGCTAAGATCTATCTCGATTTTCCCAGCGTAGGTGCTACGGAAACCCTCATGATGGCGGCAACCCTGGCAGATGGGGAGACCACCATCGAAAATGCGGCTCAGGAACCGGAAGTGTCTGATCTGGCGGATTTCTGCCGAGCCATGGGGGCTCAAATTCGGGGAGATGGCACCAAAACAATTTATATTTCTGGCGTACCGAAACTTCATGCGGTGGAGTGGAATATTATTCCCGATCGCGTTGAGGCGGGAACGTTTTTGGTGGCGGGGGCAATTACCCAATCTGAAATTAGTCTGAATCCAGTGATTCCCGATCATCTTATTGCTGCGATCGCTAAGTTGGAAGCGATCGGGCATCGGGTGGTATCGGACGGGCCGAAGACTTTGCGGTTGGTACCGACGAGTCGCCCCAAGTCTGTTGATATTGAAACCTTACCCTATCCCGGCTTTCCGACGGATATGCAGGCCCAGTTTATGGCCCTGTTAACCCTGAGTGAAGGCAATAGCTTAGTCACGGAAACGGTGTTTGAAAATCGCCTGCGCCATGTTGCGGAGTTGAAGCGGATGGGGGCAGATATTCGCCTCAAGGGCAATAATGCTCTGATTACAGGCGTACCCAAGCTATCTGGGGCACCTGTGATGGCTACCGATCTCCGGGCCTCAGCGGCCCTCGTCCTGGCAGGATTGGCGGCAGAAGGCTGTACGATCGTCACCGGGTTACAGCATTTGGATCGGGGCTATGAGCATCTCGATCAAAAACTGCTCAAACTGGGGGCTCGGATCCGACGAATTACCATGGAGGACACTAGTCCAACCTTGGTTCCGGTGGAAGTCGGTTAGGCAATTTCCTGAGCATGATGTACCTCTATGTACATCTACTAATTGTGTACAGGGTCGGGGTTGGGGAAGAGTTTTGTGGGTAATCCGAGACTCCTCCCTCTCCACCCAAATAAGTGTTGTCTGTATTTCAGAATCATGGCAGGGCATAGTAAATGGGCCAACATTAAGCGACAGAAGGCGCGGGTTGACGCAAAAAAAGGTCAAGTTTTTACGAAGCTGTCCCGAGAAATTATTGTGGCGGCTCGACAGGGTGTTCCCGATCCCGAAGGAAATTTTCAGTTACGGTTTGCCATTGAAAAGGCAAAAGCCGCCGGGGTTCCCAAGGACAACATCGAACGAGCGATCGCGAAGGGCTGTGGAAAGTGGGGCAATGAGTCAGCCTTAGAGTCAGTGCGCTATGAAGGGTATGGCGTGGGAGGTGTTGCCGTTATTATCGAAGCCCTTACGGATAATCGAAACCGCACCGCCGCCGATCTCCGCACCGCCTTTAGCAAAAATGGGGGCAATCTAGGGGAAACGGGCTGTGTGAGTTGGATGTTTAACCAAAAAGGTGTGGCAACGATCGCTGGAACGGTGGATGAGGATGAGTTGCTCGAAGCTTCTTTAGAAGCGGGGGCCGACAGCTATGAACTCAGCGACGATCTGGAAAATCCTGGGGCAGAGGTGTTCAGCAGCATTGAATACCTAGAAACCCTCGTGCAGTCCCTAAAGCAGCAGGGATACGCGGTTACGGCGGCAGAATGGCGCTGGATTCCAGACAACAGCGTAGATATTGCCGATCCTGATCAGGCTCGATCGCTTTTTAAACTGATGGATGCCTTAGAAGACTTAGATGATGTGCAAAGTGTCACCGCTAATTTTGCCCTGGCAGAGGAACTCTTAGATCTCTAGGATCTCCAGATCTCTAGACTCGCTGTAGGATAGTTCCTAATTGCAGAGGTTGAGACAGTCTACATGGCAATGGATCGAAATTCTCGCGGAATGTCACTCTTCGGGGGCGTTGTTTTGGCCATCTGTGGCCTGTGGCTAGGCCTGATGCTCAGTAACCGGGATGTAGTTTTACCCTTCTTTTTTCTGGGTAGACAAACGATCGCTCTCCCCATAGTTTTTTGGCTATTTGGGGCTTTTGTGCTGGGGAATGCCGTCAGTTTAGCTCTGCTGAGTTTCCTGCAATTTACGATCGATCGTCTCATCCAAGCTGAAGTACAAGAGCGTCCCTCCTTTGCTCGATCCGCTGCTCGGAGCCGTCCCTTTCCACCGGAATGGGAAGCGAAAACAACCTCTGCTGCCTCGGAAGATCCCGCCTTAGATTGGGAAGACGAGGATCTTGATTGGCAGGATGAACCTCCCTCTCCTCAACCGGTCGCCCCGTCAAACCCCGATCGCACTGCCTTTGCCCGAGAAGCGTCAGACCCCCCAGCCCCCATTCTCCCCGATCTAGAGGATGAAGCAGATGCCTGGGATGATCCGGAGTGGCAAGCTCCTTCCCCGCCAGAACCATCATCTCAAGAACCGTCACCCAAAAACGAAGTTCCTCCCAGCCCGTCCCCCACTCCTCCACCAACCAATAAGGTTTACGAAGCCCCTAACCCGACGCCCCAGGGCAGCCAATCCGGGTCTAGTTATTCCTATCGCTATCGCCCCTCAAGACGATCGCAAGAGCCAGTGGATCGCTCCCCACCGCCTCAACCTCGCCGCAAATCTCAGCCTGGGATTCCTCAAAAGGTGGTTGATGTCAATTATCGGGTCATTAATCCGGGATCTCAATCATCCCCAACCCCATCGCGATCGTCTGCTAAACCTGACCGGGATCAAGGCTGGGATGAGTCCGCAAACCCAGAGGATTGGTAAAGTGCCCCGAGCCAGTTTCTCTGTAAAACCTATGCCTATGAACACCCCAATGAATCGCAGTGCCCCTATGCCTCAAATATGTTGAAAATAATCATTATTGGTGGTGGAGCAGCAGGTTTCTTTGCCGCGATCGCTGCGGCAGAACAAGTCCCTAAGGGGGAGATCTTGCTCTTGGAAGCGGGGGCTGCCCCCTTAGCCAAAGTTCGGATTTCCGGGGGGGGACGTTGCAATGTCACCCATGCGTGTTTTGACCCAGCTACCTTAGTGCAAGCCTATCCACGGGGGCAAAAAGCCCTCCGGGGAGCCTTCAGTCGCTTTCAACCCCGAGATACCATGGCTTGGTTTAAAGAGCGGGGGGTTGCCCTCAAAACTGAAGCGGATGGTCGTCTCTTTCCCATCACGGACGATTCCCAAACCATTATTGACTGCCTAGAGCAAGCCGCCGCCGCTGCCGGAGTTCGGGTGCAAGTCCGGTCTCCAGTCATTGCCGTGGAAACGATCGCTACTGCATCATCAGCCCATGGGTTTAAGGTGGTAACGCGGGATGGGCAGACTATTCACAGCGATCGGCTTTTGTTGGCGACGGGTAGCAGTCCCGTGGGGCATCGCCTCGCTGCCAGTCTGGGGCATGCCATCATTCCCCCGGTACCCTCCCTGTTTAGCTTTACCATTCCCGTCGAAACGGGGTTGAGGGCATTAGCAGGGGTAAGTGTTACAGGAGTTCAATTGACCTTACAGGTGGGGCAAGACCGCCTCACTCAAATTGGGGATTTGTTAGTGACCCACTGGGGACTGAGCGGGCCCGCCGTCCTCAAGTTATCCGCCTGGGGTGCAAGGCTGTTACACAATCATCACTACCAAGGGGAGTTGTGGGTGAACTGGTGCTATCCCCGCAGTCCAGAACAGGTGAAAGCCATGCTGGTCGAACTGAAAATCCAAGCAGGCCGCAAACAGATTGCCAACTATCGTCCCTTGAACCTACCCCAGCGGCTCTGGCAGTTTCTGCTCCAAACCCAGTCCATTGATGGATCCAAGCGATGGGCCGATCTCTCGAAATCAGAATTAATGGCGATCGTCAAAGCCTTGACCCAAAACCAGTATCCCCTGCGGGGTAAGGGAGCCTTTAAGGAGGAATTTGTTACCTGTGGTGGGGTGGATTTAAAAACCGTAGACTTTAAAACCATGGCCAGTCGCTGTTGCCCAGGGTTATATTTTGCCGGGGAAATCCTGGATATTGATGGCATTACCGGGGGCTTCAACTTTCAAAGTGCCTGGACAACGGGCTGGTTAGCCGCTCAAGGCTTAAGCCGATCGCTCATCGACCTTTCATAGAATTATAGGACGATGCGTTTAATCCCACTCTTAATCAGAGGCACATTGAAGTTAATGAGTAAACCCAGCCGATGTTTAGACAGCTTTAGGTAGGTCATCACTTGAGCCGTATGAACGGGTAGAAGCGTCTCCACAGCTTTGAGTTCAATAATGACACATCGATTAACCAGAAGATCGAGCCGAAAACCTGCATCAAGGCGAATGTTGTCATAAATGACCGGCAGAGCAACCTGACGATCGACTTTTAAGCCCCTTTTAGTTAGCTCATATTCTAAACAGACCTCATAGACGCTTTCTAGCAACCCTGCCCCCAACGCAGAATGGACAGTAAAAGCAGCATCAACAACCTGCGTTGCGATTTGGTTAGTAGACTCAGGGATCGGTTCCATTCTTAATGTCTTGGTGGTGAATAATAAACCACAAAGTCACGGAGTCACGAAGGGTTTCTTGGTGTCTTAGTGT
>JBMTZC010000304.1:0-5133 GCA_049455215.1 Prochlorotrichaceae cyanobacterium
TAAAGCTCACAATACGATCGGATACAGCCCAAGCCGCATAATTAAGAGCCTGACGAAGATCCTCTTCTTCTAATTCTGGGTAAGCCGCTATAACTTCCTGAACAGATAACTGACTAGCCAGCAGTTTCAGGACAAATCCCACAGTTATACGCATTCCCCGGATAGTTGGCTGTCCAAGACAAACTTGTGGATTAACCGTAATACGATCTAGGTCGCTAGTCACTGTGGGACTCCTGATATAGACTCTTCCTCTATTGTTACATACAGCAAACGCGGTCTTATGGATAGATTCGTCATCAATTAAGCGGTAGGAATTCTACCCAACGATTCCATTAGCTCCTGCTTCAACGCCTCCTGCGCCGCTTCCATCTGTTGGACAATTTCAAGATATTCCACCATCAACTCATCCGGATCGCCGTGATTAATTTCCGTTTGGTGAGGGTTTTTGCAGTCTAAGTTATAGTTGCGTTCCACCAGAGTTTGGGCAGATACGCTCCAGGCATATTCCGTCCTACAGCGATCGTTCCACCACGCTTTTTCCCGATCGAACTCAGCGATCGTCAACGGTTTAGAGCGAGAGTAGGATTTATAGCCTTCTGGATAGGGATGTTCAAAGAACCAAACTTCTTCCGTGGGGCCACCTTTATCAAAAAACAGAATATTAGTGGCAATGCTGGTATAGGGGCTAAATACCCCCTTCGGCAAGCGAACGATCGTATGGAGATTGAAGTCTTCTAGGAGTTCTTTTTTAATATTGGTTTTGACCCCCTCTCCAAACAGAAAACCATCGGGCAAAACGATCGCTGCTCGTCCGCTGTCTTTTTTCAGCAGGAACATAATCAACGCCAGGAACAGATCCGCCGTTTCACGGGTTTGATATTTCTTCGGAAAATTCTGCTCAATGCCATCTTCCTCCACCCCTCCAAAAGGAGGATTCGTAATCACAATATCCACCCGATCGCTGGGGCTATAGTCCCTCAAAGGGCGGCTCAAGGTATTGTCGTGCTTAATGTTGCTGGGGACATCAATACCGTGGAGCATCATATTGGTCATAGCCAGCATGTGGGGTAAGGGCTTTTTCTCCACACCATGAATCGTATTTTGCAGCAGCTTCCGTTCCTCCGGTTTTTTCACCTGCACACTGAGATGCTCGATCGCACAGGTCAAAAAGCCTCCCGTACCACAGGCCGGATCGAGGATGGTTTCCCCCAGTTGGGGATTGATAATATCCACCATAAACTGCGTGACTGCCCGTGGGGTGTAATATTCCCCCGCATTGCCCGCCGATTGCAAATCCGCCAGAATCTTTTCGTAAATATCGTTAAAAAGGTGACGATCGCTGGAGGAATTAAAGTCTAAATCCGCTTCGATCGTATTAATGACCTGCCGTAACAATGTCCCGGACTTCATGTAGTTATAGGCATCCTCAAACACCGAGCCAAGCACCTTACCCTGATCCGAGACTCCCGCCGACGTAGCCAGGGTTTTCAACACCAGAAACAACTCATTATTCACAAAATCAATTAACTCATCCCCCGTAATCCCCTCAGGATCTTTAGCCCAATTACACCACCGTAAACGCTCCGGCAAAGGCGATCGATAGTCCGGCAGCAGTAACTCCCACTCTTGTTCGCGATCGTCAAAAATTTTCAGAAACAATAACCACGCCAACTGGCTAATGCGCTGAGCATCCCCATCTACGCCCACATCCTTGCGCATGATGTCCTGAATGCTTTTGATTAAAGTTGTAATGGCCATATTGTTGAAGTCCAGGAAATCCAGTTCTATTTATGAAGCTCTAGGCAGACAGGCGAATATATCGGTTTCCGTTAACTCTGAAAAGTCATCGATAATGTCAGCGATCGTCATCCCCGCCGCTAACCAGCCCAACACATCGTAGACCGTAATCCGCATTCTACGAATACAGAGCTTTCCCCTCGCTTATCTGGCTCGATCGTAATGATATTGCGATAACTCATACCCTATTCCGCAATGAGGCTTCCTTATGCACTATATAGCACCTGTTCCAGTTCTCGAATCGCCGCTTCATACTTGGCCTTGCCCCCAAAGGCTTTCACCAGTTCCAGGGGAGTTCCGAACTGATTAAACGGCGCAATGGATAAAATCTGAATCTCTTCGATCGGTTCAATGCCCTCATCTGCATACTTATCCAGCAAGGCTTCCAGCACCCGCCGCGCCTGCTCTCCATATTTGGCAAAGTAGTCCTGCTTCTTCACCGCTTTGGCCCGCTCCTGCCGGGTTAAGGGGGGCCGATCCCACGCCACATGACAAATTAAGTCAAAGGGATCACACTCCCGGCCAATCTCCTCCGCCAAAGCTTCAAAGAAAACCCCCTGACTGGCTAACTCCTGAATAATCGCTTGCTTTTTCTCTGCGCTGCTCCAGCGTCTGAGAAAATCATTCAACGAGCTAAAGGACTGGGCTAGCGTTTTCCGGGTGTAGTCCTTCAAAGACTCCGTGATCAGCCTGCCCTCCCCGTCAAAATACTGAACCCGCTCCATCGCCACTTCCACTTCCACATTGTCCACCACATAGCGTTTCGATCGCTCTCCCGTTGTGTCCCTTCTACCCCAAGTCCATCCCTCCTCATCTCCAGTGGAATACTCCAGATCATCGTCTTTTGGCAGTTCATCCGGGGGCACTGGCGACTCCCCCTCCTGGGGTTCGTAGATCTGGACTGGATCGCCGTCGAAATCGGGGTCGGCAAAGAGCTCCGTTGCCTTCTTAAAATCGATAATCGTAAAGAAGAACTTACCGTAATCCTCTTTAATGCGGGTGCCGCGCCCAATAATTTGCTTAAACTCCGGCATGGACTGGATGCGCTGATCCAGCACAATCAACTTACAGGTCTGGGCATCGACCCCCGTGGTCATGAGCTTGGAAGTGGTGGCAATCACCGGATAGCGGCTTTCGGGAAAAATAAAGTCATCCAGGGCCGCTTTGCCCTCGGCATTGTCCCCCGTAATTTGCATCACGTATTGATCATTTTCTGCCACTAAATCTGCGTTTTCATTAATCAGGGCCATCCGCATCCGGCGGGCGTGATCAATGTTCTCGCAAAAAATAATGGTCTTGGCAAAGCGATCGCTCTGCTTTAAAAATTCGCTCACCTTCTTCGCCACCAACTCAGTGCGCTTTTCTAAGATGAGGGAGCGATCGAAATCCCGCTGATTATAGACCCGATCCTCAATCTCATAGCCATACTTATCGGTCATACCCTGGGTCGGTCGCCAGCCGGATAAATCCTTATCAAGGTCAATGCGCACCACCTTATAGGGCGCTAAAAAGCCATCATCAATGCCCTGCCGTAGAGAATAGGTGTAGATGGCTTCTCCAAAGTAATCGATATTAGAGACTGCCTTAGTCTCCTTGGGGGTAGCCGTCAAACCAATTTGAGTTGCAGCAGAAAAATACTCCAGCACTTCTCGCCAGGCGGAATCCGCCGCCGCACTGCCCCGATGACACTCATCAATCACAATCAGATCAAAAAAAGTAGGGCTGAATTGCTTGTAGATATTTTTATCCTCTTCTGTACCCGTTACCGCCTGATACAAACAGAGATAGATCTCATAGGACTTGTCCACCTGACGCTTCTGGATCTTAGTCATGGCAGACCCAAAGGGCTTAAAGTCATTGGTCATGGTCTGATTCACCAGGATATTGCGATCCGCCAGGAACAGAATCCGTTGCTTGGCCTTGGCTTTCCACAATCGCCAGATAATTTGAAAGGCAGTAAAGGTTTTACCGGTTCCCGTTGCCATGACCAGTAAAATTCGTCTCTGCCCCGCAGCGATCGCCTCCACGGTTTTATTAATGGCTAACAACTGGTAATAGCGGGGAGCCTTGCCACTGCCATCACTGTAGTAATCCTGAGTGACTAAAGTTTCCTGCTGTTGGTTCAACCCCCGGTGTACTAACCACCAACTCCAGAGGGTTCCCGGTGAAGGAAATTGATCCAACCTCAACTCCCGCTCAATCACCCCATCCGTCGTAATTTTGTTGTGAAAGAGAAAGCCATCCCCATTAGAACTAAAAACAAAGGGAACTTCCAGTAGGTTGGCATAGACTAAGGCCTGCTGAATCCCGTCCGCAAGGGCAGATCGATTATCCTTGGCTTCAATGACGGCGATCGGGATATTGGGCTTCACAAACAACACATAGTCTGCGCGTTTTTGCTGCCCACGGGTGTGAAGTTGACCGCGCACAATAATTCGTCCTTGGGTTAAAGACAACTCCTCTCGAACTTGCGTCGCAATATTCCAGCCAGCTTGCACGATCGCAGGCGTAATGTACTTGGTGCAAATGTCCCGTTCTGAGAGGCTTTTTTTATCCATAACTTGAGATCCCCTGGTTCAATTTAACCCTAACCCATGCGCTCTGACTGTTAGAAGTTTTTTTGATGAGCATTAGCCCCTACACCTCATCCCCCAAATACAACGCCACAAACCGCGCCGCCGCCTCAGCATTAATCCCCCGCAGCGATCGGACAATCTCAACGATCGTTTCTGCTGTCGGATCTCGCGTTTCCGTCACCCACCGATTCACATTCGATCGTCCCAAACCCAAAGACTCTGCCAACTGGGTTTGGCTAATTTCATAATCCTCTAAAACCTGTCGAAGCGCCTGACCTGCTTTGCCCATGCAGGTATTGTCTCAAAAGAAGACCTGAACACTAGAAATGTTGACTAAAAAGGCTACAGCCCCTAAGATGTTGCCTAAATGGACAACAGAGGTCAACCCATGAGTTTTAACGAATTGCACTACGGGCAAACACCTGAACTACTAATTTGCAGCAACGCAACTCCCCAGCGAGAACCCATTAAAATTATCCTCATCGGCTCCCGTACTGGCGTAAATAGCATTGTTTACCAGCTCCATCATCTCAGATTTGCCGAAGTTTTTGAGTGGACTGATCCCTTAAAAGCACCCGAAAATTTAGCCCTAGAACCCCAGCAAATTATGCGACTCGCCATCAAATATTTGCCTCACCATTCCTAACCCTAAGCTAGACCGGGGAGCGATCGACCATAGAGCCTTACTAGCGATCGTCCCCTCCCCCCCAATACACATTGATTTATAATCAGGGCAAATACCAAGATTGTCCGTGAATAA
>JBMTZC010000305.1:0-5120 GCA_049455215.1 Prochlorotrichaceae cyanobacterium
GAAATATTCAGGTTCGAGTGACCGATCTAGATATTCTGAACGGCGCAGCGATCGCCGTCAGTAGCCAAAATGGCAATGGACAAGCGGGTAATATTGACATTGAAGCTGACACCGTGGATCTCACCAATGCGAGTATCACCGCTGAAACCAATAATGGTGGTTTCACTTCTCCTGCCAACATTCTCTTCAGAGATCTTAGTACCCTATCTGTCTTTAATAGTCTGATTTCCTCCTCAACGGATAGCGGTTTGGCGGGTAGTGTCAATGCCTTCGCCAGTGATTTCATTAGCCTGCAGGGTGAGATTGATTCCCTCACAGGCTTACCGATAACGGCCACTGGGTTATTTGCCCAAGCTCGACAAGGCGGCAATGCGGGGTCTGTGTCCGTCATCACCCCTGAACTGACTATCCAAAATGGGGCTGCCATTGCCGTCAGTAGTTCAAATGGTGCAGGTACGGCGGGGAACTTGACCATTAATACACCTTTATTACGGTTGGATAATCAAGGCAGAATTAGTGCGGAAACCGATCGAGGCGGGGCAGTGTCTCCAGCCAACATTATTTTGCAAGGCTTATCTCAGCTCTCCGTAACCAATGATTCGAGTATTTCAGCCTCAACCCAAGGTGGTGTTGCCGGAAGCATTAGCCTTAATGTTAATGAAGCACCTATACCGACCGTGGTGGTGAATCGTAGTCAAATTGCCGCCCAAGCCTCCGCCGCAAGCGGTAATGCCGGCAGTATTACCCTGAATGCAAATACCATTGATCTGCAAGATAACGGAAAAATCTTAACCTCGAATCTTTCCGGCAATACTGCATCCAATATTAGTTTCCAAAATACCAATACTTTAACGATCGTTGATCAGAGTTCAGTTGAAGCGTCAACTCAAACAGGTACAGCGGGCAGTATTACCCTGAATACCTTTGAAACGCCAGCAGCATTACTTCAGCTCCGCAACAATAGTCGCATTAACGCAGAAGCTACCGGTGCAGGCGGACGTTCCGGTAACATCACCCTCTTTGCCGACACGATCGACTTACAGGATAATTCCAGCATTTCCATTACCACCACTTCCGGGGAAGGGGGGAGCCTCTTCATGGATCAATTGGATACCGTCACGGTGGCCAATAGTCTGTTAACCGCTGCCACCGATACGGGTATTGCGGGGGATATTACCCTCACGTTCCGGAATTCTGAACTGACTCTGACCGGGCAGAATAGTGCAGGACGGGGGGGCATCATTGCGGAAGCCACCGGAGCCGGTGGTCAAGCCGGTAACATTATCATTAATATGCCGGGTGGCGATACCTTCATCAATCAAGGGGCAGAAATTACCGTGAGTAGTCCCCAGGGCATTGCGGGGGGCATCACACTGGATGCCTATCAAATATTCTTAGATCGGGGACTCCTGAAGGCCGAAACCGGACAAACCCCTCTTGGGGGAAGCGGTGCCACCATTAACTTAAATGTGGGGCAACGCATAGTTCTGGATAATCGCAGCCAAATTACCGCTAGTGCGTTTAATCAAGCAAATGGCGGTAACGTAAGCATTAATACCTTATTCTTGATCGCTTTTCCCACCGATCCGGATGGGAGCGACATTATTGCCAACGCTGAAGGTGGGGATGGAGGCTTTATCTCCCTCACGGCAACCGGAATCTTTGGCATTCGTTTTCGGAGTCAACTGACCCCCCTCAACGACTTGACCGTCAGTTCCCAAGCCGGATCTTCCGGGATTGTGGTCCTCGACACTCCAGATGTGGATCCCTCCCAAGGATTAACGGCCATTCCCATTAACTTAACGGATCCGAGTTCTTTAATTAACGATCAATGCAGTGTGAGTACCAGCAATCAGCAGAGTGAATTTACGATTACAGGGAGTGGGGGTTTACCCAATAATCCGGCAGATTCACTCCAACGAGATGAGTTTCAGGAAGACTTTGCTCCTGAGCTTTTTGATGCCAATGTCTCTTCCCCCTCCAAGGGTGAAAATTCCAGTAGTAATCCGGCAGAATCCCTTGACAATGTACGGGCCCAAGGTGTTAAGTATGTCACCAGCGGATTATCTTCCGGTTGTGGGTCTTTCTGATACCAATAGAGGATTAGATATGGGAATAGAAAACCTGATGGGTACCTCGATAGGCTCATCCCCTTGATCTTCTTTGCAGGTTTAAATGAGTTACAGCACTGGACATTTTCTGGTATCAAATACATCTAAAAACTGCTGTACTCTATCCAGTCATTTCGTATGGTGTAGGACATGAGCTTTTTCGATCGGCAATATTACTCAAAAGTTTGGGCTATTTCGATGGCGGCAGGCATGAGTTTTGTGGCTACACCATTGACTGCGCTGGCGATTACTCCCAGCCTAGGGGCTAATTCGGCTCAACCCTTGAGTACTACCGGGGTACTCCAACTGAGTCAAGTTCGTCCGGAGGATGTTGATCCGTCCTTCCTACGGGATCAGGAATTTGTACCCATTGAAATTCCTGACTATGAGTTACCCCCTGCCGATGAATTACTGCAAACCGCGCCAATTCTTGGTCCCTATACTCCCCGACCCAATTTGGAGCAAACGATCGTTGTTAGACAGTTTGACGTTCGCGGCAGTACGGTTTTTACATCGGCAGAATTGAATGCGGCACTCCAAGATTTTCTCAATCGTCCAGTGACGTTCACGGATTTGGTACTGGCGCGGGATGCCATCACTAAGCTTTATGTCGAACAGGGCTATTCGACCTCCGGGGCTTATTTACCGGAAGCCCAACCCTTTGAAAACAACACCATTATTATTGAAGTCTTGGAAGGTCGTTTAGGGGATATTCAAGTCAATAGTACGGGGCGTGTAGGCGATCGTTATATCCGTAGTCGAATTCGACGCTTTGCCCAGGAACCCCTCAATGTCAATAAGCTCGTCGAGGGACTGCAACTGCTGCAACTGGAACCGATGGTGCGTAATATTTCAGCAGAGTTGACCACCAGTGCTCAACCGGGAGAAAGTCTGCTCAACTTGAATGTGACTCAGAACCCAAGTTTCCGCACCTTTTTGAACTTTGATAATGGTCGATCGCCCAGTGTGGGAAGTCAACGACAACGCCTCAGACTAGAAGAAAGAAGCCTCTTCGGCCAAAACGATCGTATTGAAGTGGGCTATGGTCTTTCCCCAGGTAGTGAAGAAATTTCCTTAAATTACACCATTCCCTTTAATAAGCGTAACGGTACCGCAGCCTTTTACTTTAGTGATTCCACTGCCGAAGTCATTGAAAAACCCTTTGATATTCTCAATATTGAATCCCGCTCCCAGTCTTGGGAGTTCACGGTACGCCAGCCGCTTCTGGACTCTCCCACTCAAAATTTTGGGGTGGGTCTGACCTTTTCCCATCGTTTTAGTCAAACCACCTTAGATGGTCGGGACTTTCCCTTAGCCCTCGGAGCAGAGCCAGACGGATCCACCCGCATTTCCGTGGTGCGTTTCTTTCAAGATTGGAATCGTCAAAATGGCAATCAGGTCATTAGCCTCCGATCGCAATTTAATATCGGAACTGATTGGTTTAATGCTAATCGAGGATTGTCCAGCCTGCCCGGTAGCGAAGGGGGCTTAGATGGGCAATTTGCCAGTTGGCAGGGGCAAGCTCAGTACGTGAGGGTTTTACCTCTGGGGAGCTTACTCCTGGCCAAGTTTAATACTCAGCTCACCAATCATACTCTTCTCGGTTTAGAGCAATTTGGCGTAGGGGGACAGGGGAGTGTGCGAGGGTACCGACAAGATAGTGTCTTAACGGACAATGGTCTCTTTACGTCCCTAGAAGTTCGGGTTCCCTTCGCCCAGATTCCCCGAGGACGCTTTTCCGTTGCGCCGTTTCTCGACTATGGCATGGGCTGGAATAGTGGGGACTTTGCAGAGCCGGAGCGGGATAAACTCCTATCCACTGGGTTTGGGCTCTTGTTTGAGTATAGCGATCGGGTCAGTGCCCGTTTAGATTGGGGCATTCCCCTGTTGAGTGTGTCCCGAGGGGAATCGCTCCAAGAACAAGGTCTGTCTTTCTTTCTCGAAATTACCCCGATCGTTTTTTAAGCTATCAACTTAAGGCGGCAGAGTGCAGCCACTGTTTACTCATTACTATTGACTAATTGATCCAGAGCCGTTTGCATCTCTTCCACCACCTGCTCATAGCACCGATCAACATAACCGCTATCTTGAGCCGCCTCACGCCCAGCGCGATCGAACACAATAGGACGACAAACCTTCGTTTTCATGGCTACGGGCCAGGGAATATGCGGTAACGGCCCAATCCCAATTCCCCAAGGTAATCCCAAATAGAGGGGCATCACTTCGGGATCAATATCCAAATACCAGGGCAAGAGCCCCCAATCGTGTAACTGGCGTACCTGTTCGTAACAATCCGTTAAAACCACAAAGGTTTCGTGGGCTCCCTGGGAAATCAACGGGACGATCGGCACCCCTTGCCGTAGCGCTAATTTAATGAACCCCTTACGGCCCGCCAAATTAATCCGATAGCGATCGTGATAGGGACGAAAAACATCCTGAGCCCCACCAGGATAGACCAGGACACTGGCCCCCGATTGTAGGGCCGCCAGTGCTGACCACGGTTCCGCCGGCAGTGCCCCCATCTGCTCTGCTAAACGGGCTACATCTGAATTAAACTGCCAGACTTTACGATGCATTAAGCCATAGATGGGACGATCGTAGCCAAAACGCCGAAACCAGTCATACATAAACATGGGCAAGTCTGGCGAGGCCAGCCCCCCATTATGAGAACCCACAAAAAGAATGGGATCCTGCTGGGGGATCTGTTCCCAGCCTTCCGTGCGAACTTGGAAGTAATGGCGGTAGAACCATTCAAACTTGGGCATTAAGGAGGCAATTCGCTGGGGATCCCGGTGTCTTAGGCTGGGGTGGGGGCACTGCGGGGAAAGGGGGGGATAGGACATGTAGTTTAGAGAAGAATTCTGAAAAGATTTTACAAAACTCTTTACAAAACTTCGTATTTTGATAGAATTTCCTCAGGAGCACGATCGTGTTCCCTCATATATTCCAAAGGAAATCATAAAAACCATGACAACCGTTCTTCAGCGCCGCGAAAGCGGTAACGCTTGG
>JBMTZC010000306.1:0-5048 GCA_049455215.1 Prochlorotrichaceae cyanobacterium
AAACTTCTCAAACAGTACACAGGAGAGTAACAATGAGTCGTCCCGTCAATGCAATTGCTAATCGCTTAAGTTTGCGCCCACCGCAACGGGAATCTTTGGATATTCTCGATCGCATTTGTAGTCTCATTACCCTAAAAAGTGGGAGCGATCGGGAAGTGGCTCTTGCTGCCCTTCAGTCCGAGTTCCCCTGGATTAAAGACTTTGAACGAGATTTTCCGTCTCTGTGCTTTGCCCTCGCTACCGGCGTAGGTAAAACTCGTCTGATGGGCGCTTTCATTGTTTATTTGCATCTCACCCACGGGATTAAAAATTTCTTTGTTCTGGCTCCTAACTTAACTATTTATAATAAATTAATTACAGATTTTACTCCTAACACGCCCAAGTATATCTTTACAGGAATCTCAGAATTTGCCATAGATATGCCTGAAATTATTACGGGAGATAATTACGAAAAATCATCAATTATTACGGACTTTGTACGCTGCAAAATCAATATTTTTAATATTTCTAAAATTAACTCGGAAGTGAAAGGGGGTAAAAGTCCCCGCATTAAAAAACTATCAGAATATATCGGAGAAAGCTATTTTGATTACTTGACTAAATTGGAAGATCTAGTCATGATCATGGATGAGTCTCACCGCTACCGAGCATCTGCTGGAATTCGTGCTATTAATGAATTAAAACCGATTTTGGGGCTTGAACTGACTGCAACGCCCTTTGTAGAAAAAAGTAAGGAATCGGTGTCATTTCAGAATGTGATTTATGACTATCCCCTAGGCAGAGCGATCGTTGATGGTTTTGTTAAAGATCCGGCTGTGGTCACTCGTAAAGATTTCAATCCCAAGGGAATGACGGTTCAGGAAATTGAACAACTTAAACTGGAAGATGGTATCCGACTCCACGAAAGCATCAAAGTAGAATTAGTGACCTATGCCCGTGAAACGGAAAAAGCGATCGTTAAGCCCTTTGTACTGGTTATTGCCCGCGATACAACCCATGCGTCCGAACTGTTGCAACTCATCCAATCCGAGCAGTTTTTTCAGGGACGCTATGCCGACAAAGTCATTCAGGTGGACTCCAGCAGTACAGGCAAAAAAGAAGATGAAATGATTGAACGCTTGCTGAAAGTAGAAAGTCCAGAAGAACCGACGGAAATCGTCATTCACGTCAATATGCTCAAGGAAGGCTGGGATGTTACCAACCTCTATACGATCGTGCCCTTACGAGCCGCCAATGCTCGCATTCTGATTGAGCAATCCATCGGTCGAGGTTTACGACTCCCCTTTGGTAAACGCACTGGCGTAGAAATCATCGATCGGCTCAACATTATTGCCCATGACAAATTCCAGGAAATCGTTGACGAAGCCCGCCGCCCAGACTCCCAAATTCGGATCAAGCAACTCATCCTTGACCCAGATGCTCTTGAGGATAAAACCACGAGTGTTACCGCCAAGCCCAAACTATCTGGCTTGCTGGGTTCACTGCCGTCTCCAGACCCCACCTCTGCTGCCAATACAAACACGACAGGAGCTAAAGCTGAAACCCTTGATTCCGTTGGGACAACGCAAGGCTCTCCTCCATCTGTTTTTTCAACACCGGAAGAACAGAAACTGGCCGATCTCACCTATCAAGCAATTCAAGAACTAGAAAACCAGCCTGACCAGGTTCCCACCACCCATCACCTCGGCTCCGATGCTGTTCAGCAACTGCTGAAAGAGAAAGTTACGGCACAATGGAAACCCGAACAATTAGCACTGGAGGGAGTTGTTCCTGAACCGGATCTGGACAAAATAATTGCCCAAACGACTGAATTGGTTATTCAGCAAACCATCGACATTCCCAGGATTCTCGTCACTCCAAAAGGAGAAGTAAAAACGGGTTTTAATGCCTTCTCTCTTGATGTACATGACCTGAATTATCCAGTCCCTTCTGATGAACTCTGGCAACAGAGCCTATCCACAAACGATCGATCCATTCTGGGAGTTGCCCACGGTGGTCTTTACGAGAATCGCCTGGAAGATTACGTGGTTAGAGGATTAATTACGTTTGACGACATTGCTTATGACGATCATGCAGACCTGCTCTATGACCTGGCCAGTCAAGTCGTCCATCACTTTCGAGAACGCTCCCATTCAGACCAAGAAATTCATAAAATCCTCCGCACTCATGAAACCAAAATCGCACGTTTCATTCATGCACAGATGCAACAGCACTTTTGGGAAGAAGCAGTGGAATACGAAGTTAAAATCAGTCGGGGTTTTACTGCCCTCAAATCTAGTGAATATACGGTTTCAACCAGAGAATCGGTGCGTCCTTATGACCAAATTCCCCAGGATAAAAGCAACATGTCAAAGTATCTCTTTGGCGGTTTTTCTAAATGTCTCTACAATGTTCAAAAATTTCACTCCGATGTGGAGCGGAAACTAGCAGTCATTTTAGAGCGGGAAGCTCTGAAGTGGTTTCGACCCGCCAAGGGACAATTTCAAATCTACTATCGCTGGGAAGGGAAGCACCCTGAGTACCAACCTGACTTTGTGGCAGAAATAGAAGATACCATTCTCATGCTTGAGCCAAAAATGAGTAGCAGAATGACAGATGCACAAGTTTTAGCCAAGAAGGACGCAGCCGTAAAGTGGTGTCAGCACGCCTCTGAGTATATGCAACGACACGGCGGCAAACCCTGGACTTATCTCCTCATTCCCCATGATGTCATTGCTGAGAACCAAACCATTCAAGGCTTAATTGCACAGTTCAAGTGAGTCAAATGATAGACCCTAGTCCCCACAGATTCCAGCGGGGACTAGGGAATGGATCTATCGAATTCATGTTTAGGCTAGGAAAGCGCTAGGGATTTACCCAGCGATCGTCTGCCTTAATAATGAGGGCACGACGGGAAACCCAACACTTAGGAATTGATATTTTTGCCGTTAATCATGATGTCGGTATTGTTATTGAAGTAAAGTCCCGTTTAACGCAGGATCAGGTCAGAACGTTTTTGGAAAAGTTAGAGATATTCCAAAAAGATTTTTACGGAATATCGTTAACGTAGTAAACCGATTGGAGTAAGGGCTGTAGCCCTGCGGTATGATCAATCTGCATTGGATAGCAAATTTGCCATGAAGACTTTCTTCCAAAATTTAATCCCAAAATTCTTTTTACATTTCACGGTAATTGGCTTGGGAATTCTCTGGACACTCCCGAGTTTAGGACTGTTGATTAGTTCCCTCCGTCCAGCGGCAGCGATCGAAGCCTCGGGCTGGTGGAGTGTGCTGCAACGTCCCCTCGATTTTAGCCAGTTCACCTTAGAGAATTATGCGATCGTTTTGGGGCGAGAAGGACTATTCCAGGCTTTTTTGAATAGTATTGTCATTGCGCTACCTGCCACCATCATTACTTTAACGATCGCTGCTTTTGCGGCCTATGCCTTGTCTTGGATGCAGTTTCCCGGCCGCAAAGGGTTGTTCATGGCGATCGTGGCGCTACTGGTGGTGCCGCTGCAAATGACCTTAATCCCTGTCCTTCAGTTGTACAACACCCTGGGGCTTTCGGGGCTCTTTGTGGGGGTTTGGCTAGCCCATACGGGCTATGGAATGCCCTTGGGGGTGTACCTGCTCCGCAATAGCATTAATGCGCTGCCGGGGGATTTATTAGAGGCGGCGGCCCTCGATGGCGCAACCCATTGGCAAACATTTACCCGCATTGTTTTGCCCCTGTCTATCCCCGCCCTGGCTTCTTTTGGCATTTTTCAGTTTCTCTGGGTCTGGAATGACCTGCTGGTGGCCTTGGTCTACCTGGGAGCCAATCGCACCGTTGCGCCGCTGACCTTAGTCCTGCGCAATCTGGTGGGGGATCGGGGTCAAGACTGGCACCTGCTCACGGCGGGGGCTTTTGTGTCTATGGTCATTCCTCTAATTCTCTTTATTAGCCTACAGCGCTACTTTGTGCGGGGGCTGCTAGCGGGATCGGTCAAGGGCTAACTATTCTCAGATCACTGGTTTCTCGTAGAACGAAGTCCAATCACTTAATATTAGTCCCCAGAAACCGGGGATCACTCACCAAACTAACGAAGTCCTTCAAACTTGCCTAAAAAGGTGGGCTTAGGGTGGAGGAGATGCAGTTCTAACAGGGCTTTGACGCAGGCCAGCATTTCTCGCACCACAACGGGCCGCATGGCGATGCCGCCGTACCGTTCCCAGTCTGGTGTCCCTAAGCCGATCGCTTCTAAACCCAGGTGGTGGCAGGTATAAACCGCACGGGCAATGTGAAACTGTTGGGTCACTAAAATCGCGGACTTGACCCCAAAAATGACATTGGCGCGATAACAACTTTCGTAGGTGCTAAACCCGGCATAGTCTAAGGTAATATCTGCGGCGGGTACCCCTTGTTGGATGGCGTAATTCTCCATGGCCACCACTTCGTTGTAATGTTCGCTGCTGTTATCCCCCGTCATTAAAATCTTGCTCACCAACCCCGCCTGATACAAACTCACTGCCCCCTCAATGCGATCCGCCAACATGGGGCTGGGGGTTCCATCAGACCAGACCGAAGCCCCAAAAACGATCGCTACCCGCTGCGGGGGAACTTCCGTGGGAGTCCGGTAGAGCTTGCTTTGGCTACTGCGTTGAATATATTCCCAGGCAATACTCGGGCTCACGAAGCTCAAGAGGACTGCCCCCCAAACGAGTTTACGCCATGGCAGTTTTGAGAGGGGAATGGACTTCAAAATCATCAATGAGCTAAGGGATTAACGCAGGCAGGGCAATCAAGGAAAATCAAGGAAATATTAGGGTGCGTCATCCATTAAGTCCAGCCCCTTGGGATATCCAGCCGACAGAATGAATCGAGGTATCCTAAAATAAATAGATTCAACAGGCGTTAGGGTGCGCATCCTTGCAACGTTTCTTAAGATACAACACTTTTCCCTAGGGGCTGTCATCATTTAGCGCTGAAGTGTTCATACGGCAATCGTTTCAGCCCCTAGTTATGTTTGCTGGAGCGGGCGCGGTAACCTTTATACCGCAAGGCTTCTAGAATGAATTGATGACGCG
>JBMTZC010000307.1:0-5035 GCA_049455215.1 Prochlorotrichaceae cyanobacterium
GCTAATACATTGTTCATAGATGCTAATAGCTGTAGTAAAATCTTCTTGTTTTAAGCAAATATCTGCTTGAATTTTTAACTCATGAATATCCATAAAAGTAAATGTTTAATATCTACAGCAGTCCTAAGTCAGTTGTATTTTTCGATCGCTGAAAGCCTTACGCAGTAAGGGTAAAACTTTTGGAATGCCGCACAACTCATCTAGGACTGCTGTAGGGCTTTTTGATACGAAGATTTCCAATTTTTTGCGATCTATTAATGATTTATTGACAAGATTATAAAAGAAGTCGGGAGTCTTATCAATTGATCACCGCGATCACCGCTCCTTGCCTATAGAACAAAAGTCAGCATCAAAGGCTGGGGCAATTTCAAACTGCTCATCCAGAATCTGGCTAGCTGATGGATCAATCCGCTAGACTTAACCCATAATATGCTACGAATTGCCCTGAATCTTATGGTTGCTGAACTCATACCCTTGCCCAGACTGGCTCCCCTCAGGTTAATCTTGGAAGCCCTGGTCGATCGCTACCGCCACCCTATTCAGGCACTTTAAACTATGAACATTCTCCTAGTGGCAAATTACCACCCCGATCGCCAGGAAAGTATGCAGCGGGTGGCGGATCTGTTAGAGATGGAACTGCGGCAGAACGGGCATCAAGTCCAGTTGATTAGACCAGAACCCTGGGCGGGACGTTTGAAGCCTGGCGCGACGGGGATCGGGAAATGGTTAGGCTATATCGACAAGTTTTTGATTTTTCCTCAACGGCTCAAGTCGTTTCTGGATTGGGCGGATATGGTGCATATCTGTGACCATTCCAATGCGTTTTATACCTCCTATTTGCAGGGGGTTCCCCATGTGGTCAGTTGTAATGATCTGTTGGCGGTACGATCGGCCTTGGGGGAAATTCCAGAAAATCCTACCCGGTGGTCTGGTCGCAAACTACAGGAACTCATTTTGGCGGGGTTAAATCGATCCCAACGGGTGTTGTGTATTTCAGAACAAACTCGACAGGATGTGTTGCGATTAACCAACCTGTCGCCGGAAGCGGTATCCGTGGTGTATTTGGGTTTGAATTATCCCTATACGCCTTTGGACTTGCATGCAGCGCGGCAGCAATTGACAGCTTTGGGAATTAGAGCGGATGTTAAATATTTATTGCATGTGGGGGGAGAGCATTGGTACAAAAATCGCTTTGGAACCCTGCAAATTTTTCAGGCGGTTCGATCGCTTCTAGGGGACAATGCTAATGTTCCGGATTTATACCTGGTAATGGCGGGGGCTCCGTTGCCGGAGGAGTCTCGACAGTGGATTGCCCAGCATGGTTTAGAGTCCCGGGTGATTTCAGCGGTGGGGGTGAGCAATGAAGATCTCCGGGCTCTCTACTCCGCTGCCGAGGCGTTAGTGTTTCCATCGTTGCAGGAGGGATTTGGCTGGCCCATTTTGGAAGCCCATGCCTGTGGTTGTCCGGTGTTTACGAGCGATCGTGCCCCGATGACTGAGGTGGGAGGCGAGGCCGCGATTTACATTACGCCGGAGGATATCCAGGGTAGTGCGGCAACGATCGTGCAACACTTACCCACCTTAGCCGCCTCCAAACCAAGCAATTTGGAGAATGCACAGCGCTTTAGCAACCAAAAAATGATTGAGGGTTATCTGCATAACTATGAACTTGCCCTGCAGGACTTTGAGAACCGCCAAAATACAACGAGGAGCCGGTCATGAGTAAGCCGCTTAAGGTTTTGCAGGTGGTGCCCTCCGTGAGTCCGGTGCGGGGGGGAGCCACCACCGCAGTGCTGGAACTGGTACGATCGTTGCTCCAGCAAGGTGTAGAAACGGAAATTATTACCACCAATGACAATGGCCCTGGCGTTCTGGATGTGCCGCTCTGGGAACGTTTGGATTTTGAGGGCATTCCCGTCACCTTTTTTCCGCGCTGGTCTCCACCCCTGAGAGGCTTAACGGAGTTTGCCATTTCCCCTGCCCATACCCGCTGGCTGGCGAAGCACCTACACCGGTATGACTTACTGGAAATCCATGCGACCTTTTCCTATGTCTGTACGGCAGCGGGATACGTTGCCCGTCGTCAGCAACATCCCTACCTCATTTGTCCCCATGGGCAATTTTCCCCCTGGGTCATTCAGCAAAAAACCAGGAAGAAATTACTCTATAACCGACTCTTTGAGCAGGAAAATTTTCGTCAAGTTTGGGGGGTACACTGCACCACCGTGGCAGAAGTGGAGAACGTTAAGGCTTTTGGCATTACGGCCCCTGCTTTTAGTATTCCCCTCGGTGTCACGGTGGCGGATCCCGTTCCCGATGCTGCCGATCGTCTCCGCCAACGGTATCAAATTCCTAGCGATCGGACGATCCTTCTCTTTTTATCTCGTTTTCACCCCAAAAAACGACCCGACTTTCTCCTCTCGGTACTTGCTCACTGCCAGGATACAAACTTTCATCTCGTACTGGCGGGAGATGGCGATCCTGACTATCGGGCTTTTCTGGAAACGTGTATCGACAATAGCGGTCTAAGGGATCGGGTCACCCTACCGGGTTTTTTGACGGGGGAAGCCAAAGCCCTCGCTCTCTACGGTTCAGACTTATTTGTGCTACCCTCCTATGGCGAAAATTTCGGCATTGCCGTTGCAGAAGCCATGGCGGTGGGCTTGCCCGTCATGATCACGCCAGAGGTGGAAATTTCCGATGAGATTGCCGATCAGGCGGCGGGTTGGGTGGTGCCTGGTCAGGAAGAAGCCTGGCAGATGGCTCTGCGGGAAGCCTTGACCACCCCGGTCTTGCGTGAACAGCGGGGCCAAAATGGTAAAGCCTATGCCCAAACCCATTACAACTGGGAGACGATCGGTCAAGGGTTAGTGGAGGCTTATCACAAGATACTAAGCCCTTCACGAGAATCCCCCTAAGCAAAGGTGGGGGACGATCGCCGTTGGCAAAATTCATCCCAAGCTTGGGCGATGAACCATTCCAGTTTGCCTCGAAACACCGATGGTGAAAATTCCTGAGCGCGATCGATACAGGCTTGGGAAAAGAAACGCAATTTCTCAAATTCAAGGATCGTACTGGCAAGGGCATCCTCCGTGGGTTCAGGAATGAGGAGCCCGGTGCGATAGTGCAACACCACCTCCTTCAAACCAGAACCCGCGTAAGCAATAACGGGTAATCCTCGTCCCATGGCCTGAAGGGCCGCAATATCAAAGTCAATATCCCAGGTGGGTTGAATAAAGGCGGTAGCATTGGCATAAACCTGATCCAAGTCTAGATTGGCTGCTGTGCCTAAAAAGTGAATCGTTGGCCCCGCAAGCTGCCGTAGTTCGGCTTCATCCTCACCACTGCCGACCAGTTGTAAGGGTCGTTGGAGTTGGTTGAACGCCTGAATGAGGACATCAACCTGCAGCGATCGTCTTAAGTCCCCTACGTAGAGATAATATCGTTCTCCGGCATGACCTTCCCCCACAATCTGCACCGGCGGGGGCATCACTTCTGCGGAACGGCGATAAAACTGATAAATACGTCGAGCGGCCCGCTCTGAGGTGGTGAGAAAGCGATCGACCCGCTGAGCGGCATAAAAATCATACTGGCGCAGGTGAACATCCAAGAGGGAGGCTAAACCGTGACTGTGTTGTTCCCAGAGGGATCGGGAGGGGGTGTGACAGTAGCACAGATGTAAGGTCGAGGAGGGTACCCGCACACCATGACTGAGCCCCATAAAACTGGAGGAAATGACGAGATCGTAGCCGCTAAAGTCAAACTGTTCCCAACAGTAGGGCAATAAAAAACGATAGCGCTGCCAGTGTTGAGGCATTCCCCAAAAGTGCTGAGCGGGGCTGAGAAAGACCGGAACCTGATTGAGAAACTGGAGGGTTTGATAGGCTAAGGGATCCAGGGGAAGGGTAGTAGGTAGGAACCCCCGGAAAAGCGATCGTGGCTTCAGTCCGAAAATGCGTTGTAGTCGAGGATCGATCCAGCCAAAATAGAAAGTAGCCCTTGGATAGATCTCGTAAAGGGCTGCTAAAACTCGCTCTTCATTGCCATAACCCGCTAAGCGATCGTGAACGATCGCAACTCGCAAATTTTCCATACTGCCCTAAGGGAACTGCAATCCGATTAATCCTATTTTAGAAATTTCTCATTACTTTCCGGATCCGGTTACCCCCTAGAGAAAAGTAGAGTGGTAGATGCACCCTGATTTCAACTCCCTGATCTGCTGGCGTGGATCAGGGATTTTTTTGCTTATTTTTGGCTTTAAGGGAAGAGTGCCGCACTCTTCCCCTTAAGTTGGTAGCCTTATTTTTCTCAGGCTTTTCTAAGCTGCATTGAGGCTTTGATAGCGTAACCGATGGATCCATTCACTCAGCCCACTGCGATCGATTCGGTAACTCAGAGGATTACAAATTAAACGGGCCGTTGTTTCAAATAACACTTCAATTTCCACTAAGCCATTTTCCCGTAGCGTCGTTCCCGTCGCCACCAAATCAACGATCGCTTCTGACATACCGGTAATGGGGCCAAGTTCTACGGAACCATAGAGGGGAATCACTTCCACCGGCAAGTCCAAGCTATGGAAATATTCTCGGGCACAGTGGACAAATTTAGAGGCAATGCGACAGTGCTGCGGTAATTCCAGAGCAGAACGGTAAGGGCTTGTTTTTTTAACCGCAACGGACATCCGGCATCCCCCAAAGCCCAGATCCACTAAATGGGCAACATTCGCTTGTTTTTCCCGGAGGACATCGTAGCCCACAATGCCTAACTGAGCCTGACCATACTCCACATAGACGGGCACATCTCCGTTGCGTAACAACAGTGCCTTTGCTTGTCCCGTTGGATCGGTAATTTGCAGTAGACGATTTCCGGGATCCAAAAATGCACTAAAGTCAAGACCAATGGATTGAAAGAGGGCAATACTTTCCTTAAGCAATGCACCCTTCGGTAACGCAACCGTAATCATGCCATCACTGAGATATTGTTTTTCTTAGAATAACGCAATGTGTATCTGGGGTCTCTGCGGGTAGTCAGGGCT
>JBMTZC010000308.1:0-5024 GCA_049455215.1 Prochlorotrichaceae cyanobacterium
CGTTGTCCGAATTGGCTCGGACAATCCCCGTCGCTTTAGCCCGGGGTTGGTGAAAGGCGTTCTCATTAAGATCTGACGGGAGAGCAATAATTGGGGAAAGCAACAGGAGCGGCCGTGCCGCAGGTCGGGAACTGGATCGAAAGTTCCATGGGCATCATGATATGCGAGATCTGCCTCCAGGGTACACACCTGAAAGCCCAATCCTTTGAACCTAGGGATCAGCCCCGAGGGATCCAGAGCGGCCTCTTCCACTGGAAGTCCCCCCCTAGGCTAAAATCAGGAAAAATCACCGGGCTTGCCGCTGAAAGCGAAAGCGTTTAACCGTGAATGTAGCGTGAAGCACCACATTCGATCGCCTTAGGTTGATGGCCCACCAACACCACAGCAACACCTCCACAGAAACACTATGAGCAGTATCGGACGATGTGTGTGGTATCAGGGGAATACAGACCCCGATGCCGTCAACCAATTTCAAACCATCCAGGACTGGTGGGCAAATCTGAACGGTAAGGAGATTGTCTGGCAACAACGGATGCAGGGGGTTTCTGATGACCTCCAGAGTCTAGATTGGAGTAGCCAGCGCTTTGATGAACGTTTTTTTGTACAAAACCCGAACATCAAAGGGATTACCCTCTACTGGACCAAAGCCAACGACCCCGATCGGGAACAAAGTACAACGCCCCAACGCCTCGAACTGGATCAAGAGCGTCAACACCTCTACGTTTTCCCCCAATCCCAACAGGGGTTGGTGCTGCGCATTACCCTGCCCCAAGTGGTCTATCAAACCATCACCCTCAAAAATCCGGAGATGAGCATTGCAGCCTTAGAAGCGTACCAAGTTCTCACCTTCAAGGATGAGGATAAGCTCATTAAAGTGCAGGTTGCGCTCTCTCCAGAAGCTCTACTGGGATTAAAGAATCAACTGCTGTGACCGCTCAGTTCATCGGGAGGTGCTGGATTGGCAGGGGCTTGCCACTGGGCATAGAACAGCAACACCGCTAGCAGGGTATACCCGATCGCCCAGGGGGCCCCTGTGCCCCATCCCAAATGAATGACGGTATCCCCAATCGTCCATTGATAACTGTGGAGCAACCCCACCCAGGATAAGGCGGCGGCTCCTAAGCTCCAGAGTCCCGCTTTGCCAAAGGCACGATCGATAATATGCACCGTAATGGTGGCGAGAATCATGGCGGAGAAAATGAGACCTTGCTCCAAAGAAAAGGCTCCGCTAATGAAGGTATCATTGCGCTCAAAGCCGGGGATGAGATCGGCACTAAAGGGGTTGTCGGGGGTTCCCAGTCCTGCCGCCCGCAGCGCATTTTTGGCAATTAAGGCCCCCCAACCGGCAATTCCGGGTAAGAGTCCCATGACCACTGCCGGGGCATGGCGTTCAGGTACAGCGGTAAAGCTCTGGGCCACAATGACAATGCCAATCCACAAGACGATCGCCATGCCACTGTCAATGGGCACAAAAAACAACAACAGCCCGAGGGTGCCACTAATACAAAATAGTCCCATGATGATGCCGTTGAGCATGGAATAGCCAATGCGGGCTCCCATGACTTTCCAGCCCGGATGACCAATATAAATGGTGGTGGGGAAACAGGAACCAAAGAAGGCGGCCACCAGGGTGCCAATGCCATCAACCGCTAAACAGGGCACAGCGGGATAGCGATCGCCTGCGGCTTCCGCACTTTCCAGGTTTTGTAAACTGCCCACAACGTTAAACAAGCCCATGGGCAAAATGATGCTGAAGTAATTGAGCAGGGCCGATCGTTGTTCCCAGAGGCTCCCCAGCCACGGCCGAGGAATATATAGCTTGATCGGCTCGATCGCCGCAGCCCATTGAGCCGGATCCCATTGGCATAACCCTGTGGCCCACGCTAACCCTGTCCCCAGAATGACCGCTAGCAATCCTCCGGGAATATCAATACGAGTACCCGGTATCTTAAAGGTGACTTCGCCGTAGTAGGTTAACAAAATCACCCCGAGGGGCACTAAACCCACGATCGGGTGGGCATAGGTACGCAAGAGAAAGCCAATGGAAATGAAGGTGAGGGCAATACCACTGAGAGTGGAAAGAAGCGCTGCACGGGGGGTAAAGTCACGCAACCGATCCACCACCCAGGCACCGCCTAATTCAATCACCCCGGAGCCAAAGCAGGCCACTAATCCCGCCTGCCAGGCCAGTTCCGCCGATTCTTCCGGGGTGGCACCGGCTCCCAAAGCAGTCAGCTTGACCGGCAACATCACTAAAAAAACATAGGCAAAGAGGCTAACGGTATTAATGCCGTAGGGCAAAGCAGTCAAGTCATCCCGTTGTTCTTTCTGGCCCTGACGATAGGCTAACCAACCATAATAAAAATTACCCACCACCAAGCTCAAGGCAATTCCGGGTAGGACTCGTCCGTAGACCATTTCCGGTGAAAATTGCAACACGCCCTGAGTTAAAACAATAATCACTAAAATCTGAATCAAATTATCGAGGGCTAAACCAAAAAAGCCATCAATATCTCGGCGCACAAACCACCGGGGTTGGGAAACTGTTTGCATGTTTCTAGAGACGAGACGACTACAAATCCTTTACAGAATACGGGATCCCCTCATTCTAGAGAACCGCAATTTTCAGGAAAGAATGGCCTCTGATTACAGCAACTTTAACGGGTCACGCCACGGCTTCTTGAATTTCTGCATTGAAAGCCGACAGCCCTTTCCCTTCTAGACCCCGACTTTCTAGAGCCGACATTCTGGCCGCAGGGGGCAAACCGGTTCCATAAGCACTAATGTCAAGGTGCTGAACGGTGGGCTGGTAACCGAGCCACTGGGTCGCTAATGCCGCAAAGCGATCGGGATCGCCACTTACGGAAAAGGTGGTTTGTTGCTGCAAATGTAGCCCGGAAGGGTTGGGTTGGCAGAGGGCATGAAGCCGATCGAGGTCTTGACGGGCCTGCTCCACCACGTAGGAGGCAGGATTGATAATCTGTAAAGTTGGCGGCGCAATCCGCTGAATGAGGGGATGGAGGTGAGGATAATGGGTACAGCCGTAAATTAAGGTGTCGATCTGTTGATCCAATAACAGGCTCATGTAGAGTTTCACCACGTTATGGGTTTCCGGATCGGCTAAACAGTTCCCTTCAATGAGGGGGACAAATTCAGGACAGCCAATTTCCCACACCTTGGCCTGGGGTTGCAGGTTGAGAATGGCGTGGCGATAGGCATGACTGCTGGCGGTGGCGGGGGTGGCCAATACACCAATGCGTTTGCCCCGTTGGATGGCAGCCCGGGCACCGGGCAAAATGACCCCCAAAATAGGGAAAGGATATTCCTTGGCAACGAGATCTAAGGCGAGAGCCGAACTGGTGTTACAGGCCATGATCACCATTTTGACCCCTTGGGTGGTCATCCAATTGAGGATTTCCCGCACATACTGGAGAATTTCCGCAGGAGACCGATCGCCATAGGGGAGGCGGGCCGTATCCCCAAAATAAACGATCGACTCCTGGGGCAGTTGGCGGGAAACCTCTTTGAGAACCGTTAAGCCCCCCACGCCACTATCAAAAATACCGATCGGACTCGATTGGGATAGCATCTTCACGCTTGAATCTAAGTGAACCATCGGGGAATCCAGCTTTGATATGCCAAAAGATGCCATAGGTACAATCCTTGAAATAAAATGACGAGCTGCACTCTCCCTCGCTTGAAGCGCAAAGCCGAATGCGGTTTTAGATGAAATCATCTTTCCCTAAACTCCACAAAAAGTGTCTATGACCTAAGGGTGAGAGCCGGTGATGTTTCGCACCGTACTCTACGGGCTGAGTCAGGTTTAACTAGACCAGATCCTGTGGATTGGGGATTAGTGTAAAGTATTTTTAAGAATTATTACCAGATGTTCTAAAACTCCTCGCTCCTCCTCACGATCGCTCTAAGGCAAATTGCACCAATTGATGCACGAGTTCTTCAAAGGGGACACCACTCTCGCCCCAGAGGCGGGGATACATACTCATCGCCGTAAAGCCAGGCAGGGTATTAATTTCGTTCAATAAAATCTGTTGGGTAGACTCCAGATAAAAGAAATCAATCCGGGATAGTCCAGCCCCGTCGATCGCCTTAAAGGCGGTGATGGCCATGTCCTGAATCTGTTGGGTGACCGCGGCGGGTAACTCCGCAGGCACAATCAGTTGAGAGCGGCCATCGGTGTATTTGGTCTCATAGTCGTAGAAATCGCTCTCGTAGGTGATTTCCCCTAACACCGAAGCCTTGGGAAAGTCATTCCCCAACACCGCACATTCAATTTCCCGAAACCCCTTGCCCGCAAAGGCTTCGACAATGAGGCGACGATCGTATTCCGCTGCACGATCCAGGGCTTGTTCTAGTTCCGTGCGGTTCGAGGCTTTTGCAATCCCCACAGAGGAGCCAAGATTGGCGGGTTTGACAAAACAGGGATAGCCCAGTTGGGTTTCAATGTCCTCGAGTACCTTGCCATAGCGACAGGGATCAGACCAAACCTGGGCTCGCTCGATCCCTAAATAGTCCACCTGGGGCAAGCCAGCCTGGGCAAAAATTTGCTTCATGGCAATTTTATCCATGCCCGCCGCTGAACCCATCACTCCGGTTCCCACGTAGGGCACCTGCATCAGGGTCAGGAGTCCCTGGAGGGTGCCATCTTCGCCGTTGGGGCCGTGGAGCACAGGAAACCACACTTCTACCGACGTAACGTCTGGGGGAAAATGCCAGAGATCCGCTTTGTTCAGCACGGGATTCGGGGGAGTGCCCCCCTTTTCGAGAATGTCTTGTGAAGCTTTGCTAGAAAACCATTGCCCCGTCTTCGCAATATAGAAGGGTACCACTTCATAGCGATCGAGATTAAGAGGATGGGCTAGGGCCTTAGCAACTGCCCGGGCAGATACCAGGGAAACCTCATGTTCTCCCGATCGTCCGCCAAATAAGAGTCCAATCCGTGTTTTGGTCATTAATTTTCTAAGGTTATTTTGGCTATCAACTTAAGGTGGAAGAGTGGGGGGGGG
>JBMTZC010000309.1:0-5017 GCA_049455215.1 Prochlorotrichaceae cyanobacterium
GATCGTCAAGCCCGGTTGGAGCAATTAAAAGCAGAGGCTTTAGCGGCAGAACCCGATCCCGAGCCAGCCCCAGCGGATACTCCACCCCAAAAATCCCTGGCCTTTGATGAAGATTTCATCTGGTCGGCGGAGGTTTTGGCCAGAGAAGGACGAGCACCGGATCAAGTTTCTGAAGAGGAAATTACCTGGCTCTCCCGACTCCGCCAAGGGTTAGATAAAACCCGGCGCGGTGTGGTGAACCAACTTAAGGCAACGATCGGCCAGGGCCCGTTAAACGAAGATGCGGTGCTGACCTTGGAAGCGTTGCTGCTCCAAGCCGATGTGGGGGTACAGGCCACCGATTACATTATTGAAGCGCTCCAGAAAAAACTCAGAGAAGAAGCGTTGCCCCCGGATCAAGCCATTGAATACCTCAAGGCCATTGTGCGTCAGTTGCTCGATCGTCCCTTGGCGGAGCAGGGCAATCCGGTTTTAGCCCCGGAACACGATCGTCTCAATATCTGGTTGGTGACAGGGGTCAATGGTGCAGGGAAAACCACCACGATCGGTAAACTGGCGCACCTGGGGCAAAAATCTGGGTATCGCTGCTTAATTGCGGCGGCGGATACCTTTCGGGCAGCGGCGGTGCAACAGGTACAGGTGTGGGGCGATCGTACTGGGGTTGAGGTGATTGCCAACCCTGGCAAGAATACTGATCCCGCTGCGGTGGTCTTTGATGCGCTGACGGCCGCCCAATCCCGCAAGACTGAACTCCTCCTGGTGGATACGGCGGGACGCTTACAAAATAAGAAAAACCTGATGGCGGAACTGAGTAAAATCCGCAAAACGATCGACAAAAAGGCCGACAATGCGATCGTTGAATCTCTGCTGGTGTTAGATGCCACCCTGGGACAAAACGGCCTACGTCAGGCGGAAGTCTTTGGCGAAGCGGCGGATTTAACGGGAGTTGTCTTAACGAAGTTAGATGGCACCGCTAAGGGGGGCGTTGCCCTCGGGGTGGTGGAGCAATTAAACTTACCGATCCGCTTTATTGGCGCAGGGGAAAAAATTACCGATCTGCGCCCCTTTTCCAGCTACGAGTTTGTCGAAGCCTTGCTCAACGGCTAAGGGCTATTCTCCATGAGGGCTGAAATGCCTATTTCGTAAGCACTTCAGCCCTGTTACCTTTAATGAAGAACAGTGGGAACAGCGATCGTTCCCCTTAGGGTTGTAATAATAACTGCCATTCCGATCGTGCTTCATTCCAGTAGGGGAGGGAGGTTTCTCCCACGACATAGGGACCCCAATACCGGCGAGATCCATCCTGGGCAAAGGCCACCAAAACATCCCCCGGGTTTAAAGCCAAATCCCCTTCGGGCAGGGACAAAATCAAACCTTGATAACTCCCCTCCCCCGGTTCAAAATCCCAATGAACGGGTTCTTTTAAGTCCGTGACCGGAAAATTCGCCATCGTGTTCGGTAGCGCCGGATTAAACTCAGCTTGAGCTTCGCTCCCCGTTTCTCCAACCCTAAAGCGTTGCAACAAAGCAATACGCACCGGATGGGGCGTTTGATTACCCACACGAAACGCAGACATCTCCAGGGGAGACGTATCGGGGACAGCATTTCCCAGGCTGTCTACCGTTGGCTGCGGATCACGATCGAGATCAGCAGCCGACCCAGACCAAACGAGGGGATCGGAAGAGACCACCGGGTCGGGTACCGAAAAAGGCGGCTCCAGATCCGTCGAAGTTGTGGAATCTGTACGCCACCCGGGCGGATAGACCTGAAACCACCATAAACCCCAACTGCCCAGGCTTAAACTGCTGAGGAGAATTACCCCGGCTAAGGTTAACGGGTAAAGTTTAATCGTGATGGAGGGTACAGACTTATCCCACATAATTGATTCACTAATTTCGCTATAGTTTTATATCGTTGATGTCCTCAAACGGCTTTGCACTTAAAGTTGAGACTAGAGCAACAGGAGAAAGCCTAACGTTGGTAGCCCTAAAACTATGCAAAATACTCGACTGACCCAGATTGTGACCCAAGGTGGCCGACAGCTTGAGAATTGGCTGAGCAACTCTTGGCGACAGTTGTCGCTGTTATTGCTGAGCCTCTTGTTGGGGTATTTTGTGGGAGGCGCACTTGCCGCTATTGCAGGGCAGGCTGCCCGTTGGGATACTACGGTTGCCCTCATTATTCTGATTTTCACAGAATTGATTAACCGCTTGGTCTACCGCAGTCAAGCGAGCCGAACAGATAACCGATGGCTGCCGATCGCCATGCTCAACAACTTTAAAATGGGGTTTATTTACAGTTTGGCCTTAGAAGCCCTTAAACTAGGGTCTTAAGACCAACCCACTCCATTCTGTTGGGGCGGTTCACTGAAAGTGAGAAATCTCACGGTGCGGCGTGAAGTGCCGTTTCCTACCCCTGAAGTTGAGCGCCATGATGAGGATAAGCCTGTAGGTATTGTGACCTAAACTGCGGTTGATTGGCTCCGTTTTAAGCAAACCACGCATTCCTCTGGTTGTTAAGTTCCCGTTGTTAAGATCTGGTGATGTCTAACTTGCCTATTGAGCAAATCCTGCAGGATCTCGGAACCGGTCATCCATTGACTGAGGTGCAATTTCAGCAACTGGTAGACCATCATCTACAGCACCGGAACGGAAAAACCGTTCTAGAGCGCTGCTGCGAAGAGGAAACTCTTCAGAGGGTTGTGGAACGGCAAGCCAATTTTTTCTTGAACCATTACCCCGCGTTTGCAGCCTTTTGCTACGATCGTTTGGGATTGTCTCAGCAGATTGCTGAACATCTCTGGAACTTTTGGCTGCCTCTGGCGCAGTGGTTGAAGGAACAGCGAGATCATCACCAATGCCCTTGGATTCAAGGGATTGTGGGGCTGCAAGGAACAGGAAAAACCACATTGGCTCAAATTTTGACCTGGATTCTCCACAAGTGGGAATACCGATGTCTCTGCTTATCTCTTGATGATTTATACCTTCCCTACAGCGATCGCCTGCAGCTTCAGCAAGCCCACCCTTTTCTGATTTGGCGTGGCCCACCCGGTACCCACGATGTGGGGTTAGGGGTAACGCTCCTCACTGAGTTACGGGCTCAGACGAAACAAACCGGTATTTGGGTTCCCCGATTTGATAAATCTCGTCATGAGGGAGCGGGGGATCGGGCAGCCCCTGAATGGATCCACTATCCGGTCGATATTGTGCTGTTTGAGGGTTGGTTTGTGGGCATGGTTCCGCTAGTGACTCAGCAAACCCACACTTCCTTTCTAACAGCGTCACCCTTGGCAGAATACTGTAATCGGCAACTCCATCACTATGTTCCATTGTGGAAACACCTTGATCATTTGCTGATTCTGCACCTACCTGACAGCTATTTTAGCAAGGTCTGGCGGAAAGAGGCCGAGCAAAAAATGAACGAGCAAACCCTCTCAGCAATGGCGGAGGCGGAGGTCGATCGCTTTGTGGATTATTTTTGGGACGCTTTGCCCCCAGCCTTATTTCTCGACCATTTGACGGAGGTGACATACCCGACCCAGGTGATTGAACTTCGCCCGGATCGATCGCCCCCCATGTTTCCGGGTTTCCCTTAACCCTGGGTTTAACCCTGGTGTTACAAAATCTGGGACAAAAATTGCTGGGTTCGCTCAGCTTTGGGATTCGTAAAGAATTCTTCGGGGCTCGCTTCTTCCACCAAAAGACCATCCGCCATGAGAACCACCCGATCGGCCACTTCACGGGCAAAGCCCACTTCATGGGTCACACACACCATGGTCATCCCCTCATCGGCTAAGGTTCGCATCACATCCAGTACCTCCCGCACCATTTCAGGGTCTAGGGCAGAGGTCGGCTCATCAAACAACATAATGCGCGGCTGCATAGCCAAGGCCCGCGCAATGGCAACCCGTTGTTGCTGACCACCGGATAGTTGTCCAGGATATTTCCGGGCCTGCTCTAAAATGCCCACCCGTTCGAGGAGTTGTAGGGCCACTTCTTCCGCTTTGGCTTTGGGCCAGTGCCTCACCCAGATCGGGGCCAGGGTGACATTTTGCAGGACGGAGAGGTGCGGGAATAGATTAAATTGCTGGAATACCATGCCCACTTCCCGCCGGATGGTTTCAATATTTTTCAAGTCATGGCTAAGGCGAATGCCATCGACCACGATATTTCCCTTTTGGTACGGTTCTAAGGCGTTAAACGTCCGAATAAAGGTAGACTTTCCTGACCCTGACGGCCCCATCACCACCACTACTTCGCCTTTATATACCGTCAAGCTAACCCCACGCAACACATGAAAATGATTGCTATACCATTTTTCAACCTGGGTCGCCACAATCATGGGCTGACGATCGTTATCGTTGAAGGACTCTGTAGTAGTTTCTGACAAAGATACAGTCATAACAAATTCCCAGGCTTCTATATATAAGTTAATTGGTGCTAAGCAGTGCTTAACCTTAAGCTGGCAATATCATACCGTTCCTCTCTCGGTGTGCCAAGGAGAGATTCTTGCCGATCGGAGGCTGGAATTAGTTTAATTTGAGGGCTGAAACGGGTACCTCATCCCAGGACTGGACCGATCGCATCCGAACCTGCCAGCCTTGGGTACGTTGGGTTTCTGTTAGGTTATCTTGAAAAGACTGGTAGCAAGCGTGGGCTTGCTGCTCATCGGTACAGGCGATACAGGCATAGAGAATGCCTGAGGGATCGAGTTGTTCATTGACCCAAATCGTTTGCATAGGGGACTCTAGGTTTAGAATAAGGAAACTTCTGCTTGAAGAATATTTCAGATTACTGGAGGGAAATCCAATGGGAGAAGCGAAACGTCGCAAAGAAATTTTAGGCGATCAGTACGGCAAGGAGAAACCCATTTTACCTTGGTTGCCTATTACAAAATCCCAATCCGAACAATTTGTGCAGATTACAACCAAGGGCGCTTGGATTGGTATAGGGGGTTTGGTGGTTTGGTGGATAGTCATTCGTTTGATTGGCCCCGTCTTCGGATGGTGGGAACTGAC
>JBMTZC010000310.1:0-5009 GCA_049455215.1 Prochlorotrichaceae cyanobacterium
GGGATAGTTATTCCGTAGGTCTTCAGGATTTTGGTAGTTCAGTTGTTTATTGACCCCGGTTTCTTCAAATTCATAGAAGAGGGCGGCAATTTTTTTGAGATAGCGGGGATCACTGAGTTGCCCAATTAAGTCCGAAGCTCTCAACAACCCCGGATAGTGGGTTGTATCTTTATGGTCTTCCACAGAGGGCACTGGGAAACGAGTCAGTTCAATATTTTTCTTAACAATGTCTACGTCAATGAAACTGTTGCCCTGAAACCGTTCATCTACAAAGAGCTTTGCCCGATCGACGTGGTAGGGGGTGAGGGCGGCATCCGTTGCACCGGGGGGAAGGGGAACCATTTTCTCCCCTTGACCGGTGGCATAGAGTCCATCGCGATCGAGGCGACATACTTTTTTGACATAGCCAATATCGTGACAAACCAAGGACACAATGAAGTGTAACCAGTTTTCCGTGGTGACTCCCCCTTCCCGGATGTGCTTACCCCGGAGAATTTCTTGCCCCACGAGGGTGACGAGAATTGTGTGTTCGACGTTGTGATAGAGTGCGTCGCTGTTGGCAATATTTTCTAACGCCATGGCCCCAACCCAGCCAATAATATCTTCGTAATCGGTGCGATACCCACCGTAGGTCTTACGGTAACCGTCCTTAAGTTGATCGACAAAAGCTGTAATGAGGAGTTCAGTAGCATTAAAGACCATAGAGATGCTCCGATATGCGTTGGGGCTCATCATAGCAAGAAACGATCGCTGTACAATGCAACAAGTTATTAAGCTTATAGAAAGAATAACCGCTCATTTCTGTCGGTTGATCTGCCAAACTGAAACACTAATTCTTCTCTCTCTATGTCTATGCGTTTCTCTCCATCTTTGCCCTGCAAAGCGATCGTTATTTTTGATATTGATGGTGTAGTACGAGATGTGGGGCAGTCTTATCGTCGGGCGTTGGCAGATACGGTGGAACACTATACCCAAGGTGCTTACCGTCCTACTCAGGAGGATATCGATCGCTTAAAGGCGGAGGGAATTTGGAACAATGATTGGCGGGGATCTCAGGAATTAACCTACCGCTATTGGGAAAGTCAGGGACGATCGCGGGAGAGCCTGGCGCTGGACTACGATGAACTGGTGGATTTTTTCCAGCGGCGCTATCGAGGGCAAAACCTAGAGGATCCGCAACAGTGGGATGGCTATATTAGCCAAGAACCGCTCTTGATGCAGCGATCCTATGTGCAATCGTTGGCAGAAGCGGGGTATGCCTGGGGGTTTTTCAGTGGCGCAACGCGGGGCTCTGCTTTGTATGTGTTGAGCCAACGGTTGGAGTTAGAAAATCCCCCGTTGGTGGCCATGGGAGATGCGCCGGATAAACCGGATCCCACAGGGCTCTTTCAGGTGGTTCAGGGGTTAGAACAGGAATACAACTTGCCCCCCCATACGTTGCCCGTGATCTACGCGGGGGATACCGTCGCCGATCTGTATACGGTGAACCAGGCGAGGGAAAAAATGCCCGAGCGTCAGTGGGTTGGGGTTGGGGTGTTGCCCCCCCATGTGCAGAGTCCCCCGGTGCCGCAGGGGGGGAGTGCGGCGGAGATTTCCCCTCGTCAAACTGCTTACGCTCAAGCCCTGAAAACCGCTGGGGCAGAGACGATCGTTGCCAACATCGAGGAACTGAATCCGCAACAGTTAGCGATCTTATGTAACAACCGTTCCAGCGTCGCTTAATCGTCCTACCCCAAGAGCTTCGTCACTTGGCGTTCTAACCAGGTGACAATGCGATCGATCCAATGGAGCAAGTTTTCCAGGGGGTGCTTTTCATAGCCGATGGCTTCACTTTTGACCTCAATTTCCTGCTCAAGACTCTCCTCTTCCCGTCCTGAGGGGGGGAGGGCTGGGGTTTGTTGGCGTTCAATGGTTATCGAGACTGGACTTGGGGGTTGTGTTGGCGCTAAGGCTGGGGATACTTCTACGGGAACCGGCTGGGGCAGGGTCGTGGGAAGTGGGGATAAGACTGGAGGGGAAGCGATCGGGGGGAGTTGTCGATAGTCCTCCGGCATCACCTCGGCGGAGAGATTGCGACGGCAACAAAAGTCCTCAACGTCCCGCAAGTCCGAAGCCTCTTGTAGTTCGGGCTGAAACAATTCTGGATAGGAAAGGCTGGGTTGAAGGAGAAGGGGGGACTCTAGCTTCAAGGTTGCGGGTGAGTCAGTTAGCGGGGAGGGAGGAGAGGGGGAAACAGGATCCCGAGGGACTGAACTTGGCGAGGAAACCCCGGAGCCTTGGGGTTCGATCAAGGCGAGGTGATAATCCAGAAAGCGCAGCATGGCATCCCCTTGCACCAGGGAAAATTTCTGAAGTCGCTGTTGTACTTGGGGAGGCACCGGATTGGGGAAGGGGGCTGCCGGTAGGGCCAACGGGTGAATCTGACTTTCCTGAAAGAGGTTGGTGGCTTGAGCGAGGGGACTGGTTTGCATCCAGTTGATCAGGCGATGCATCCAGCGTAGGGGGGGAAGTTGCTGGGGGTGTTCCGGTAATAACTTCAGGGAGGTGTTGCTGGGGAGGGGCGTATGGTTGGCAACGATCGTGAGAATTTTGTATTGAAAAGCCTGCTGATGGGCCAGGGGAATACTCCAGAGTTGATTTCGATCGTCTACCCAGACTAGCGATCGTTGGGGATAGGTAGCACTTCCCAACCGTAAAGAAGCAATGCCCTGTAACTGGGGTGGCTCCGCCAACGGGACTAACCCTGCAGGATGGGTTGAGCGAGGTTTAAAGGCAAAGGTTCCGGAGAGGGTGTTGAAAAAGAGATCCACAAAATCGGGAGGAGGTTCTGCCACTTCCCTGGAAGGTTGTACGACAACGGTTAAAGTACCTTGATCCACGGACTCAGACACTGGCTCAGAGGCCATATCCCCCGTCAACCCCATGGCAGGGGCTTGCCGAGTTTGCCATTGCTGGAGGAGCAAGCGAGAGGACTGCACCGCAATGTAAAAGGGATACAGCAGCACTTGGGCCCCCCAACTCACCGCCACCTGTACCGATCGCCAACTTTGCTGTAAACGATCGTTCCAGCGTAGCCGCTGACGATTCAGCCAGTTCAAACTTTGACTTTGAAAGCGGGGGGAAGTCATGGGACAAGTACTGCGTTATCCAAGGGAAACCGAAAGCTGAGGTTCTAGGGTTGAAGCTCAAGTGGTGACGTTAGGGTGCGTCATCCATTCCATCCAGAACCCTTTCGGTATAGACATTTCATTGTTCAGGGATGACCGCTTCTAGTGACCAATCCCCAGATAGCGGAAACCAACGGCTTCCAACGCGGCTCGATCGAGGAAATTACGACCATCAATCATGACCGGATGGGTCATCAGTTTGGCCATTTTGCCGTAATCGATCGCTAAAAACTCTTGCCAATCCGTCACTAAGACCAGGGCATCACACCCATCAGCCAATCGTTCCAGATCCGTTTCCACAATAACCCCCGTTAAGCCATGGCGCATCCCGCTTTGGGAGACGATGGGATCATAGGCCTTGACCTTTGCCCCCAATCGGTTCAGGTTGTCGATCAGAATCAGAGATGGGGCATCCCGCATATCATCCGTATCGGGCTTAAAGGTTAACCCCAGTAACCCGACCACTTTACCTTTGAGGATTTTCAGTTCCTGCTGTAGTTTTTCTAAGGCAATCAAGCGCTGGCGCTGGTTCACACTCACCGCAGCCTTGAGCAATTGCGCATCATAGCCATAGTCATCGGCGGTGTGAACTAAGGCCGACACGTCCTTAGGAAAGCAAGATCCCCCCCAGCCAATCCCGGCTTGAAGAAACTTGCTGCCAATACGGGAGTCTAAACCAATCCCTTTGGCCACCTGTACCACATCTGCCCCAACCCGATCGCAGACGTTAGCCACTTCGTTGACAAAGCTGATTTTAGTGGCTAGGAAGGCATTGGCCGCATATTTGATCATTTCGGCAGAACTGAGATCCGTAACCACAACAGGGACGGGGGGTAAGCTCTTATCCTCTGCGGGTTCTCGATTGACGATCGGGGCGTAGAGGGCCTGCATCAGGTCGATCGCTTTGGAGGAGTGACTACCTAAAACAATGCGATCGGGGTTAAAGGTGTCGTAAACCGCTGAACCTTCCCGTAAAAATTCAGGATTGCTGACCACATCAAACTCCGCTGTAATCTCTAGGCTTTGCCCTGCTTCCGTGGCTTCCTTTTGATGCTCCGTCATACCATCCCGGACAATCATGCTCACCCAGTCTCCAGACCCAATGGGCACCGTGGATTTATTGACAATGACCTTGTACCCACTGCTCAGGTTTCGTCCAATGCCTTTGGCCACGGCTTCTACATAACGAGTATCGCTCTCGCCATTGGGTAGGGCTGGGGTTCCCACGGCGATAAACAGAATCTCACCATGCTCCACTCCGGCATTGAGATCAGAACTAAACTCAATGTTGCCCGAAGCGATCGCTTCCTTCATGAGTTCCGAGAGCCCGGGTTCAAAGATAGGGGATTGCCCAGACTTCATTAACTTGACTTTCTCTTCGTTGTTATCAATACAAATAACGTGGTGACCAATGTGAGCCAGACAAACCCCCGTCACCAAGCCTACGTAGCCCGTGCCAATAACGCAAACACGCATAATGTCTATCCTTAGTCTTCAAAGGTCCTGTAATGTGATCCAAGTTGCTTTTTTAGGATTGGGAAAGCAATACCAACGACTATGCTAGGGATTGTCATCCATTAGAGATAAAATGCCGATGCCTCATAGTTGCAGCCCTAGCTGTAAAACGGGAACGGGCGCGGCGAATGTCGGTACCCTAAGGTTCTGGACTGAATGGATGCGCCCTAGCTCCCACCCAGGGATCCCTCATAGCTTCTAGATGATCAATGACGCACCGAGGAAATCGGACAACTGAAGGTGATCCTCCTGCTGATACGGATTGCTCAAGACGCTTCATAGTTTAAACTGATTCTTAACCCGAGGGGATCCTAATTTCTTAGACGC
>JBMTZC010000311.1:0-4981 GCA_049455215.1 Prochlorotrichaceae cyanobacterium
ATGACGTAAGCTTCATCAAATAAAATGCCCTGAGCTTGAGGTGTGTGCTGCAGAATCGTAGCCAACATTTCCCCATAACCTCCCCCCACATCAACAATGGTTTTGAAACCAGAAAAGTCATAGGCATCCAAAATTGCCGCTGTTTCAGGGCGCGAGAAATCATTCATCGACTGCTCAAAGACTTTGGCCGCCTCGGGATGCTGGGCAAAATAATCAAAAACCTCCACTCCAAAGCGTTTTTTAAAGGCTTGCTGCCCGGTTTGGACGCTGTAGAGTAATTCCGACCAGCTTTCATAATGCTCTTTTTCCCCCAGCATAATTGCCGTGGAGCGTTGGGACAGAGGCACATCTCCGCGTAGATATTCTGATAAGGGCGTTAGGGCAAAGGTTCTCGGTTGGGTTTCCGTAAAGATGCCCACACTAGCGAGGGCCCGTAAGACCCGATAGAGGGACGGTTCATGGGTGTCTGTTAACTGGGCTAGAATTTCGCAAGACTGAGCACCGGAGGCGAGATGATCCGCCACCCCCAGTTTGGCTACAACGGAAAGACATTGGGATACCCAATACCCTGAGAGCATTTGTAGGAGTTGTACATGGGGCGGGAGGGATAGAGTCATAGTTCCTTGAGGTTGTTTAAGTGTAGAAGGTTAAAACTAACACTATTAGGTACCTCGAAAAACTCAAACTTTTGTCCTGGGCTGCGTCATTAGTTCACTCCAGAACCCTGGCTGTCTCAACATTAGCCGCGCCAGCCCCGTTTTACTGCTCGGGTTGCGTTTGCGTTTCCAATTCCTGCAACAACTGTTCTAGCTTCTCTTGGGACTGGCCATAGCTGTCCCAGTCTCCTTGGCGAAGAGCGGCTTGCCCTTGTTCATAGGTTTCTACGGTTTGCATCACCAACTCCCGTACCGTCTCCGGTAAAACGATCGCTGGAGCGGAAGCGGCTTCTGAGAGGTTAGTGGGGGGACTGAGGGGATCTGCTATGGCGGGGGCGGGAGTATCTTTACTGGGCAATTTGCCAAAAATCGTGGTCAGGGCTTGATCCAACGTCGGTTCCATCACCACTTGATCCCCATAGGCCACAATAACTCGGCGCAGTTCCGGGAGTTCTCCCTGCTCCGCCCGGAGGTAAATGGGCTCCACATAGAGTAAGGACTCCTCAATGGGAATCACCAAGAGATTCCCGCGAATCACTCGGGATCCTTGCTGACTCCAAAGGGTCAGTTGTTGGGAAATTTCTGGCGTTTGATCCACCCGAGCCTCAATTTGGCTGGGGCCATAGACCAATTCCTGTTTGGGAAACTCATAGAGGAGCAAGTTGCCATAGTTCTCCCCATCGGAACGGGCCGCCATCCAGGCAATCATATTGTCCTTATTGACGGGGGTGAAGGGAAAAATTAAGACCATTTCCGGTTGATTTTCCCCGGGGAGTTGCATGATCACGTAATAGGGCTCACTCACGATCGTCTGATTCACTGCAGATACCTCTGTGGGGAAACTCCAGAGATCTTCCTGGTTGTAAAACACCTCCGGATTCGCCATGTGGTAAGACAGGTAGAGCAGGGACTGAATCTTAAACAAGTCCTGGGGATAGCGTAAATGGGCCTGTAATTCCGGGGGTAAGTCGGTTGCCGGTTTAAACAGGTCAGGAAAAGCTTTGCGATAGGTACTCAGAACCGGATCCGTAATGCCATAGGGATCAGCATCCATACTGTAAAAGGTCACGTTGCCATCGTAGGCATCCACCACCACCTTCACGGAATTGCGAATGTAGTTAATGCGTTGGCTCAAGAGGGTAAAGGCATTCCGGCCCGTCATCACCTGATCCGCCCCTTTCATGAAGGAAATGGGCTGGGAGTAGGGATAGCGATTGCTCACGGTATAGGCATCTAAAACCCACTGCAAATGCCCATTGGCTAAGACCAGGTAGGGATCTTGATCAAAGTAGAGGAAGGGGGCAATATGTTCTACCCGCTGTTGAATTTGGCGGTAGTAATGGATCCGAGATTCCGGCGTGAAATATCGGGAAATGAGAATTTTGAGACTGCCAATATCCATGGAATAGATGAGGCGATGCCAGAGGCTGGGCATGGGCACCCCGCCTTCGCCACTGTAACGCACCGAAGCATTGTCATTGCCGAGGGGATAATCAAACTCATCGGTGCTGGTGCCGGTAAAAATATAGTTCCCCGTCAGTTCTCCATAGTAAATACTGGGCTGATCCACCGGTAACTCCGGCGGGCTGACCGGGGGCAAGTCTTTAATCAGAAAAGAGGGTAAACCATCGGTGTTGACCTGATCCACCGGACTCATGACCAACCCATACCCGTGGGTATATTTGAGGCGTTGATTGACCCAGGTTTGTGAGGGGAGGCGACTGGCATCCATTTCTCGGGCCGACAGCATCACCTGTTGGTAGCCGCCGTGGGTATTTTCGCCGGGAATTGTATTTCCCTGAATGTTGTAGCGATCGATATCCACCCCTTGAAAACGGTAATAGAGCCGTAGCTCCTGCAATTGGCGATAGGTACTCAAGATCGGCTCATAATTCCAGAGGCGAATATTATGAAGGGTGTCTTGGTTTTCCTGTAGATCCCCGATCGTGAGGGTATTTTGCACATCATAGGCTTGGCGTTGCACCTGATCCAGTTGATAGGCTTTGCGGGTAAAGTCCAGATTGTGGGCAATGTAGGGGGCTTCCTTATTCAGTTCATAGGGCTCCACTTCCACCTGCTGCTGTAAGTTCGGATAAACCCCCATGATCAGGACGAGGGCTAGACCGTAGGTGGCCATACTCGTGACCGGCAACATGAGATCCTGTCGCCATAGACTCAGGATAAAGATCACCCCGAGAATCAGGGTCAAAGCAGCCATGATGCCGTAGGCCTGCAAGCGGGCATGAACATCGGTGTAACCCGCCCCAAACACCACCCCTGAAGGGGAATAGAGCACATCATAGCGCTGCAACCAAAACCCCACCGCAATCAGGAGGGCTAGGATAGCCAACAGCACGGCCAAATGAACCTTTGCCGCTTCGCTTAAAAATCTACGCCAGCCCTGATTAAAGTCGATCGCGCCTTTGATGGCATATAGAAGTACCGCGATAAAGAGGGCTCCCCCCAGCAGCGAGAGAGCCGTGTTATGCAGGACTTGATAAAAGGGAAGTTGGAAAAAGTAAAACCCCAGATCCAAGCCAAAAATGGGATCCGTTTCACCAAAGGGGGTGCGGTAAACGTATTGCAACACCTTTTCCCACTGCACCCCAGAGGTCGTACCTGCACTGAGGGAGAGGAACAGCACCAAGACGCTGCCAATCCAGGGGGAAATTTGTGAGGAGGATAACTCAACTCTGCTGCGCCCAATCCGGACGACGCCATAATCGTCCGTGAAATGACTGGCAACCTTATAGTTCAGTCCCAGGATGATGAGATGGAGGAGAAAACTACACAAACCGAGGGCAATGGGCCAGATCAGCCGGGTTTGAAAGACAGAGGTAAAGCCCACCGCGGCAAACCACCAGCTTTCTGTTAAAAGATGAATCAGGGTGCCAGAACTAATAATCAGTAAAGCGATCGCTATACTTAGGGCAACGTAAAAGCTCTGGCGTTTCATAGCGGTTTAGAGTGAATTCGATTCTGAATTTTGAGCTACATCCATTTTCAGATCAAGGAATCAGATCCAGCAAGAGCAGCCCACCCTACCCTACCAGAATAGTCCACGGGATTTAGACCTAGCCAAAAAAATCCCTGACCCACGCCAGCAGATCAGGGAGTTAAAATCAGGGTGCATCTACCAATCCTCTCTTCCAGATCGCCAGGGGGAATCTGGAAGATTTTGCAAAAATTTTGTCGAGACCCTTGATCATGTCTTTTGAAGAAACGATCGCTTTTAGCCAAACCTGGCTCCGGGACGTGGCCCAGGGGAAACGCTCCGAGGCACAAATCTTGACGGATCTCAAAGACGTATTCCAGTCTGTGGAGGGAGTACGGGGGTTCTTTGTTGTTTTTTTAAGCGAAGACACCGCCCTAGGGGAAACTGTGCCGGAGGCTTTTCTCCAAGCCTTTGAGGACAATGCCGCCCAGATTGCAGCCGTTCTAGTCAAAAATGTGGCGATGTCCACAGCCATGATGATTCACCACGATCGCCAGGGGAATGCCTTGAACAAAGCCGGATCCCTCCAGGTGCAAAACCGATCGGTAAAGCTCCTGCGCTTACTGCATCAACGGGGAGTCCAGACCTTTGACCAAGAGCGATCGTCACTTTTAGCCAGCCTAGAAACGGGTAAGGGAGCCTATGCCACCTTTCTCGATCGTTGGGGCTACGATCAGAGCCAACGCCAAGCCATTCAAACCATTCTGGCAAAAGTTAGCGAGACCTAAACCTGCCGGGGACTGACGGTTTCGGGACAGGGGGATGGCGCAGCAGCAGCCAAGCTTGTAAACTGAGCTAATTTAGTCGCCACAATCATGATTATTCCTTGATGACTAGGGGCTATCATCTGTTAGCGATGCAAGCTTTTTACGGTGACTATTTCAGCCCTAACGGTAACCTTAAAATAGCGTGGAAAATGTCGATAAATCAGGATCCTGGACTTGATAGATGACGCGCCCTAGGACTAGATTTTGAATGTTTGGTTTTTCACTGAAAGCTAAAAAACTGGATGGCAGACTATAGCACTCTTCCACCTTGCTTGCTCAATGTTTCGAGGTTCCCTTGAAGGGTTGAAAAGTTTCTAGAACTTGAAGCTGGATACTGAAATCTTACGCGGGGCTGTCGTCCCTTAGAAATGCGGACTTTATAACCTGGAATTTCACTAAGACACCGAAGCCCCGAAGGAATACCTTTGTGTTCTTTGTGCCTCTGTGGTTTAATCCTGAACTTTCCGGTTTATTTAACTCACGATCCTTAGGGATGAAATGCTGCTGGAAAATAGGTCAACCGCAATGCCGTTTTACCTCAGCTTTTGACCTGGAAAAGTCCA
>JBMTZC010000312.1:0-4957 GCA_049455215.1 Prochlorotrichaceae cyanobacterium
GACGGAAAGCAGAGAAATCCGGGAATTGAGGAGCGCCCTACAGTCCTCACCGCTATAACCTTTTCGAGAAATGTCCTTACGCCCTAGCACTGTTAATAGCGGTGCTCAGATCATCCAGGGTGTCGTAAATTTCAAAAGCCCGATCCATACTCGTGAGTTCAAAGACCATTTTGACTTGCTGATTCAACTCACAGAGATACAGATCTCCCCCCGCCGATCGAGCACTTTTGAGGGCGGCAACCAATGCCCCTAACCCCGAGCTATCAATAAAAGTGATTTCTTTCAAGTTAACAATCACCCTCGACTGTCCCGCTTTAATGGCGGTATCAATCTCTTGGCGAAAATTTGGGGCTTTGATTCCATCTAGAAGACCAGAAGGGGTTACAACAGCGATCGTGTTTGGATCCAGAGACATTAGTTAATACGTTGATAGCGTTCTTAATCGTTAGAGGAATTGGGCACGTCTTCATCATACCGAAGTAACCCTCGGTTGAGTTTAACAAAAAGTTACAACCCTGAAATCCGATCGCACCCTTGAGGAGAGACCAAGGCATAGATCTCAGCGAAATGCCCATAAAATCAGGCTTTTATCCTACTTGGCTTTCGCCCCCTTTATCCCGAAGCGATCGAGAATTTGCCAGGGGAAAAAATGGAGCGATCTCCCCTCAGGCAATCCATTCAGGAACCCATAGACCTAGAATAAAATTCTGGGTTCAAAACTTAAGGCGAAAGTTCTCGTGTCGGCATTCCAGACCCCTCTTGATCTTGTTTCGCTTTAAGGACAAAGCCACAGTTTCACTTGCAAAAGGATTAAGCACCTCTCTATGTTCCCTACCCATCGTCCTCGCCGCCTCAGAACGTCTATCGGTTTGCGTAACATGGTGCGTGAGACCACCGTAACGCGCCAAGACTTGATCTATCCGTTGTTTGCTGTTCCCGGTGAAGGAATTGCCAAGGAAGTCATTTCGATGCCCGGTGTGTATCAGTTGTCCATCGATAAGATGGTGGAGGAGGCTCGTGAGGTCTATGATTTAGGCATTCCAGCGGTGATTCTCTTTGGGATTCCCAATGAGAAAGATCTAGACGCAACGGGAGCATGGCACGATTGTGGCATTGTTCAAAAGGCGGCTACGGCAATCAAGGCAGCGGTTCCTGATCTGATTGTAATTGCCGATACCTGTCTGTGTGAATATACGCCCCATGGTCATTGCGGCTATTTAGAAACGGGCGATCTTCAAGGGCGAGTCTTAAATGATCCGACACTAACCTTACTGCAAAAAACGGCGGTTTCCCAAGCTCAGGCTGGGGCTGATATTATTGCGCCGTCGGGGATGATGGATGGTTTTGTGCAGGCCATTCGCCAAGGCTTAGACGAAGCTGGCTTTCAAGACACTCCCATTTTGGCCTATTCAGCGAAATATGCCTCCGCCTATTACGGGCCCTTCCGTGATGCCGCAGAATCTGCCCCCCAATTTGGCGATCGTCGTACCTATCAAATGGATCCGGGGAATAGCCGCGAAGCCTTAAAGGAAACGGCTTTGGATATTGCGGAAGGAGCCGACATGGTGATGGTCAAACCAGCTTTAGCCTATATGGATATTATCTGGCGCATTAAAGAAATGACCCAGTTACCGGTGGCGGCCTATAACGTCTCTGGGGAGTATTCCATGGTCAAAGCAGCGGCGCTGAATGGCTGGGTGGATGAAGAACGGATTGTGATAGAAACCCTGACCAGCTTTAAGCGATCGGGAGCTGATCTCATTTTGACCTATCACGCTAAGGATGCGGCCCGCTGGTTACCTTAGAGTTTTTGTTAGATGAAATTCACACTCAGGTATAGCCACTCTAAACCACTGCACTGATTGACGGGTCACAACGAAAGGCGAGAGAGTGTCGCGTAGAGCATCCCACTCTCTCACTCATTTTTTCCCCTTAAGCCGAAAGCCCTATCTCGATGCAGCCGCAGGGTACAGGATAATTCCTTTCCCTTATCCGCTTTGCTTGTAGGATCCTTGGATCTTGCATAGGAGATGTGCGGGACTCTCTCCAATACCCCCTCCCCCTGTCCGTTTCCGTGAAAAATCAAAATCCATAAGGAATTTTAAGCATTGTGAGGGGCTATCTCTAATATTATGGAGCATGGTCAGAGACTGCCCTGGGAATTCAAATTGCCATGCTAAGACTTAAGCGACGAAACTTTTTACGCAGTGCAGCTTTGGGGCTTATGGTCTGGGGATGGGACGGCTTGTTTCCCCTTGCGTCTCGCTATGGTCGAGCTTTAGCCCAGCCCGCCCGCCAAAAATTTGCCCTCTTGGTCGGCATTAATAGCTATGACAAAAATCGCTGCGGCTGTCAACCGTTAGCGGGTTGTGTGACGGATGTGGATCTGCAACATCAATTGCTGGCCTATCGTTTTGGCTTTCGTTGGGAAAATATTTATACCTTAGTGAATGGTGAGGCAACCCGAGCTGCGATTGAAACGACGTTTTTGACCCAACTCCTGCCCCAAGTCCAACCCGATGACCTCGTGGTCATTCACTTTAGTGGCTATGGCAGCACTATTAGTGTGGCCGATCAGCCCCCCCAGCCCAGCTTGGTGACGATCGATAGTCTTTACCCCGATAACCCCGAAGTTCCCAGTAATGACTTGCCCAAGGAAACCTTGAGGCTCCTGATTGAGAATTTAGCGACTCGGCGGGTCGTGACCGTCTTAGATACCAGTTTTGACTTTCCCCCGTCGGCACTCCTACGCAGTGCGGCCCAAATTCGGACTCGTCCCCATTCCCGGGCAACGGTGTTAGCGGCAGAGACGTTAGCCCTCCAAGACCGGTTGCACCAGCAGTTAGCGGAGCGGGGGGCTGAAGGGTTGTCCGCGACGGGTTGGCCCGGTTTGTTATTGTCCGCCGCCGCTTCCGATCAGGCCGCCTTAGAGTTAAAGGGGGATCACTATACGGCGGGAGTTTTTACCACCTGTTTAACCCGCCAACTCTGGCAAGCGGTGCCGGCGGCAACAATTTACATTGATGTTCAACGCCTACAAAATCGTACCGCTCCCATTGTGTGGCAGACCCAAACGCCTCGGAGTGAAAGCAGTTTGGGCAATACTCTTAATCTCAAAGACCTGGGGGTTATTCCTACCCTTTCCCAAGGGTTAGAAGGGGTCATTACCAATATCAGTAGCGATCGTCGTGAGGTGGAGTTGTGGTTAGGCGGCTTATCGAATGCGGTGTTGCGCACCTATGGAGTGAATGCAGCGTTGAGGATTGCCCGTTACCGCAGCAGTGACCCGGAGATTGTGCTACAGATTGTGCAACGGGATCGCTTTTCCGCCAAAGCCCGGGTGATTGCGGGGGCAGAGAGTAGCGATCGTTTATTTGTGGGGCAAGGTATTCAAGAAAAAATTCGCCTTTTACCCCAAAATACCAAACTTATTATTGCCCTAGCGGATCACCTCGATCGGATTGAACGGGTCGATGCCACCAGTGCTTTTGCGGGACTACAAAATCTAAAAGTCCTTAGCCAAGATACGGAAGCCCCTGATTATGTCTTTAAGCATTTGGGGCGAGTGGAGGAAACGGGCCAAGCCTGGAATTCCTATCGTGTCATTGTCGAGCCCAGTCGCTACGGTTTAGCTGCGCCGGGGCAAGACATTTTACCGGGTACCGCCAGCGCCTATGACGAAGCGGTGAAAACCGCTGTGCAGCGCCTCGAATCTCGGTTTAATTCTCTGCTGGCCATTAAGCTGTTGAACTTACTGGAAAATGCTGCAACTACCCATGTTCCCCTCACCCTACAGATCACCAATTCCTCAGGGGGGGATCCCTTAGTGGACTATCGCGCCGAACGAGCCCTCGATCGCTTAGAGAATTCGGTGTCTTCCAACAGCATTCCCCTAGTGAACTTGGGGGTCGGTCAATCCCTCCGCTATCAGATTGGCAACCTGGGCGATCGTTCCCTCTACGGGGTTCTGCTAGCCTATGAGCCCAATGGTAGTTTCTCCGTAGGGTATCCGGAATATCTCATTCCGGGTAGCTTTGCACCGTTGCAAAATTGGGACATTGCAGCGCAACAAACCGCGATTTTAGAAGGGATTTTACCCGGGTTAACCCCAGAAATCAGTTTGGTCTTAATCCTCAGCCGCGCTCCTCTCTACCGCACCCTGGCCACGATCGGCCGTAATGTGGGAGGAGGGATCTCGATCCTCAAATCTGTCAATAACCCCCTAGCAGTGCTGCAAGCCTTAGTCCAGGATCTGCAACAAGCCAGTAGTACAACCTGGGCAGATAGCGGTCGTTCCGATGCGATCGCGCTCGATATGTCGGCGTGGGCTGCTCTGCGTTTAACCGGACAAATTCGATATTAAGCAGGTAAGCTGATCCGCATAGAGGCTGCCGTTGTTGAGGAATCAAGCCCTCTTCAGCCGTGGCCGTTGATAGCCGAAAATTTTGCAAATCTTATGACCGCTTTAATTCAACTCATTCAGGACAACCTTCCCTTGTTACTCGGCAGAGGAATTTCCCTGCTGTTGTCCTTAATCGCAGGAATTTTATGCTTAGCCCTCACTCGTTATCTCGCCAATACAACCCGTCGAGTTGTGGCCTTGGGACTGGCCCAAACGATCGAAAGTGGCTCCCTGCGATTACTGATTGTCCAAACCACTTTTGTGGGGGTTTGGACTGGAGGAGCCTTAGTGACCGCTATTATTGTTTTCCCCGATCTACGCTTAGGGGACATTATTGGGCTACTGGGGCTAGGTTCCGTTGCTATTGGTTTTGCCTTTCAAGACATTTTCAAAAACTTCCTCGCGGGAATTTTATTATTACTGGAATCTCCCTTTGAAATTGGTGATCAAATTCAGATCGGAGAGTTTGAAGGAGAGGTGGATGAAATTACGATTCGAGCAACTCAAATTCACACCTATCAAGGGGAAAGAATTTTAATTCCCAACTCCATCGTT
>JBMTZC010000313.1:0-4956 GCA_049455215.1 Prochlorotrichaceae cyanobacterium
CTAGATCGGTTCACGCAATATTTCACCAAAATCAGTCACACAACCGGGAATGATTATAAAGTAATGGATGCGTTTATCCTAATCCAAGGCTGATCCGCGCTCGGCCGTAACCATTCATCCTATAACAGGGCAAAGGGGGACTTGGTGACAGACAATCCAACGGGAAACCGCTTAAAGGCACGCCAGGACGTATCTTTGCTCGTTCAGGCTCAGCTTCAAGTTTTACTGGAACAGGAGAATTTGCGGGGGGCGAAGGCATTATTGATCCCGGTACAACCGGCGGATATTGCGGAGGCGATCGAGGGGCTGCCGGAGGCGATGCAGGCCATTGCTTTTCGCTTACTGTCTAAGGATGAAGCGATCGAGGTCTATGAGCATTTAGATTCCAGCATTCAGCAGGATTTAATGCAGGAGTTTAAGCGCCAAGAGTTATTGGATATTGTGGATCAGATGTCGCCGGACGATCGGGCCCGCCTGTTTGATGAACTGCCCGCAAAGGTGGTGCGACGGCTCCGCAAAGAACTCAGCCCCGAAGAGTGGAACAGTACGGCTCTCTTGCTGGGCTATGAGGCGGGCACCGCTGGGCGGATCATGACTCCGGAATATCTCTCCCTCAAGGAAAATATGACGGCAGCCCAAGCGATCGATCGGATTCGGAGCTTGGCGGACATCACCGAAACCGTATATTACCTCTACGTGACAGACAATGCCCGCCGCCTGACGGGGATTCTCTCTCTACGGGATATTGTGGTGGCCCAACCGGGGGAAACCATTGGCGAAATTATGACCCGAGATGTGATCGCCATTGATACCTACACCGATCAGGAAGAAGTGGCCCGCATTATCCAACGCTACGACTTTTTGGCAGTCCCCGTTGTCGATCGCGAACGCCGCTTAGTGGGCATTATTACGGTGGATGACATCATTGATATTCTCGAAGAAGAAACCACGGAAGATATCTATGCCTTGGGGGGGGTGCAAGCCGGGAATGATGATTATTTTCAGACGAACCTGCTCACTGTGGCCCGCCGTCGGGTGGTCTGGCTCTTTGTCTTGTTGATTACCAACACGGGCACCAGTGCGGTGATTAGTAGTCAACAAGATATTTTGCAGCAGGTGGTGGCCCTCGCGGCCTTTATTCCGCTTTTGATTGGCACCGGAGGGAACGTGGGAGCCCAATCCTCCACAGTGGTAATTCGAGGCTTAAATACGGAACGGCTCCGCAGTATTGGTCCCTTAAAGGTGATTCTCCGGGAAGCCTCCGCCGGGGTGATTTTGGGCATTATGTTGGCGGCGGTGGTCACCCTGTGGGCCTACTGGTTACAACCCAACTATCCCGGCGTAGCGATCGCGGTGGGGATTAGCCTCGTGGCCATTTCCATCCTCTCCTCTACGGCGGGGGCCACCCTACCCTTGCTCTTTGAGCGGGTGGGGTTAGATCCCGCCTTGATGTCAGCCCCCTTTATCACCACCGTTGTGGATGTGTTGGGGGTGTTTATCTACCTCAAGGTAGCGACTTGGATTTTTGTACCTTGAGCGTAGGTTTTGGGCTATCTTAGACGCTCCCCAAAGTCAATGCGCCAGATTCCAGCCGCGATATTCGCTAATTGTCGCTGTCGGGATTCAAGTTTTTGCTCATCCCAAGTTTCATAATGCTCAGGGATCGCTCTAGTGATCTGAAATGCACTGTGGCGATAGACTGCTTTTTTGGTCTCATAGTTCCGGTTGCCCACTTCACGGTTGTGACTTCACTCTCTTCTCAGGAGAACTAAATCTTTTATACTGAAAACAAATTAAGCAGCTTATTGGCGGGAAAGAGCAAATGAAAAATGTACGGATATCTTCATTTCTGGCTTTGATTACTTTTTTCGCATCTAGTTGTGTGCAAGATAACTTTGAATATGTCAAAGATCAATTTGGCAGAGATGCTAGATTTAACAAAACGACTGGAGAGCTAGAAATTTTACAGGCAGATGGTAGTTGGCTCAGCATAGAACAAGACCCACTGTTACGCAGAATAGCAGAAGCAGAACAAAATAGACTTGAAAAAGCAGAACAATACGAACAAGAAAAGCTTGCTAAAAAGCAGCCCTTGCCACCTTCTGAGCAAAGTTTGATAACAGGACAAATAGAAGTTCTATTTAGAGATAGCGGATTCGTAGAAATTCTAATCGATAACAAGTCCTCATACAAAATTGAAGAATTTGATATGAGGATTGATATATATAGTACAGAACTGAAAGAAAAATTAGTATCTAGAGAGTTAACGATCGATAGTTCTGGCAATCGGGCAGGGACACCCTATGCAATAACATCATATCGGGAATTTATACCACCAATTGGAGAGGATCAAGAGTTAGAGTTTGCAATCATAGAAGTTAGAGGTTTTCCTTACAACCAATAGCTATTTGTTAGTAGTAACTCTTGCCTTATCTGACTTACTAAGCCAAGTAAAAAGTACAGCAGTCCTAAAAGTTAGGATATCGACTACTGAAACCGTCGTAGATCCGTAACAGTATCCTTACACCTGTAGCACTACCAAGTAAAGTTCTAAGGACTACTTTCACTTTCAATCCTATAGTTATAGGCGTGTAGAATCAATCATGTCAGATTATTTAGAGGAATTAAAAGATATAATCTTTGAAGGTGTTGCTCTAGATATTTTCAGAGCCGACCAATGTATTTCTATGCTCAACGCAATTGGGACTAGTGCTAAGTTTCTGAATAATCAGGGTTTTGGCGATCTATTTGGTAGCTTGCAAGGGTATTTGACAGAGCACGTAGTTCTTTCAATAACAAAGATATTTGAGAAACCTACCAGATATCCAATTAGAAGTATACCCAGAGCATTAGATATTCTTGAAAAAAATTCAGAAATAATAACAATTACTGATCATCAAACCCTGATAAACAGATTATCTAAGTGGGAAAATCAAATATCGATAGATAATAAAACTGACAGCGAGCTAACCATATTGCTAGTATCCATCTTGCGTCAAGAAACACCATCGGTACACACAGATACATTAATGAAAATGAATGCTCTTAAAACAATGAGAGATAAACAAATTGCACACCATGAAGCTACTGCTGTTGAGAATATAGAGAAAGTAACCTGGGATGAGATTGATTCTATTCTTAGATTCGCTAAAAGTACAGTTGGAGTTATTGGAAAAGTCTACCTAGAGCTTTCTTATGAATCAGAAGATGGTGAATATCACTTAACAGGTAGGGCGAAGAGATCTGGGATAGCTTTGAATCGTTTATTTAAGAAAGCAAATTTAATTGAGACTAGGGGAATTGGTTGATGTGATGTGCAACTATTCTCAGATCTTGGCGCTTAAATTGCACACACCGTTAGGTTGGTAATTCTAGACTACTGGACAATCCGATCGCTCAGTCCCCCTCAAGTACTCCTCAGACGCTCCCCAAAGTCAATGCGCCAGATTCCAGCCGCGATATTCGCTAATTGTCGCTGTCGAGATTCAATTTTTTGCTCATCCCAAGTTTCATAATGCTCAGGAATCGATCGCTGTTTTTCAATTTCAAAGAGAATATAGCGAACCACTTTTTTGTTCCGACTATCTGTGGTGCGGAGTTCTTTCTCGATAAAGGCACCCTTAAATTGAGTATCGTCGGGATAAATCCCGTGGAGTGCTGCGAATACCTGCTGATCGGTGGAGTAAATTCCTTCCGTAACTTTGACGGCAATATCGTTATAGAGCCGTTCCTGCTCATGGGTTTGCAGATTACAAATCACGTTGTAGCGAAATGAGATCACCACGATCGCTTTGAGGATACGGGTAAACGCCGGACGATCGCCCTCAAAAAATTGGGTATGGCAGGCTAAGAGCATCGCCAGGGGCTGACGCACACTAAACATTAGTAATTGTTTGAGCGCCTCTTTCTCCTCCAGATTCCAACTGGGATCCAGGGGATCTCGCAATGCTCCATAGACCGCCGCACAATGATCCAGACTACGCACCAAGCCAAAGGCCTGTTCACGGGTGGAAACCCGCTGCCGAATCGTTTTAAAGAGATCGGATTTGCGCACCAACTTATTGCGGCTATTCCAAAAGATCCGCAGAAATTTCGGAAAACTTTCACTTCCCAGTAGCCCGACAATCCGTTCCCATTGATCTTCAAGCACTCGCATTTCCGTTTCATGAACATCAGCGGTACCGATTAAGGAAAAGAGATAGTTTTTCAAGAGATCGGTGGCAGACAGCCTAACTCCCCTTGCATTTAGAGTCTCAAAAACTTTGAAAGCATTCAATTCATCGGTTACGATAATGACTGTAAAAAAGAGCTTATCAACTAGAGAATCAATAAACGCTGCAAACTGTTGACCACTATTGTTTTCCTTTCCCAATCTGGATTTGATGCGGTCTTTGAACCAGAAGAAGGCTTTGCGGAGTTGATGCTCAGAGACATTGAGACCGCGCTGGGGAATACGCTCTAGGGGAATCAGGTAGGTTTGATAAAAACGATCGTTATGACGATTCAGGTGAAGTTTGGATTGGGCAATCAACGTCACCGGATCCACATAGCCAATGTAGCTATTTTGGAGTTGATCTTTACGACGGCTATTGTTGGGTGCATCTAGACCAGCTTTAACTAAATCTTGCAAATAGCTTAGCCCCGCTACAATCATGATGCTAATCGTCGTCATCCGTTGCTGTCCGTCGATGATAGCAAAGCGTTTACTGTCAGAAGATTGCAACACCAAATAGCCCATATAATGAGCCGGTTCAGCATCTTCTTCAAACAGTGCGGTGATGTCCTGCCACAGATCATCCCATTCATCATCGCCCCAGGAATAGTCGCGCTGAAAGGGGGGAACGTGGTAAGCCAAGCCGTTGCCCATCAGTTGGCGAAAGGTGGAGTTGGCTGTATTGAAGCTGGCTGACTGACACATCTCCAAAAGATAGTGATAGCCTTACCCCCCGGTCATTT
>JBMTZC010000314.1:0-4946 GCA_049455215.1 Prochlorotrichaceae cyanobacterium
TCACGATCGCTACCGGGGGTGATAGAATAAAAAAGCGCTGAGGAATCAAAGCACACCTATTAAATAGGACTGCTTGGATTCAAAGCACCTCAGCGCATCCAACTTTTAAGCCGCGTTCCAATTATTGGCTTTAGCTCTTTGCTGTTTAGTCTGTCCAAACAATTCAGAATAGGGATAGCTGGAAAATTCGTAGTCGTAGATTTGAACTACTTCCCATAGTTCCCCTGTTTCCAAGCATTTGCATTTCCCGTTCTTCCCATTCCTAATTCGGCGGTTCATGTACTCAATCATTTGTCGCCTGAGTCCATGTTTTTTCTCGAAGTCTGCAAACTGAGAAACAGGAATCCTGACGATCGTTCCATCAGGTTTTTTCATCTGGACTCCAGGAGCATGAGGAGTAGGAACCCGTTCATCTAAGCTAGTCCGGCACCATTGCAGCATCGTTTCCCGGTTGAAGCCTTGGGACTCTTTGACCCATCGCTTGCGTTGCAATGTTTGAATATATGCCCCAAAGGTAGGGCGATCGATTCCAACATCTCTAGCCATCTCCCCAATGTGGAAAGTGACGGGATTGCGATCGTTCGCCAGCCATGCAAAGAGTAGCTGTTGATAGGTTAGATACTCAACACCGTTTAGTTTTGTCTGGGCTTTCATAAGCCATTCCCAGAGGTTTAGGTCAACCTTCATTAGCCTCTACTCCTCGCTGCTCCCGTATCGTTGTTGTATCGTCCCGTTTTGCTGTAGTCCGCCTCTGGAATACCGAGGGTGAGGGTAAATGCCATCTGTCCGATTTTGAGCCCTGGATAGAGGGGCAATGGGTCAACGTTTAAGTTTACAAGTTCCATCGTGAGCTTAGAACCATGCCATCCAGGATCGCAAAAACCCGCAAGGACGTTTTCGTAAAATTCGCGGCCCCGACTGCTTTTTAGTTTGAACACTCCTGTTAGGAAATTTGGTAGGTTAAAAGTTTCAAGACTGCTGACAAGAATCCGATCGGCAGGGTATGGCATTAAGCTGAATGGTCTATCCTCTGTAAATGTTCCCAGATTAATTTCAGACCAACCGTTTGCAGTCAGTAAAGCAGCGTGGTGCCCAATTCTAATGTCAAGGCTTGCGGGATTCACAAGTGACTGGTCAAACGGTTCTACTAATGGGCGGATAATGGGTGGCAAAGTAATCCCCATTGCAGAGTAGAAAGAACGAATTAAGGGTGGTATTTGACCCTGAGCTAAAGTTGAAATTTGATTGCTTGTAAGTTGCATAAATTTAGTAGTTGGTGATTAAAACTTCTTTGCCGATCGCCGCCGATGCTTGGCGATAATTGTTCATGCCATATTGCAGGTCAAAGGGTTCAATATTGAAACCTTGAAAAGCCTCCAATACCTCCGGGCAATTGTCCAAGGTGATGGCAAGCTTATGGGTCGATCGTCTGCAAGCTTCGGCAAAGCGATCGTGGTCAAAGCCGGAATGCAGGTCGCCATTAATCCCGTAAAGCTTGGATGACTTGTTGCCCCAGTAGGGCGGGTCAAGGAAGATGAAAACATCCTCCCCTGGCACCTCCATCACTTCCTCATAGTCGAGGTTGGTGATTTTAGTTTTAGTGAGTAGCCCCGACAGTGCGGTGATTCTGGCAACCGAGGAGAGGGTGAAGCGTTTCTCGTAGGCTTCTTGGGAATATCCCCCGGATTCGATCGTCCCTGAAAAAGTGATTCGGTTGAGGATGAAAAATCTGGCAGCGCGGGCCCATGTGCTGTTGCGGGCGGGGGAGTTTTTCAACTCCTCGAATAAAGCTTTGCCACCGTCTACTGATGCCATGGCTTTTTGGCGATCGTACTCGACATACGAAGCTAAATCCTTGGCGCTTGTCCTGCACTCCAGCCAGAAACAAAATAAATCGAAGTTCAAATCGTTAATCCAGAATTCCCGATCGCTCCAGCGCTGAATGGACTTGAGTGCGACAGAGCCACCCCCGACAAACGGCTCACGGTATTCCCGGAAATCAGGGAACTTACTGAGGAGCAATTCAGCGGCCCGTGTTTTGCCGCCGGGGTAGCGAAGGGGGGATCGGATTTCTTTCACTAAGGTTTGCATGGTCATGTCCTAAGCTATTTTGCGGTGATTTGGGATAGTGCCACAGTCCCAGCAGAATTGATACCGGATGCCGCCGCCGCATTTGGGGCAGGTTCCAAACGATCTTCTAGGGGGGAGCGCTGCAGGTTGCTGGCTTAAAGTTTTTTCAGGATCCACAATGCGCCTCCACGATCGTCCCCAGTTCCCAAAACCAAGACGGGCGCAATCCCCAAACGAACAAGCTATACGCCTCGGTGTTTCGGCATTGGCGACCACTGGCAGGGTCAATAAACCGAATCGGACTCGACAGGAATACGGTGAAATCAGAACTGAGTAGGAGCCCTTGCCACCAACCCCAATCGGTATGGGCGGGGCAAAGCATGGCTCCTTTAATTGCCCTGGTTGCCACGATCGCCGCGAACTCTTCAACTTGAGATGCCGGTGGATGGCACCAGAACCCAGTAGTCCACCGAACAAGGTGGTGCCCAGTTTGGAAAGTATTGGACTTGTCAAAGTAGAAATCTGCATTGATTGACTGATTAGCAGCCTCACAACTTGCCAGGTCAAAGGAGATTTTTCCCAGGGCATACTGGACGATCGCCATTAACTCCGGGGAAGTCCAGAGGTCGTCTGTGCTTGGGGTGCTGCGGTGAATCGGGGATGGGTGAGCGGGTTCAAGCAGTAGTCGCTCATTGCCTGGTGGGTAAATCATGCGGCCCGTCCTCCATCGATCGCCTCAAAAGGTTGAGCCGGTTTGTGGAGTCCCAAAAACTCATCGGCATCGAGGAGGGTGATTTGCTGGTACTCCACTTCAGTTTCATTCGCCTTCGCAATCTTTTGGAGTGCTTTGATTACAGCATCATGGGTTAAATACTTTTCCCGATCGGTTCCGGGCTTGTACCCACTCCACTGATTGATGAAGGTGGAAATGTCATCATCATCAAGAGCGATTGAATTCCCGATTCCAGAATTATTGAGCCTGTCTTTCCAACGATTCTGATAGTCAAATCGGATAGCCAGGGCAACGTAGGCTAAATCGTTCAGGATGCCCCGTTCCCAAAACTGGATGATTTGGTATTTGCTGAGGTCTAAATTACTCATAGCAGTAACGCCTCAATATCTGCACCCTCAAAAACGTTGGGGATTCCCACAATCCCCTCATCGGGATTGCAGTATCCGGGGCAGTCCCGGTCTGCTGAAAACTCCCAACCTTGCTCGATCATTTTGTCTACCGCTGCCGCATCGGGCATTAGGAAATAATTCTGGTGAAGGCATTCGCCCTCCCAGTTTTCCCCTTCCCGGAAATACAGGCAGTTCTCACAACCTACAGTTTCATCTATCTTTGAAAACTCATTCACGATCGCCTCCTAGCGGTTGTACTTAGTATCTATCCTGATATGTTTTGGGTTTTGCATCCAGGGATGGAATGCTTTAGGATTTTGCTTATAGGCATCATGCATACGGCGTATGTATGAATTATTCCCTCCAAGCTTTCTCACTACTTTGTTGTTGTAACTTACCGTCAAAACTGCTCTAGCCAATCACGATCGCCTCCTAAAAAACTATCTTTTTACTAAGTTCATTTTACCCCACAATAAACCGATTTATTACGGAATAAAAAAAATTGTTACAAGGTGCTGACAAAGTAACGGGAACAAAGACTAAGTTTGTCAACGCACCGATCGCCTTCCGGTTGCTTTTGGGAATCCAGTAAGCTTACGAAAATCAGGGTAAGTGCCGTGGTCGGCGTAGATTCCAATAATCCCCATCGATCGGAGTTGCTGGGAGGAATATCGGGCTGTTTTCCTCGGTGCCCCAATATGGAGCCCGTCGCAATACTTGGTTTTTGAGCGTATCCAGTTGGTAATGAATTGAGGTTTATCCACGGGCTTTCTGCTCCTCTGCGCTGATTAGGTTCACTAGGAATTCCCGGGGTGCTAGGTTTCCCCGGAGGCGATCGATAGCGTGGGTTTCCTCCAGGGAAAAATAGATGGTTAACGGACGGGTGCCGTAATGGTTTTTCCTAATGTTTTCTGGGTCTTCTTTAGGTCGTGGCATGATTTAACTTCTTGAGTAGGGTTAACAATTGGTTCCGGTTCAATCCTAGTCGGGACTGTTCCGGGGTAATGGGATTCCACCCAATGGCGGAGTGGAGTTTATTCAGGTAATCAATTACCCGATCGCTTTCCCAGCTTAGGTTTAGGGTATCAAGTCGGGATTGAATTAGGCTGAGAACCTGAGCATCCCGGTCGGGTAGTTCCAAGCGCTGAAGGAGCGATCGGAGTTGCTCATAGCTGAGTCCTAGCCTGGCCGTCTCATGATTTGTTGGTACCCAGGGATAGGCGGCATGAAGCTGATAAATTAGCCTGAGAACCCGATCGCTTTGCCAAGTTAAGCCTTTGATCAGCATCTTGGTTTCAAGTTGCAATAGAGCATATTCAAAACAATCTGGTTGGTCTGGCTCGGTAACGATCGGGGCGGGGTTAAGCTCTTCCATGTTGGCTGAGGTATTGGCAATTATCAGGGGTCAGATCGTAGTAACGATTGGTAGAAATATCGCAAAGCACCTTAGTCGGGCCCGTCCTGCCATCCCGGTTTTTTACCGTCAGAACTTCCGTAACGTTTTTGTCGATGGTTTGGGGATCGTAATACTCATCGCGGTAAAGCATCAGCATTAGGTCGGCAATCTGTTCAATGGCTCCAAATTGTCGAATGTCGCTTTTTGTCGGGCGCTTGTCCTGCCTGGATTCAACACCTCGATTAATCTGAGCAAGCAGGACGATCGCACAATCGTTACGCTTGGCAAGGCGGCGCAGTTCAGTACAAAAATAGGATGCTAGGTCGGTAGCTTGGTTGTCGCTTCCGGTAATAATTTC
>JBMTZC010000315.1:0-4899 GCA_049455215.1 Prochlorotrichaceae cyanobacterium
TTTTCAAGGGGGGCTAGGGGGGATCCACTCAAGTTTTGCGATTGCAACGAGACTTGCAAGGGGGGATTAAAGGGGTATTGATTTACGCCTAACAGTACTAGGCACTTAACTGAACAGCGTGTGCAACTTAAGTGCCTAGATCCCCGGTTTCTCGTAGAACGAAGTCCAATCTCTTGATGCTATGTCCCCAGAAACCGGGGATCTGAGAATAGTTGCACATCGCGTTAACCGAAGTTACTATTTAGACTTTTTCTTGCCGCCGGACTTTCCTTTCTTGCCTTTAGCCGCTTTAGCGGACTCAGCATCAGAGGTGTCCTCCGGAGCATCAGGGGTTTCAGCAGGAGCCGCAGAAGCTTCCGCGGCTGCCTCCATTTTCGCCATTTGCTGATTCACTTCATCGGCAAAGTTAGTTTCTTCTTTTTCGATGCCTTCGCCCAAAACAAACCGGGCAAAGCGGCGCACCTGAATATTTTCGCCCACTTGAGCGATCGAGCGTTTGATGAGTTCCTCAACGCTGATGCTTTGATCCCGGATAAAGGGTTGATCTAACAAACACAGTTCTTTAATGCGCTTCTGGATCCGACCTTCCACAATTTTTTCCCGCATTTCTGGCTTTTTATTAGCCAGATCATCTCGACCCATTTCGATCGCTTTTTCCCGCTCAACGATCGTGGCCGGTACATCTTCAACGCGGACATATTCCACGTTAGGACAAGCCGCCACCTGCATGGCAATGTTTTTCACCAAGTCTTGGAATTGGTCGCCCCGGGCCACAAAGTCTGTTTCGCAGTTCACCTCAACCAAAACCCCCACACGACCACCGGTGTGAATGTATTGACCAATTTGACCTTCTGCCGCAGTACGACCTGCTTTTTTATCAGCGGAGGAGATGCCCTTTTGGCGCAACCATTCCACTGCCTTCGTCATGTCCCCCTCGGTTTCTTTGAGGGCTTTTTTACAATCCATCATCCCTGCGCCAGTCTTGTCGCGCAGTTCCTTTACGAGCTTGGCACTAATCTCTGCCATTGTTACTAGTCTCCTAATGCCTGTAGCGTAATTCTCAAAAACGGGTAGCCTACTTCGGGGAAAGTGGCGAGGCACAGCGTCCCTCGCCACTCCATTACGGAATAATTCCAAACGGAACCATTCTATCGTTAAGCGATGCTGGAATTCTAACCTTCGTCATCGCCAGAGTCGTCACTATACTCGGTTTCATCAACCTCAGCATCAGCGTCATACTCTTCGTACTCTTCCCCGTCGTAATCGTATTCTTCCATCTCGTCGTATTCCATCTGGCCATGACGACCTTCGTAGATGGCATCCGCTAAACGACCGACGATCAATTTAATCGATCGAATCGCATCATCGTTGGCGGGAATGGGAATATCGGCATAGTCTGGATCGCAGTTGGTATCTAAGAGGGAAATCATAGGAATATCCAGACGCTGACATTCCAGGATGGCGTTATACTCCCGCTTTTGGTCCACAATCAGCACCACATCGGGCACCTTCCGCATATTTTTCAGACCGCCCAGATACTTTTGCAGCCGTTCCAGTTCCCGCCGCAGCACCGCCGCTTCTTTCTTGGGACGACGCTCAATTTCACCGCTGTCATGCATCCGCTCTAGTTCTTTGAGCCGATCGACACGGGTTTTAATCGTAGACCAGTTGGTGAGCATTCCCCCCAACCAGCGTTGGTTGACATAGTAAGCGCCACAGCGTTGAGCTTCTTGCTGGATGATCCCGGCAGCTTGACGCTTGGTGCCGACAAAGAGAAACTTTTGACCCTTTTCTGAGGCGGAGCGCACGTAAGAAAAGGCTTCCTCCATCAGTTGGGCGGTTTGCACCAAGTCAATAATGTGAACCCCATTACGATCGGTATAGATATAGGGGGACATTTTCGGATTCCAGCGGCGGGTTTGGTGGCCAAAGTGAACCCCCGCTTCTAACAATTGGGCTAGAGAAACGACTGCCATTTTTGAATTTGCTCCTTTCGGGTTAATCCTCTACCTCAGCGTGATCTTGGGGCTAGACCTTTGGACAAGACGATCGTCCTTCCAGATTGGCTAGACCAAAACACCCGAAACCTGAGGTATGTGGTTTTTTACAGCTTGACTAGGATAACACAAGGGTTCCGCTCTCGCTGAATTATTTGGGGGAACTTATCGCACTGTTCACCACACCAGAAGACCATGCCCTCTACCCAATGCTATTAGCAGACCACAAGGGTACAGCGTTTCGGTTTTGACCGTGAACAGCCTCGGCTTCTAGGGTAGGATTGTGACGACGGTTCCTCATTACCCATTTGTTATGACCTCTCTTCGTCCTACCCTGTATCCAATGATTCAACGCCTAGCGGATCGCATTGAAGAAATTTGGCGATCGGAATTAGAACTTTCTCCCTATGAAATGCCCGAAGACTTGGGATACATTGAGGGACGATTGGAAGGGGAACGGTTAGTGATTGAGAACTGTTGTTATGAAACCCCTCAATTTCGTAAGTTACACCTAGAGCTAGCAAAAGTCGGCACAGGATTAGATATTCTCCATTGCGTCATGTTTCCCCGATCGTCCTATGCCCTACCCATGTTTGGTGCAGATTTAGTGGGGAGCGATAAGGCTGGCATTAGTGCAGCGATCGTGGATTTATCCCCCACGAATCCGGAGCGGGTTTTAGATGAAACCTATCAAACCCAGTTAAACGGAGTGCCTCACTTTGCCTTTTCCCAAGAGCGATCGGTGCCGGACTGGGGGGATATTTTTTCTAATCATTGTTTATTTGTGCGACCAGCGGATGCGATCGAAGAGAATGCTTTTTTAGAACGACTCTCTAGTTTTTTACGAATCCATTGTCAGCGAGCAGTACAAACGGAACCCCTCCAGACCCCTGAAGCGGAAGCCCAAAATCTGGCAGGGCAGCGTTACTACTGTCAAAAACAACAACAAAACGATAAAACTCGTCGTGTTTTAGAAAAGGCGTTTGGGGAAGCATGGGCAGAACGTTACATGACGGAAATGTTATTTGATGTGATGTGATGTGATGACTTCGGCTCTGTCTGAAATCTGGGGAGTATGATAGGGCACCGATTTGCCGGGAGAGGGGGCAATTCGGGTTGGGTGGGGAAGTCATGAAATCCTGTAGAAAGCCAAAGGCTTAAGATCTTCTTCCAGAGCTAGATTGGGGGATCAGGTTAGGCTGTATGGCAATGTTTAGTGCTTCAGGTCAACTGAATTTATCGGGTATTGCTATGGCAAAACAAAGTTTTGGATTGATTGGTCTTGCAGTAATGGGGGAAAACCTTGCCTTAAATGTAGAGCGCAACGGTTTTCCGGTCTCTGTCTTTAATCGATCAACGGATAAGGTGGATGCGTTCATTAATGGGCGAGCCCAGGGGAAGAATTTCTTTGGGGCCCATAGCATTGAAGAATTTGTCCAGTCCCTCGATCGTCCTCGACGGATTTTGGTCATGGTAAAGGCGGGGGGCCCGGTAGATGCAGTGATTGAGCAATTGAAACCCCTCCTCGATCCCGATGACATGATTATTGATGGGGGCAATTCCCTCTATACGGATACTGAACGTCGGGTCAAGGATTTGGAAAGCCAAGGGTTCAGTTTCATTGGTATGGGGGTAAGTGGGGGTGAAGAGGGAGCCCTCAATGGCCCCAGTATGATGCCTGGCGGGACGGAGGCTGCCTACCGAGAAATTGAAGCGATCGTTTCTAAAATTGCGGCTCAGGTGGATGATGGTCCCTGTGTGACCTACATTGGGCCAGGGGGCTCGGGTCACTATGTCAAAATGGTTCATAACGGTATTGAATACGGCGATATGCAACTGATTGCCGAAGCCTATGATCTGCTCAAAAATGCAGGGGGCTTAAACCATGAACAACTCCATGAGGTGTTTTTGGAATGGAATCAAACCGATGAACTCAACTCTTTTTTAATTGAAATTACCGCTGATATTTTCAAGAAGATGGATCCCGATACTGGGGGCCCCCTCGTGGAAGTGGTGCTGGATGCAGCGGGTCAAAAAGGAACGGGGCGCTGGACCGTGGTCAGTGCCTTGGAATTAGGGGTTTCTATCCCCACTATTACGGCGGCGGTCAATGCCCGCATTGCCTCTTCTTATAAAGCAGAACGGGTGGCTGCCTCTCAGCAGTTAACGGGGCCCACTGCTCAGTTTGATGGCGATACCAAAGCCTTCATTAATGCCGTTCGGGATGCCCTCTACTGTTCTAAAATCTGTTCCTATGCCCAGGGGATGGCCCTGATGGGCAAAGCTTCTCAAGACTTTGGCTACAATCTGGATCTGGGGGAAATTGCCCGAATTTGGAAGGGCGGCTGCATCATTCGGGCGGGTTTCTTAAACAAAATCAAACACGCCTATGATGAAAATGCAACCCTCGCCAACTTGCTCCTGGCTCCAGAGTTTAAGCAGACCATCCTCGATCGTCAAAGTGCCTGGCGACAAGTGCTGAGTACCGCTGCCACCTTGGGGATTCCGGTGCCCGCCTTTAGTGCGTCCTTAGACTACTTTGATAGCTATCGTCGGGCGAGCTTGCCCCAAAACTTGACCCAAGCTCAACGGGATTACTTTGGGGCTCACACCTATGAACGGGTGGATAAAGAGGGCACCTTCCACACAGAATGGGGGCAATAGGTCTACATGACCTTTAAGGTGAGCTTCTGTTAAGTCCGGAGTCGGGGGCTGAAGGTTGTTTCTCCCCCCCTCCGCAGAGGCAAGACCATGGCCCCGTTGGAGGACTTCATCACTAATCTTCCACCCCTGTTGTTGCAAACACTCCACCGTAGCGATCGCTAGGGCGGAGTTGATCCGCTGTACCAGCAATTCTCATTATGAAAATTTAGCTGGTATTACTCGGTATCTGTAATTCTAA
>JBMTZC010000316.1:0-4858 GCA_049455215.1 Prochlorotrichaceae cyanobacterium
CCCCCCCCCCCACTCTTCCATTAACTTTTCTCGCTTTCAGTGGAAAGCCGATCAAAAGAGGGAAAGGGGAATTTCGGGAATTCTAGGCTTTTCCCCGTAACCAGGAGTTGCCCTGCTCAACCCTGCAAAGGATCAAGGGCAAGTGGTGGCGGGGAATAGTATGGATATAGGCATACACTGTCCGTACCTTACCCTAAGAAATAATTAACCAATAGTCTATGGGGTACCTCAAAATTTTGCCCTCTCTCCCTAATCCCTTAATTCCCTAGTCCTATGAGTGTGTTTGATGAACTGAACCGTTTTTTAGAGGATCGCCTGGAGGAGTTTTTACAGGAGAATCCTCATTTGGAACTGTTGGCGCTGGATGAGCAATTACAGGAACAACAGTTGAATGCTCAACGATCGTTAACCCAACTGCAAAGCCAAGAGACCCAGATACAAAACCAAATTTTGGAAACGGCCCGTGAGGTGGAATTGTGGCATCGTCGGGTACAGAAGGCAGAGGCGGCGGGTCGGATGGATTTAGCCGGGCCAGCCCGAGATCGGGAAGCGGCTCTGTTCCGCCAAGGCAACCAACTCTGGGGCCAAATGCAGGGCACCCAAACCCAAATACAGACCTTGCAGGAAACCTTGAAGCACCTCAACGATCGGCGGGCAGAGGTAAAGCAACAGATCCAGATCCTGCGTCAGCAGCAAGCCCAGCAGGCTACGGTGCCTCCCGAGTATTCTGCCGCCAATCCGTGGACCACTAGTCCTCCTCCCCCCAAAGCGGCGGATCCCCTGGACGCTGTTTTTCAGCGGTGGGAAACCGATGAGGAGTTGGAAGACCTGAAACGTCAAATGCAGCGTTAACAAGCCCCTGCTATACGATCGCCATGGCATCGGGGGAATCCCGAGAGCGTCTTTAAGGGGTTTCCCTTAATAAGGCGTTGAGTTGCCCTTGGGAGTCCAGGCGATAGAGTTCATCACACCCCCCAATATGGCGATCGTTGATGAAAATTTGTGGAACCGATCGCTTACCGTTGGCCCGTTCTGCCATTTTGGCGCGGGCAGCGCTATCCCCATCAATTTTGTATTCTGTAAATTGAGCCCCTTTCCAGAGCAGCAACATCCTGGCACGGATACAGTAGGGACAGAGTTGCCAGGTATAAATTTCCACCTGGGCTTTCCGTTGCTCAGGGTGACGCTCGAAGAGTTGATTGAAAATGTTCAAGACCATAAATCCTTTCCGTAACGCTAGAATCCTCTGGAGTGCCCGAAATCGCACCTTTGCGACGATGCGTTAGAATGGGCAGGGCGCTTTTGCCCCTGGATACCCTTATTCAAGCCCCCCATCGACTTCGGGATCGACTTTGGGAGGGGGGAGAGTCCCACGGATTGTTGAATAAGATTGAATCAAAGACTTATAGGAATTTTAAATTAGCGTTATGCATATTTTTTTAGCGATCGGTACCTTAGCGCTGCTCGTAGTCGTTCACGAGATGGGACATTTCCTGGCTGCTCGTTTGCAGGGCATTCATGCTAATCGCTTCTCCGTTGGCTTTGGCCCCGTTCTCTTAAAGTATCAAGGTTCCCAAACAGAATATGCGCTGCGGGCGTTTCCCTTGGGAGGCTTTGTGGGGTTTCCCGATGACGATCCAGACTGTCCCTTTCCGCCGGACGATCCAAACCTTCTCCGCAACCGGCCCGTGCTCGATCGAGCGATCGTCATTAGTGCGGGGGTCATCGCTAACTTAATTTTTGCCTATACGGTTTTTGTCCTCCAATTTGCCTGGGTGGGGGTTCCCGACGGGTTTCATTACGAACCAGGGGTTTTAGTGCCCCAAGTGATTAGCCATGAAGCTCCAGCGGGCCGAGCCGGCATCCAACCGGGGGATATTATCGTGGCGGTCAATGGCGAGGAATTAACCGCCACAGAAGCCAGTCGCAATCGTTTAGTGGAAATTATTAGTGAAAGTCCCGAAAAGCCTTTACGGATGGTCATCGATCGCAATGATCAATTTCTCTCGGTAACCGTTACCCCAGAGCGCAATGAAGGAGATGTGGGCCGCATTGGGGTTGCCCTGTTGCCCAATGGGAACCTCCTCTATCGTCGTCCCGAAGGACCTCTAGAGGTATTTAAACTCTCCTCTCAACAATTTCAGGGGTTAGTGCAGCAAACCGTAGGCGGTTTTATGCGTCTGGTGTCTAACTTTGGAGAAACAGCTCCCCAAATTGCGGGCCCCGTCAAAATTGTGGAATGGGGTGCCAATATTGCTCAAAATGACACCAATGGTTTGATTGCCTTTGCCGCTTTGATTAGCGTTAATTTGGCGGTGATTAATATTTTGCCCTTACCGGCTTTAGATGGCGGGCAATTGGTGTTTCTGCTCATTGAAGGGGCTTTTGGGAAACCTTTGCCGGCCCGCCTTCAGGAAAATGTCATGCAAACGGGTCTGATGCTGTTACTTGGTCTGGGAATCTTTTTGATCATTCGAGATACAGTACAGTTGCCTATTTTGCAGCGCTTTTTTGAGCAACAATTTTTTCAGCAATAACCCCCGCTAGATTGAGGTCATTCTCTATGATTTCTGGGTTTTTACACGCGGCACTGGTCGTCACCGATCTAGAGCGATCGGCCTGGTTCTACGGCACCGTCCTCAATCTGCCCCCCCTCGATCGTCCCCTGTCTTTTCCTGGGCTATGGTTTGGGGTGGGCACCGTCCAACTGCACCTCATGGCGCAGGATCAGGTGGTAGACGATCGACTAAATCTCCATAAATGGGGACGAAACCGTCATCTAGCCTTTGCAGTGGATGATTTAGAAGCCTGCCAAGCTCAACTGGAGCAGCATGGATGCCCCGTACAACGAAGCGCCTCAGGGCGATCGGCTCTGTTTACCCAGGATCCCGATGGGAACATCATTGAACTCTCCAGTCCTTAAAGCACCTTGCACCTTGAAGCCTCTAGTCCTCACCACGATAGTCCATAGCGATCGGTGTACCCCTTGAGATCCGTGGCAACGGTATTGGAGAGGAAATAGAGGCCTAAAAGGTTGGGGAAAGACATTAACAAAAAGAGACTGTCACTAAAATTAATCACGGTTTCAGGATTTACAATGGAGCCCAAAAACACCGAACTTAATAACAGAATTTTATAAATGATAGTCGTGTCTCCCCACAGGTACCGCCAGCTACTTTCCGCATAGTAAGTCACGGAAATAATGGTGGAAAAAGCAAAGCAAAGTACCGCAAAGGCCAAGACAAAGGGAAACCAGTTAATGACTTGTTCAAAGGCAATGGCGGTCAAACCAGAACCATTGAGATCTGCCAAGGTGGGATCCTGATAGACTCCCGTGGTAATTAAGACCAACCCCGTTAACGTACAAATTAAACCCGCATCGGCGGTGGGTTCTAGCATCGCCACCAACCCCTCCCGTACCGGTTCATTGGTGCGACTAGCAGCATGGGCAATGGAAGCAATTCCTAAACCCGCCTCAGAGGCAAAGGCAGCGCGGCGTAGTCCCTGAGCCATCACGCCAATCACGCCGCCAATCCCTGCCGCAGGGTGCAAGGCCCCGTCCAGAATGGTTTGCAAGGCATGGGGAATCGCCTCAGCATCGTGAATTAAAACCACTACACAGCCCATAACGTACAACCCACACATGAGGGGAACCAACCGTGAGGTTACCTGGGCAATGCGGCGAACCCCTCCTACAATAACGATCGCAGTGAGGACAACAAGCACCAACCCATAGAGCCAATTGGGAATGGGAATCACATGGGCGATCGCGCCATAGGACTGATTCACTTGGAACATGCTGGAAGCGCCCAGAGAACTGCCAATACAGCACAGGCAAAAGAGCTGAGATAAACCATTCCCCAGTCGGCCATAGCCCAAATTCGCCAGCCCAGTTTTGAGGTAGCACATGGGCCCCCCTAAGACCGTTCCATCGGGGTTAATGGTGCGATACTTTTGCCCTAGGGTACATTCCACAAACTTGCAGTTCATCGAGAGAAAGCCCCCCACCACCATCCAAAGAATGGCTCCTGGCCCTCCCATTTGAATTGCGATCGCAACCCCAGCAATATTCCCTAAGCCCACTGTGCCGGAGAGGGCCGTCGTTAGGGCTTGCCAGTGGGACACCTCCCCCTCGTCATGCTCTTCTTCTCCATCGTATTTGCCGCGCAAAATGGCAAAAGCATGGGCAAATCCCCGCAGATTGATAAAGCCCATGCGAAAACTTGAAAAGACGATCCCCAAAAGCAGCCAGAGCACAATGATGGGTAACTGCCCCCCTAAGGGAAAAAACAGCGCCCCGCTAAACCAGTCAACGCCTGTACTCAGAATGTGAGTAAAGCCCTGCCACAGAGCAGCGATCGATAAAGTCATGATAAAAAAGTCACAAGGTTTGGAGGGCTGATGCTGTAAACCGCATCCGTAAGCCCACCTCAGGTACTGTAAGTCTTGTGTATCCTACTGATATATTGTGTTACTTTCAATATTTGATGTTATCGATTGATGGATGCTTCCTGATCCAATCTATCAAAATAGGCTTGGGAAAGATTTGATTTTTGGCAGTAAAGTTTATTAATAGATTGTCGAAAAATTGTCAACAATTAACCGCTGTCTTAGCCGCTCATTGAGCATAAAAAGGCGACCAACTTGCAGCGTCAAACCATCGCATTCACACTGCCACCACTACCACCCCTGTCACCAATAGTTTGCCAATTACTTTTGCCGCTATGCCAACTTTCAGTAAGGTACTCCCCACAGTCAAGACAGAACAAGAGCAAATTTAAGAACTAATCTCGCTGGGTAGAACTATAATACTCCCCAGATTTCGGACAGGTGAATAAGATAGTCTCGCTGCACACAG
>JBMTZC010000317.1:0-4855 GCA_049455215.1 Prochlorotrichaceae cyanobacterium
CCCCCCCCCCCACTCTTCCATTAAATTTTTTCGCTTTCAGTAGAAAGCCTAATCGAGGTATCTTGAATAGGGTCTACGGGAAACTTTTCGCTTGAAGCGAATAACTGAAAAGATGCTGTCTTGAAATTGAGTCATTGTCATTGCTCAACGATCTTGGAGGCGTTTTTATGAATCCATTTAGAATCAGTGTCATTGCTCAAAATGTCTTTCGGGAAGTGATCCGCGATCGTGTCCTCTATCTGGTGGGGGCCTTTGCGATCTTTTTACTGTTAGCGGCTCAAATTCTGCCGGAAGCCGCATCCATTGCGGCGGATAAAATTTTTCTGGATGTCGGGCTGGCCAGCATTGCCTTGCTGGGGTTAATGGTGACGATTTTTGTGGGCACCAATTTAATTAATAAAGAGATTGAAAAACGAACCGTAATAGTCTTACTGGCCAAACCTATCAGCCGCAGTGAACTAATTATTGGCAAGCACTTAGGGTTGTCTGCGGTGATTAGCCTCTTGGTGGTTGCGATGACCTTGATCTACATGGCCATCCTATCCTTCAAAGGTATTGCCTATGCTCCCCTAGCGATCGTCATTACCAATTTGTTTTTGATCTTGCAACTGTCTCTGGTCATTGCCGTTGCCATTTTGTTTGGGGTCTCCACCAGTTCCCTGCTCGCCACATTGTTGACGTTAGCCATCTTTTTAGTGGGGCAGTTTAGCCAGGATTTGGTACGTTTAATTGAATTGACGGAAAATCCAGATCTACAACGGTTTGCCAGATATTTATATTTGGTTTTGCCGGATTTATCTCGCCTCAATTATCGTGATCTAGCGGTTTATAATGCCTTACCCGATGGTACCGTCCTTGCTATTAATGCGGGCTATGGCTGTCTCTATACAACCCTGATTTTAGCGATCGCTATGCTCATTTTTAGCCGACGGCAGTTTTAGGTCACCTAGATTGCTAGGTTGATTCATTGTGGCAGGCGGCACAGCTACCCGCCACAATCCCTATCTTGCATTCGAGACATAGGTCTTTAAGACTGTCTGCAGGTGGCGGGGCGTAATCATCAGTTCCCCAGCAACTTGGGCTTGGTGACCGGCTTCGCGGGCCAGGTGAGCAATGTCTGCACCACTCAGGCGGTACTGGTGGGACAACTTCGCCCAGAAACTTTGCCAGTCCACACTAAGATCTAACGCCATCTCCCGCGCAAAGGCTTGTTTCCAAAGTTGGAGGCGCTCCGTGGCATTGGGCAGGGCTAGGCTCAATTGTTCGTCTACCGATCGTCTCACGGCGAGGGGTAGGGGCACCGCAAATTCACCTTCCGCAATCATCAGTCCCCCTTTCGCCTGTTGCTGATGAATCCATTCCAGTAAACCGAGGGAGAGGAGCGGGGACCGCCGTCCCAGCCAGAGACCACAGGGTTCCAAGAGCGTTACCGCCGTCGGGAGCGATCGGAGGAGTTGTAATAAGGCACCGTACTGTTCCGGGCTGTAATGGCGGAGGTTAAATCGGTATAAGGGTAACTCTAGACGCTGGGCCAGGGCTTGGGCAATCAAGGTTTTGCCGGTACCCTTGGGGCCGTGAATGAGGAGTAAACGTCCAGAATCTGGTTTGCCGGTGCTTCCCGTAGGATTACCATTGAGGCGTAAGCGTAACACCACTTTTTCTAAGCGATCGAGGGTGGGTTGCGGCAAAACTAATTGAGTCCATAAATCCCCTAAACCCAAGGCATGGGGCGGCATCGCAGGGGTCGGATGAAGGGGAGAAACCACCGGATCGGGACTCCGCTCTGCCAAAGAGGGGCTCACGGGAGACGATCGCTCTCGACCCAGCAGACCCGTTGTTGCCTCCAGATCCAGTTTCAAGTGGGAGTCTAGCAGGCGATCTAACCAGGCCGTATCCAGATGCTCCGCCAGCAAAAAGTTGACAAAGGTATCCGTCAGCTTCAAGGTTTGGGTCAGCAGGGGTTGGTCGGACTCGTTGACAAAGGTCACAAAGCCATACTGAACCAAAGGGGATTGGGTGCCTAAGCGCAGGCGAGCGGCTTGCCACTCTTGGTCATTCCGGCAAAAGAGTTTAAACGCTAAGTCCACCAAAGGACGCTCCTGGTGATCCGATTCCTGCAGCACACCATAGAGACGGGAAAAGCGACGATTCACTTCCGGAGCCAAGCTTAACAAGACCAGATTTTTCTCAAAGGTGGTTAAGCCCAATCGTTCTTCGAGGGCGGGCAACCCCAGTAAAACCCCTTGCTGGCGACTGGCTTGGATACGGGCCGCTAATTGTTCCTGGTAGGTCAGAGGCGGAATCGATCGTCCCCCAGAATTTGAGGCGGAGGGTGTCGGGGGTGTGGCGGGAGATCCTTGAGGGGGGGCAGCGCCTTGAGCGGGGGCATTTCCAGGCTGAGGTGGCGTAAGATCCGGTGCAGCGCCAGGGCGATATTCATCATAATTGGGAGACTGATCCAGGGTAATGACCCCTTTCCACCAATGTCGCGTCACCCGATCGCGGGCATTGCGGGTCATGCCTTCCGTTTCCTTCAAGTCGCGGCGATGTCGTCCCACCGCCATGACTAACACCCGATCGAGCCAGTTTAGCTCGGTTTTGATGTAAGACCAGTTATCCGGAAACGGTTCAGCTACGGGTACAGTCATCCAAATTTCTCCGAAAGAGGTCGGGCACTTCAAAAGTTACCGTTTCAGGGCGCATCCTCAGATCGCGTCCAGCGGCGCTAACAGGATTTTATAAATTCCAAGGGTAAACCATCGTTATCCGCAACAAAAGTTACTTCATACACTTTATCGTTAATCATTTGTTGTTGGGGAGGGAGTAATACCCGAAGCGGTGCTAGGGGACGATCGGACTGTTGGCGTTGCTGTTCCACCCGATCGCTCCAGGCTTGTAACCATTGTTCTAGACTAAGATTAGGGTCAGTTAGCTCCTGAGTAAGGTCAAAGGAGATGTGGTAATACCCAGTGTAATGCTCATCGCCAAAAGCATCGGGGGCCGATCGAGGTTGGGGAATTTGAATCAGTTCGATACGTCCGCCCCGTCCTTCCATCCAACAGGCTAAGGTTGCGCCTGTGGTAAACCGATCCGTCACACCAAACCCTAAGAGTTCATAAAACACAATGGCTTGGTGAATGTCTGCCGTCCGAATAGAAATATGATGCACTGACCCTCTTCTCCCCACGCTTCCGCTAGATTCGGCTTTCCACTGAAGTTAGTCCCCCTAGATTCCCTATTGTACAATAGGGGGCTTCTCACCGTAGAATCGAGGATTTGCTCTGCTCAACCGCATCCATCTTGAAATTCATCGGGAAAACAATCCCTTTTCTGCCTTTTCCTAGGCTACGGTGTATATACTTTTGGATTGCACCTCTTGATGCACCGTTGACTGAGCCGGATTTCTTCATCCGCTGATCTCTCCGTCTGGGGCAGGGAATTTGGTTCCCCCACCCGATCGTTCAGTCCATACTTCTCGGTTAATCTCAGCGACTCAAAACGTTGATAGCTAAACTTAAAACCTTAAAATCTACGCTATGTTTCATCCGATTTCTGAAGCCTTAAACGACTTAAAATGTGGTAAAGCGATCGTTGTTGTTGATGATGAAAATCGAGAGAATGAAGGAGATCTGATTTGTGCCGCCCAATTTGCCACCCCCGATTTAATTAATTTCATGGCGGTGGAAGCGAGAGGGTTAATCTGTGTAGCCATGACAGGCGATCGTCTCGATCAACTGGAAATTCCCCTCATGGTCGATCGCAATACGGATAGTAATCAAACCGCCTTTACCGTCAGTATTGATGCCGCTCCTCACCTCGGGGTCAGTACTGGAATTTCTGCCGACGATCGGGCTCGTACCATTCAAACCGTCATTAATCCCTTGAGTAAACCCAGTGATTTACGGCGACCGGGCCATATCTTTCCCCTGCGATCGCGGGTAGGGGGTGTACTGAAACGGGCCGGTCATACGGAGGCAGCCGTGGACTTAGCCCAGTTAGCGGGGCTTTATCCCGCCGGGGTAATTTGTGAAATCCAAAACCCAGATGGTTCCATGGCTCGCTTGTCTGAGTTATTAGACTATGCCCAAAAATTTGATTTGAAAATTATTAGTATTGCTGATTTGATTAGCTATCGGCTCCAACACGAACGGTTTGTGGTGCGTGAAACCGTAGCAGAACTACCGACAGAATTTGGCATTTTTCAAATTTATGCCTATCGCAATACCTTAGATGATTTTGAACATGTCGCGATCGTTAAAGGGAATCCTCAACTCTTTCAGGAACAATCGGTGATGGTACGGGTTCACTCCGAATGTTTAACGGGGGATGCCTTTGGATCTCTCCGTTGTGATTGCCGAATGCAACTTCAAGCCGCCCTTAAAATGATTGAAAATGCGGGTCAGGGCGTTGTGGTTTACCTGCGCCAAGAGGGACGAGGCATTGGTTTAATCAATAAAATCAAAGCCTACAGTTTACAGGATGTGGGGTTAGATACGGTGGAAGCCAATGAACGATTAGGATTTCCCCCCGATCTTCGCAATTATGGCATTGGTGCCCAAATTCTCAATGATTTAGGGGTTCAAAAGATCCGTCTCATTACCAATAACCCCCGTAAAATTGCAGGATTAGGGGGCTATGGCATTGAAATCGTCGATCGTGTTCCTTTATTTATTGAAGCAACTCCCTATAACTCTCAATATTTGGCAACAAAAGCAGAGAAATTAGGGCACTTGTTTAAGATTCACTAGTACGTTTCAATGCCCTGTCGCTTAGTTTCCCAAGCCATCCGTTCCTTGAGAACATCAATATCACCTAAAGTGGCCACTAGACGTCTCTGGACGAGCCGGTTATAGGA
>JBMTZC010000318.1:0-4835 GCA_049455215.1 Prochlorotrichaceae cyanobacterium
CCATGGGAAGACCTCGATCGATGCGGATAGCAAAATTGTAACGGGTTGTTCCCTGCCCTGATCCAATCCCCTGAATCCTTCAAATTTTCCAATTTTGGGAAAGCCTAGGATCGATGTATTTGTGGTAAAATGACCGTCTGGCAAAAATTATCATAGACAAAAAATAGCAGTAATGGCTAAGCGCATTCAGGTTGTCCTCAACGAAGATATTCGTAAACTCGGGAAGAACGGTGATCTTGTAGAAGTTGCCCCCGGCTACGCTCGTAACTATCTCTATCCCCAAGGTAAAGCTCTGCCCGTTACCCCCGGTGTACTCAAGCAGGTCGAGCATCGCCGTGAGAAAGAACGGCAACGGATTCTTGCACTTAAAAGTCAGGCAGAATCCCAAAAAGTGGCCTTACAAACGATCGGCCGTTTTGTGATCAAGAAGCAGGTTGGGGAAGATGAAGCGATTTTTGGTACTGTAACCAATGGAGACGTTGCCGAAGCGATTCTTGCTGCAACCCAACAAGAAGTCGATCGCCGTGACATTACGGTGCCCGATATTCACAAGCTTGGTTTTTATAAGGTACAGGTGAAACTTCACCCCGAAGTCTCTGCTGAAGTTGAAATTCATGTTGCTGCCCTCTAAAGCTGTTCCGTCCACACGCCAAGATGGAATGCAGAAGGATGGAACCCGTTTCCATTCTTCTCTAGGGCTTTAACGGACGGATCCATGCACATTCTCGTAAGGACTCATCTCGCTACTCCGGCAAATTTCCAGGACTATGGTCAAGTGATTTTGGTCACACGGGATGGCAAAGCATTTGATCAAGAAGATGCCCAACTGGTTCTCAGTCCCGGTACGCCTCGTTTTTATTTGATGCGTCTTTCCTCTACAGGTCGTCAATTCCATCGCATCACCCGACACCAACGCTGTACCCAATGTCTCGGTTCCCTAGGGGGGCAGACTTGGTGGTTAGGAGTGTGTCCCCCCAGTCTGGACGATCGTCCCGATCGCTCCCAGTTGAAGATTTTTGAGATTCCAGGCGATCGTTTTATTAAGCTTCATCCAGGCACATGGCATGCTGGACCACTTTTTGAAGCAGAATTTATAGATTTTTATAATTTGGAACTGAGCGACACTAACAGCACCGATCACTTTACCCATGATTTTCTCGCCTTGGAAGGCGTAACCTTTGGGTTCTAAGAATTAGAAAGATTTACTCCTATCCACAAGACCCCTCGCACAAGCCAAAACGGGGTTTCCCTTGCTTTGGTAGCTGGGTGCCCAGATTTTTCCCGTGCAAGTGTTTAACTTTCAACGGTTGTCACATTGTTGTTTATAGTCACAGGATTAACAAAGGCGGACGATACCCAGTCGCCCCACCCTAACTGAACCCAGCCATTTTCTGTCGCTTGGCCCGTCAGGGGCACTACTTCATCTTGCAGTAAGGTACCAACCACCTCATAGGTAATACCAGGTCCCGATCGGACATTGAGGCTCTCGGTGGCAATTTGAATTTGACGAGTCGCAAAAGCTGCATCTAACTCCGCTACATCGATTGTCTCAATTTGAGCCCTATTATTTTCAGAATTAACGGCAGAGCCAGCATCTGTGTCCGTACTAAATTCTTCCAGCGGTTCCACAAAATCGGAGTGAATCCAGTCGCCCCAACCCACCTGAACCCAACCATCTTTTGTTGCTCGTCCCGTCAGGGGTAGGGTTTCACCCCCAGCTACATATCCGACAATCGCTTCGGTTGTGCTTGGGCCGGTTCGTACATTCAACGCATCCACGGTAACCACCACAAAACCACTCGCAAAACCAGGGTTAAGCTCCTTTGCCTCAATAATGGTTTGATCGACAGTTGTTTGATCTGCAGTGCTGTCATTCTCTTCTGGATCGATTTCTTCTGGAACTGCTGTGCTGTCGAGTGGTTCCACAAACTGAGCAGATATCCACTTGCCGTCTTCAATTTCTAACCATCCGGATTCTGTTGCAATGACTTCTACCTGCTCATCTTGGAACAGTATGTCTACGACATCAGCACTGAGATTGGGGGCGGAGCGGACATTGAGGGCATCTGCGGTGACCGTGTACTGATTGCCCTCTGCTGCAGTAGTGTCGATCGGAGGTGCGCTGCAATTTGTGTTAGAGGCATAAACCTCTCCACTTAAGCCCAAGGCTTTGGCCGTTAGGCTGCCAACAACACCATCTGCTTTGAGATTTTCGGCTTGTTGAAAACGAACGATCGCATCGTAGGTATTATTGCCAAAAATACCGTCTATGCCCCCCACGTTGTACCCCTTGGCCGTGAGCACTTCTTGAATATCCCGCACCACATCGGTACAGGTTGCCCCCCGCCCAACGATCGCTCCGGCCGGTAGGCTGGTACTATGAGGAGGAGGAAGAGGAACCAGAAGATGTTTTACCCGCCCAACGATCGCTCCGGCCGGTAGGCTGGTACTGGCTAACACGAAACCAACAGTGGATCCAATAGCACTCCAAGACAGACCATTCAAGCTCAAGGCAGGTTTAACGGTTTGTTGCTGAACAAGAGGAGGGAGCAAAGCACTGTAAGCAAGAGATTCCATAACGCGGGAGTTAAAGTAATGACAAATGAACGTTGGCAGATGGCAAGGGCTGAGAAGGACTAAGGATTAGATAATGCCTTTACCTTAGCAAAATCGAGAATATACTTTGGTAATCTTAAAAACACTTAACGCTATATGATACACGGATCGCTCTGAGCGTTATCGAAGGGCGTTTAGCCGCGGATTATCCTCACCGACCTTGCCGTGACGAGTCAAGATTTGGGGTATCGTGGGAAAGAAAAAGCTATCCTTGACACTCATGCCTCAGCTTCCCCAAACCCTAACCTGGAAAGACGGCGAGTTTTATCTGCTCGATCAAACTCAGTTACCCCTAAAGACCGTAGTTGAAAAACAAGAAACGGTGGAACAAGTTTGGGATGCCATTAAACAACTCAAGGTCAGAGGGGCTCCAGCGATCGGTATTGCGGGGGCTTATGGCTTAGTTTTGAGTATGCAGGATCAGCTGCAGCTAGACTCGTCTCAATTTTTCGATCGTCTCCAAGAGCAGGCTGCCTATCTGGACAGCGCTCGCCCCACGGCGGTTAACCTGCACTGGGCTTTGGATAGAATGCTCAAAAAGGCGGAAAGTCTTAAGGCTCTGAGTGTCCCGGAAATTTATCAACACCTTGAAGCCGAAGCTATTCAGATTCACGACGAGGATCGTCAACTCTGTCGGCGCATTGGTGAACATGGCCAAGGTTTAATTCAACCGGGCATGGGAGTCTTAACCCATTGCAATGCGGGATCTTTGGCGACTTCGGAGTTAGGCACCGCTCTGGCCCCCCTCTATCTTGCCCATGAACAGGGCATTCCTTTCCGCGTCTATGCGGATGAAACCCGTCCTTTGCTTCAGGGATCTCGGCTCACCAGTTGGGAATTACAGCAGGCGGGGGTTGATGTTACGGTGATTTGTGACAACATGGCGGCTCACCTGATGAGTCAGGGGCTGATTCAATTGGTGATTGTGGGGACTGATCGGGTGGCGGCTAATGGAGATGTGGCCAATAAAATTGGCACCTTAGGGGTTGCCATTCTCGCTAACTATTTCCAGATTCCCTTCTATGTGGCCTGCCCCTACTCCACGATCGACTTTCAGACTGCCGAAGGAAAAGCGATCGTCATTGAGGAGCGCGGGGAGCAAGAGGTGACCCACTTTGGCTTGCGGCGCACAGCACCGGAACAGATTAAATATCGAAATCCGGCCTTTGATGTGACTCCCCATCATCTGGTGACCGGACTGATCACGGAACGGGGCATTATCCAACCGCCTAACCCTGAGACCCTCAAACAATTTTACGGTTAGGGTTCGTCCTCAATGAGGTCTAGAAGCCTTGCGATATCAAGGTTACCGCGCCCGCTCCAGCAAACATAACTAGGGGCTGAAACGACTGCCGTATAAACACTTCAGCGCTAAATGATGACAGCCCCTAGTATTTCTCTTGATATATCAGCGTTGCGGCTCGGTGCAGTAAGCTGTGGCGATACACCAATGCTTCGAGATCGGGGCAGTATCCGCCGCCAATGACGCAGGCTAGGGGATAGCCCCCCCGTTGACACGCACTAACCACTTGCATTTCTCTGCACCAAATCCCCTGATCCGTGAGAGCCAGTTTACCAAGGGAATCTCCGGCATGGGGGTCTACGCCAGCATTATAGAAGACTAAATCCGGCTTCACTTGGCTGAGCAGATCCGGTAAATACTGATCAAGGGTTTGTAAATACTCCCGATCTTCCATGCCTACCGGGAGGGGAACATCTAAATCACTGCAGGCTTTGCGCAGGGGAAAGTTTGCTCCGCAGTGCATAGAGAAGGTAAACACTGTGGGATCATCCTTAAAAATGGCAGCGGTACCGTCCCCCTGGTGGACATCTAAGTCAAGGATCAGAACTTGTTTGACCTTTTGTTGTTGTTGCAGGAGCCGCACCGCGATCGCACAGTCATTAAAAATACAAAACCCTGAACCATAGTCGGGAAAGGCATGATGGGTTCCCCCTGCGGTATTGCAGGCGAGACCAAATTCTAAAGCAAGTTGGGCCGTGAGGAGGGTTCCCCCTACAGCACAACAAGTCCGTTGAACGAGGGCTGGAGACCAAGGCAAGCCAATCCGCCGCTGTGCTTTCGGCTCTAAGGTTCCTTGGCAGTAGGCAGTGACATAGTGGGGATCGTGAACCAGTTCTAACCACTCCCGTGGAGGCAATTGAGGTTCTTGGAACTGATGGGATTCGGCAATCTTCGTTTGCAGTAAGACCTCCCGTAA
>JBMTZC010000319.1:0-4808 GCA_049455215.1 Prochlorotrichaceae cyanobacterium
CCCCCCCCACTCTTCCATTAAATTTTTCCGCTTTCAGTGGAAAGTCGTTAGGACTGCTGAACTAAGCGGACAAACTTCTTCTTACCCACCCGCAACACCTTTCCCTGTAAAGCTGCCGCCGACTCAAAGGTTAAGTTGGGATCCTCACAACGATCGCTATCTAAGCGCACAGCACCGCCCTGAATTTGACGACGGGCATCGGAACTGGTTTGACACAGGCCTGCCGCACTCACCAGGTAAAATAATTTAACGGGAAATTCAATGTTTTCTAAGGAAAACTCTGGTACTGCTTCCGCTTGGGCGGAGTCTCCTTGGACGAGGGTTAAAGCTGCCTGTTGAGCCGCTTGAGCTGCTTCCGCACCGTGAAATTGTTGGACAACTTCTAAGGCTAATTGTTTTTGACGATCGCGGGGATTTTCCGCTAGACGATCGAGGGGAATGGCTGTCAGCAATTCAAAATAGGATTCAATCAGGGCATCGGGGGTTTTTTCCAGCTTGGAATACTGGCTGAGGGCATCTTCCTGTAAGCCCACATAGTTCCCGAGGGACTTACTCATTTTTTGTACGCCATCCGTCCCCAACAAAATGGGCAAGAGTAGACCAAACTGAGGGGTTTGGCCAAAATGGCGTTGTAAATCCCGCCCCACGGCAATATTAAATTTTTGATCGGTGCCCCCCAGTTCCACATCGGCTTGCACCGCCACGGAGTCATATCCCTGCATTAGGGGGTACAAAAATTCATGCAGATAGATTGGGTTGCCTTGACCATACCGTTCCGCAAAGCCTTCCTTGGCGAGCATTTGCCCCACGGTCATGGTGGAAAGCAACTCCAAAGTTTTGCCTAAATCTAGATGGGATAACCATTCCGAGTTGTAGCGAATTTCTAAGCGATCGGGGGTCTCAAAATCTAAAATCGGGCGAATTTGGGTGAGATAGGTTTCAGCATTGGCTTTCACCTGGTCTGCGGTTAATTGCTTGCGCACATCAGACTTACCGCTAGGATCGCCAATTTGGGCCGTAAAATCGCCAATAATCAGCACCGCCGTATGGCCCGCATCCTGGAAGGCTCTTAACTTGCGAATGGGAATACTGTGCCCCAGATGAATTTCGCTCCCCGTGGGATCAATGCCGAGTTTCACCCGCAGGGGACGATCGCTCTGGAGACGAGCTTCTAAATTTTCCGTCACCGCTTTGCTCTCGGGCTGATGGGGAAAGATTTCGTGGGTGCCCCGGTAGAGCCAGTCTAAAGAATCAGAAGTCATGAACCTAATTACAGATCCTCATTACAAATAATCATTACAAATGACGAACAATTAATTCTAGAATCTAAGCCGATAAACTTTGTTTCACTAACCCTTGCACCAGCTTGCCATCCGCCTGCCCCTTCAGACGTTGCATTACGGGGCCCATCACCTTACCCATGTCTTTTGCAGAAGTTGCCCCCACCGCCGCAATTACCTCCAAAACGATCGCTTTGACTTCTTCCTCCGTCAATTGTTGGGGCAAATACTCTTCAATAACCGCTAATTCTGCAGCCTCCTGCTCGGCGAGTTCCTCCCGACCCGCTTTTTGATATTGCTCGATCGCGTCCCGCCGTTGCTTGGCCAGTTGAGAGAGTAACTGCAATTCCTGATCGGGGGTGAGGGTGCTGTCTCCCGTTGCAGCCCGGGCCTCCACTTCCTTTTCTAAAATGAGTTTTTTGATGCTGCGCACCGTTTCCAAACGCACCTTATCCTTGGCTTTCATGGCTGTTTTAATATCGCCGTCAATTCGTTCTCTGAGGGTCATCGCTCCAATCTCCTAGCTGATTCGCAGCTTTCCATTGTACCGGACTGCCGTAGCCTTAAATTTTTGATTCCCCCTCAAGGTATCCGGGAGAACACCCTGCAGCAGTACCCTCAATAGGCTGCTACACCGTTACCTTGCCCAGGCATAAAGAAAATCTAGCGGGATTGCTTGCAAATTCCTATAAATGCACTACCCTAGGCAGCAAAACAATAAATAACAACTGCTGGTTTGAGGAACACGGAGGGAGGTCTATTATGTTTCAATGGGTCACAATTATCTTGGCTGTCTTTGCTGCTGGAGCGCTGTTGGTGGGAGCAGATCAGGTCGTGAAATATTTCCAGACCCGGGATCCGGGAGAGGTGCCCGTAGAAAACCAGTTGAACCCTAGCCCAGGGCAGGGAAGTCCTAGTCCGACTACTGCAGCCGGAACCTCCCCCTCCGCCCAAACCTTTGATAGTCGTTTTCCCGGCAGCACCACCGGAAGTCCCGCAGCCCCGGTGGCAGGAGCTACACCTGCAGCCCCGGAAGCTGCCCAAACTTTTAATTCCCCTATTGTCTCGGAAGGGGATCCTTTTACGGCCTCCGATAACGCCGATATTAATGCCGCAGAGTCTACAATAGAGTCGGAAGATACTGCAGAGTCTAATAACGATGAAGGAATTCGGGCTCTGTGGTAGCCCACATTTAGCCCTTGCTTTGCTGCATGAAACCCGGTTCTATGAATGCTTCTCCTGAGCCTCCCCTAGCCGATCCACCCCGATCCGATCGTCGTTGGCTTGTTCCCCCTGTTCCCCGAATATTACCCCTCGTTGTCCTCAGTGCCGGTTTTCTGGTGCTAGGGTGGGGCGTTCGTCACTGGCTAGTCGGGGAGCAGCCTGCCCAGTCTCAAAATGCTTCGGAACCGGTTCCCGTAGAACCCGAGCAGGTACAGGTGGTGGCTCTGGGCCGCGTGGAACCCCAGGGCGAAGTCATTCAAGTGGGGGGAGTGGCAGGCGCTCGCATCGATCGTCTCTTGGTTAAAGCGGGGGATTGGGTTGAGGAGAATCAAGTTTTAGCCTATTTAGATAGCTATGATGAACGCCTGGCCGCCCGAGACTTGGCGGAGAGTCAGCTGCGGGAGGCAGAAGCCCAACTGGCCGCAGAGACCCAATTTCAAGAAGCCCAAATTGCCGAAACTCAAACCCGCATCCGTCAGATCGATCAACCCCAAGCCCAAGCGATCGCCGCCCAGGAAGCTCGGCTACGGGAACTCCAGGCTTCCTTGTCCCTAGGCTTACAGGATTTAGAACGGGATCAACAACTGCTCCAGGAAGGCGCGATCGCTCAGCGGGATCTCGATCGCCAGCAAACCCAGGTTGAGGAACTGCAGTCTCAAGTTAAAACCGCTGAAGCCACCTTAGGTCAACTGAAAACCGCCCGCAGCAGCGACCTCCACAATGCCCAAGCCCAACTGAAAACCGCCCAGGCCAACTTGCCCCTGTCCCAAATCCGCACTGCGGTAGCCTCCGCTCGGCAAAACCTCAAACTGGCGGAAACGCGCCTAGATGATGCAATTATTTATGCTCCCCAATCCGGACGAGTGTTGCGGCTAATTACCCGCCAAGGGGAAGCGACCGCCTCTTCCCCCAGCGGAGGAGAGGAAGGAATTCTGGAATTGGGGAATACCCGCCAAATGATGGTGGTGGCAGAAGTCTATGAAAGCGATGTGGTGCGGGTCAAAGTTGGACAAACCGCCACGATCCGTAGCCGTAATGGGGCTTTTAATGAGCCGTTGACGGGCAAGGTCACGGAAATTGGCTGGCAAATTTTTAAGAATAATGTTTTAGACGATGATCCCGCCGCCAATGCCGATGCAAGGGTAGTGGAAGTGAAAATCCAGCTTGATCAGAGCGATCGGGTTGAAAATTTGACCAATCTCCAAGTAGACGTAACGATCGACACCCAGGGATCTGGACAGTAGTCTTGATCCTTGGTAACCAGCGGTTCAGTGATCAGCCGCAACCTCTAGTCCTGAGAGTTCTGAGTTCCTCGACTCAGATACCCGATCAACAGGGTTAAAATGCCCGTTCCCGCAGCATATTTGAGCAGATCAGGAATCCAAGGATTGGGAGAGAAAAACCCCTCGATCGCTCCGGCAATAAAGAGTAAGGGAACAATGCCGTAGACCAGTTGAACGGCTTTCAGCCCATACACCTTGAGGGCATCAGCGCGGCCGTACCGTCCAGGAAACAGCAGACCCCGGGCAATTAACAGACCTGCGCCGCCGGACAAAAAGATGGCCGGAAGTTCTAGGGCACCGTGGGGAAAGACAAAGGCCCAAAAGGGAAAGGCTAAATGATTTTGGCTAATCAAACACCCGATCGCCCCTAAAAAGACCCCATTGAGAAAGAGAATATAACTACTCAAAATCCCTAAACTGATGCCCCCTCCAATTACCTTAAAGGACACACTGATGTTGTTAATCATGATATTGGTGGAGGCCAGGGGTTCATTGCCCAAAATAGACCCCATCCACAGTTCCCCCTGATCCCGCACGAGGGTCACCAAATCCCAGGGCACCACTAATTCTAAAAAAGTCGGATCCCGCCAGGATAACCACCAACTCAGACCCGCCCCGATCGCAAAGATGGCGGTTGCCACAGCGGTATACCCCCAAGTTTCCTGAACGATCGCGGGAAAACCGACTCGACAAAACTGCAGCAGACCCGCCCACTCCTGACCACGATCGCCTTGATAAATTTGCCCATAGGCCCGCAGAATCAGGTGTTGTAAATTTTGGGTTAAGGCTTGACCCACCTGATGGGTACGGGCCCGGGCCAGATCCGCCGTAGTGGAGCGATACAGGCTGGCAAATTCCTTAATCTCAGAAACCTGCAAACTCCGCAGCCCCCGCTTTTCCGATCGCTCAATGAAGTCTTCTAACCGTCGCCAAGCGACTTCCCTACGGGCAATCCATCGCTTAATGTTCATAACATCAATGACAATAGCACTTTAATTTCTCGGTTAAGGACTTCAGTTCT
>JBMTZC010000320.1:0-4802 GCA_049455215.1 Prochlorotrichaceae cyanobacterium
TACTATGGCTTAACTTTCTTGCCAGATACAATTTGATTGGTTGAAATTTCCCTGTTCCTATGGCTCTGTCTTCTATTCTTCGCTACCTCAGCCAATCCGCCTTAACTCAGGATCTGGTTGATAAGCTTGCCCATGGCTCTCTACGCCTGACGGGGGCCGATCGCTTTGCGCGGGGGTTGGTTGCGTCCACCCTGGCACAATGCACCCATCGTCCTCTGTTGGTCATTACGGCAACACTGGAGGAGGCGGGGCGTTGGGCGGCGCAGTTGGAGCCGATGGGCTGGAATACGGTGCATTTTTATCCTACGGCGGAGTCTTCCCCCTACGATCCCTTTGATTCGGAGGCGGAAATGCTCTGGGGACAGATGCAGGTGTTGTCGGAGTTGCTGGTGGCGGAGCAGGCTGAGGAGGCTCAACGTCTGGCGATCGTCTGTACGGAGCGGGCCTTACAGTTTCATTTGCCTCCTCCCTCACAGCTTCGGGATTATTCCCTGCACCTCAAACTGGGCACTGAGGTCAGTTTAACGGAGTTGGGCAAGACGTTAACCCGTCTGGGCTACGATCGCTGTGCCACGGTGGAGATGGAGGGACAGTGGAGCCAGCGTGGGGACATTCTCGATATTTTTCCGGTGGCTTCGGAGTTGCCGGTGCGGTTGGAACTGTTTGGGGATGAGTTGGAACGGTTACGAGAGTTTGATCCCGCCACCCAGCGATCGTTGGATGCGGTGCCGGAACTGGTGCTCACCCCCACTAGTTTTTCCCCGTTGATTCAGGCGGCCTTACTGGAGCGATCGGATCTGGATTTGGAGGCGTTGTTGTCCCCAGAGGATCTAGAGAAACTGCTGGAAAATCAAGCGGTGGAGGGGGTTCGTCGCTTTTTAGGACTGGCTTACGATCGGCCTGCCACATTACTGGATTACCTCCCCTCCCAAACGCTGATTGCTTGGGATGAACCGGAACAATGTTTAGCCCATGCCGATCGCTGGTGGGAGCACGTTGAGGAACAGTGGCAGGAGTTGAGGGAGCGGGGGGATCAGTCTCTCCCTAAGGTTCACCGGACTTTAACGGCGGCAGTGGACACCCTGCAAAGCTTTGCCTTAGTCCAATTGGCGGCACTCCATAGCCAAACTCAACACGCGATCGAACCCGTCCATATTCTCAATCTCTCCAGTCGTCCCATTGCGGCTATTCCTAACCAGTTTGCCAAAATGGCCGAGAGTATTCGGGCAGAGCAACGGAACCGTTTTGGGATCTGGCTCATTTCTGCCCAGCCCTCCCGCATGGTGTCCCTCTTACAGGAGCACGACTGTACGGCTCAGTTTGTACCCAATCCCAGGGACTATCCCGCCATTGATAAGCTGCAGATTCAGCATACCCCCGTAGCAGTTAAGTACTCCGGACTGGCGGAACTGGCGGGGTTTATTTTGCCCACGTTCCGGTTAATGGTGGTAACGGATCGGGAGTTTTTTGGTCAGCATACTCTGGCCACCCCCAGTTATGTGCGGAAGCGCCGCCGTGCTGCGTCCAAGCAGGTGGATGCCAACCAACTCAAACCGGGAGATTATGTCGTACACCGGAACCACGGTCTGGGGCAGTTTCTGCGCTTAGAACCCCTGACGATCAATGGGGAAACCCGGGAATATTTAGTCCTGCAGTATGCTGATGGTTTACTGCGGGTGGTGGCGGATCAAGTGGGTTCCCTCTCCCGTTACCGTGCCACCAGTGAAGACCCCCCTGCCCTCAACAAAATGACGGGGAAGGTCTGGGAAAAAGCCAAGGAAAAAGCCAAGAAAGCCATTCGCAAAGTGGCGGTGGACTTATTGAAACTCTATGCAGAGCGATCGAAACGACAGGGGTTTACTTTTCCTGTGGATCAGCCCTGGCAGCAGGAGTTGGAGGAGTCCTTTCCCTACCAAGCCACACCGGATCAGCTCAAGGCTGTGGCGGACGTAAAGCGGGACATGGAGGGGGAACGCCCCATGGATCGGCTGGTGTGTGGTGATGTGGGCTTTGGCAAAACCGAAGTGGCCATTCGTGCCTTATTTAAAGCCATTACGTCCGGCAAACAGGCCGCACTACTAGCCCCCACTACCATTCTCACGCAGCAGCACTATCACACCCTCAAGGAGCGCTTTGCCCCCTACCCCATTCAAGTGGGACTGCTCAACCGCTTCCGATCCACGGCCGAGAAAAAGGACATTCTCCAACGATTGGCCACGGGGGAACTGGATGTGGTGGTGGGAACTCATCAACTTCTGGGTAAAACCGTTAAGTTCAAAGACTTGGGCTTACTGGTGGTCGACGAAGAGCAGCGGTTTGGAGTGAATCAAAAGGAGAAAATTAAAGCCCTGAAAACGGAAGTGGATGTCCTAACCCTCAGTGCCACACCTATTCCCCGTACCCTCTATATGTCTCTCTCCGGTGTGCGGGAAATGAGTTTAATTACCACACCGCCCCCGTCCCGCCGTCCCATTAAAACCCATCTTTCTCCCTACGATCCTGAAATGATTCGCGCAGCCATTGCCCAAGAACTCGATCGGGGGGGACAGATCTTTTACGTGGTGCCTCGGGTAGAAGGCATTGAAGAGGTAGCCGCCAAAATTCAACTGATGTTGCCCACGGTTCGCCTAGCGATCGCCCACGGGCAAATGGACGAAGGCAGCCTAGAGTCTACGATGCTGGCCTTTAGTAACGGTGAAGCCGATGTTATGGTGTGTACCACAATCATCGAATCCGGTTTAGACATTCCCCGCGTCAATACCATTCTCATTGAAGATGCCCACCGCTTCGGGCTCTCCCAACTCTACCAACTGCGGGGACGGGTCGGTCGATCGGGTATTCAAGCCCATGCTTGGCTTTTCTTCCCCGATCAACGTCTGCTCACGGACACGGCCCGGGAGCGGTTACGGGCCATTCAGGAGTTTACTCAACTCGGCTCCGGGTTCCAACTGGCCATGCGGGACATGGAAATTCGTGGCGTGGGTAACTTACTGGGGGTGGAGCAGTCCGGTCAACTGGAAGCGATCGGCTTTGACCTGTACATGGAACTCCTGGAAGAATGCCTCAACGAAGTGCGGGGTCAAGAAATTCCTAAAGTAGACGAAACCCAGGTAGACCTTGCCCTCACCGCCTTTATTCCCGCCGACTATATGCCCAACCTAGAGGATAAAATGGCTGCCTATCGTACCGTTGCCACTGTCAAATCTAAGGAAGAACTGACGGAAATTGCCGCTGACTGGAACGATCGCTATGGGCCCATTCCCGCCCCGGCCCAACAGTTACTGCGGGTGATGGAACTGAAACAGGTGGCCAAAACCGTTGGCTTCTCCCGCATTAAGGTGGAGGCGAAACAGCATATTTGTTTGGAAACTCCTATGGAGGAACCCGCGTGGAAGTTAATGAGTGAAAAACTACCCAAACATTTACAATCTCGGTTTATTTACCAGGGTAAAAAAGTCCTCGTGCGGGGCTTAGGCGTATTACCCGTCAGCCAACAAATGGATAATTTAATTGAATGGTTAGGGCATTTGCAGGGTGCCTTACCCAGTAGTGGTGAGACAGATTTAACGGCATTGCTAGAGCAGCGGTAGTTGCTTAAACGCATTAGACGACTAGACGCTCGGTTTGAGCTTCAGGACTCCCGTAGCAAAACGATCGCAACGATCGCAAAAAATGCTCAACTCAAATCAAAGGCAAATAAAAAAGGCGAACAGCTTACTCGCTGCGCGCCCGGATAGTAACAATTCAAATGAGTGGAAAGAATTCACCAATGCTGAACTCAATCAGGGCATTGGTTTAGGACTAGCTCATAGAAGCTGCACTACGATCGTAGGTGCCCCGGAAGGAAGGATGTACTTTACCTTGAATCCGTCCCCAATAAGCGGAAGCATCTTTGCTGGGTAGACCAACTTGGCTTGCTAATCGAGTGAGCATTGCTTGTTGACGGGTTTTAATCGCACGTTGATGCTTGATCAAAAGCTGCCGAGACCGATCCACCAATTCCAGTGCAGGGCGCACAGTCGGAACGGGAGCGGGTTCCGAGGAGCGTTGTTGCTCTTGCGTGTGATAGGCAACACCACGATAAACCAAATCTAAGCTGGGTTGCTGAACATAAGTCTTCGCTGGGTTGCAGAACTTCCAATCTAGTCCACGATAACGTCCTGCCAAATTCCCTTCTTTCATTTCGATCGCTGGGGGAATATATTTGTAAGCCACGCCACGATAGTTGAGTTGCATAATCGCCTCCAAATTTACCTGTGTTTCAAGTGGGTACATAAAGCCCGAGGGCTTCAGTAGAGGCGCGTTCCTTCGGGAAATTTTCCTTACTTCCGTCTCTTCTTTGGAACAGTTGCGAAACTAACAATTCAAGTCTCTGGGGGGGGGTGCTTTAGAAGCTTCTTTACCCGAACTGTTCATTTCTTAAAGAGATGAACGATTTATTTCTGTATCTATTGTTACGGTTTTGCGTTTTCTTGTCAAGTCTTTTCCCAAAAAGTTCTGATCTCAGTACAAGGTACAGCCCCATAGCTCACCAGGAGCAAGTTGCATCAGTAAAATCAGGCGATCAAGGCCTTGCTTGCCCCATCTGAGGGACAGTGATCTCCCGCACCGTACATAGGTTACTGGGATGTACCAAATTCAGTGATAACTCTAAAGTTGTCAGAATAAAAGGATCACGCTTAAGTTCTCGCATTATCACCGTTAGGCACTATTTCACTCACTGAGAAATCGGGGGGAATAGGAGACTATAAGGAGGTCGAGACGAGGAATTCAACCATGCAACTTACTTATCGCGGTCAAGG
>JBMTZC010000321.1:0-4781 GCA_049455215.1 Prochlorotrichaceae cyanobacterium
GAAGGCACCCAGAAGAAAATCAAACCCCGGAACCAGGATGTGCAAATCAATGCCTTGCTGGTGACGGCTCGCTACGTTCCCTACACCTTAAACGATCTCTGGACGTCCTGCGGGCTAAAGCTCAACCCCATGCTGTTGGGAGGTGAGGGAGGTGAGGGACTGTATCGCTTTGTGCAGGATTACCTGGGCAAGCGGGGAGCCCAAAATTTACTGGGCAAAGGAGAAGACTTTGAAGTGTGCTCCGGGTTAACCCGCATGGCGGCAAATCGGAACATTACCGCACTACTGGCCACCCTCTATATAGATCAGTTGTTGGGGTGGGAAAACGGAGAAGAGGGGGACTTGCCCGAAAGTACGCCGATCTTGATGTTGACCTATGTGAACAAACTCAACAGAGCCATTGCCGATCGGACAGAACCCTGGAAAGCAAACTGGGCAGTTCAACGGGATCTGCAAGCCATCGCCTGGTGCTGTGTTCAGAACGCCTTTTACCCCGCCAATGCCCCCCGGCAGAAGGTTTTGGATCAATTGGAACAGATCGAAGCCGATACTGCCCCCGCACGACTGACCTACCTGGTGCAAAGGTTGAACCTGGTGCGGGTATATGAAGATGGGTCCTTCCGGGTTAGCTTGGATCCGTTAGCGGAGTATCTGGCTGCCTTACACCTGATCGCTGACTTGGCGGCAGATGAGCAGCGGTGGAGGGAACTACTGCAACGACTGGATGCGACGGTGGAGAATAGTGAAGATCCGGGCGCAGCTACAGCGGAGAATCGAAGTAACCTTTTCCAAGCCGTGCGGGGCTTCTTACTTGCCCTGCGGGACTGTTGCCAAGATAAAGAACGGCAGCACCCCGTTCCAGACTGGCTAGTGAAGGCCCTGGGGGAACGAGCAGGATTGGATGAAGCCACACTCCTGGCAGAGCAGCAACGCTATCGCCTCAAGCGTTTGATGGGGGATCTCTCCGTACCGGAGCCAGAAGATCGGGCACGGGCCGCCCAGGAACTGGGCAAACTGGGATCCGTTGCCCGCAAAGCCACCGCCCGTTTAAGAAAGGTTTTGAACAATACCAGTGAAGTTGCAAAAGTACGACGAGAAGCAGGGAAAGCCTTGCTGCAAGTGGGGGAAGCTATTCCCCTGATGGTGGTGGAGTTTGAGGATGGGCAAGAACAACTCCATCTCCTAGAGCATCCTCCCCAGCGCATAGTCACGCTGCCCAATAATGTCCCCCTGGAACTGGTGGAGATAACCGTAGGGGAGTTTTGGATGGGGGACGACGATAGTGATCCCGATGAATCCCCTCAGCACAGGGTTCAAATCCTCCACTGCTTCTGGATGGGGAAATATCCGATCACCCAAGCTCAATGGCGCGCAGTAGCGACCTTACCAGAAGTTAATCAGGAGTTAGATCCAGACCCATCCAAATTCAAGGGAGAGCAGCGTCCTGTAGAGACGGTTTCTTGGTATGACGCACAGGAATTTTGCCGTCGCTTATCCCAATACAGCGGAGAAACCTTTGATTTACCCACTGAGGCAGAGTGGGAGTATGCCGCCCGGGGCGGAACGACAACGGACTATCACTTTGGTGATGAGATGACAACGGAACTCGCAAACTACCGTGGTTCCAATGCGGTCGATCAAACTACGCCTGTAGGACATTATGGCGTGGCTAACCGTTTTGGGTTATTGGATATACACGGCAACGTCTGGGAGTGGTGCCTGGATCACTGGCATAAAAACTATGAAGAGAAACCGGAAGAGTTGAAACAGAATTCTAGTACTCCATGGCTAATAAGTGATGAATCGGAATACCGGCTATTGCGCGGTGGTTCCTGGCGCAGTACTGCCAAGGACTGTCGCTCTGCCTGCCGCAACGACGTCACCCCCGCTGATCGTAACCTCAACGTCGGTTTTCGAGTTGTGAGCCATTCTTCCAGGACTCGGTAGCCCTCTACCCTGTAGTACTTTTGCACTATTCTCTTTTTCCTTTACCCTTTCCCCTCCTGGGAGGGGCGGGGGTGGGGGTTGCCCCTTGGGGGCCGGATTTAAAATTTTAAAAGATGCGTTTTCCACAGCTTGCCTTGGCTTTCCCTGGAGCCATCGATCGCTGCTTCTCAATCAGGATGACTGGGAACATCTGCTGGATAGAGTGAGGTTTTCGGGATCTTCAAGGGTGATGTGGAGGCGTTTGCCAACGATCGCGGCGGCCCGCTCGAACGGTCATGCATTAGCGAATCCATTGGACGATCCTTGGTATGTATGGTGATGACGAGGGGCGGGCTGGCAATCTTAAGTTCGTGGCTCGTTCAGGGTAGTATAGATACTGTTGTGACCTAACGAGTGAAGACAGTTGTGGTGTTCAAACTTGGCATCTTAGGACTAGGCACGGTTGGCGGCGGGGTAGCAAAAATTCTAGCGGATCCGGCGCAGCGCCATCCGTTGGTTCAAGACCTCTCTATCCATCGGGTGGGGGTTCGGGATGTTGAGAAGCCCCGTGCTGTGTCCCTCGCGCCAGGGGTTCTCACCACCGATCTCGAAGCGATCGTTACGGATCCTGAAATTGCGATCGTGGTGGAGTTATTGGGCGGTGTGGAACCATCCCGTAGTCTAATCCTCAAGGCGATCGCCCACGGTAAGCACATTATTACTGCCAACAAAGCTGTTATTGCCCGCCACGGCGAAGAAATTTTTGAAGCAGCGGCGGCGCAGGGTGTTTATGTTTTATTAGAAGCAGCGGTGGGGGGCGGTATTCCGGTTATTGAACCCCTTAAACAGTCCCTCTGTGCCAATCGAATTCACGGTCTGCTCGCGATCGTCAATGGTACGACCAATTATATTTTGACCCGCATGCAGCGGGAAGGTGGCGACTTTGCCCCCATCCTGGAAGATGCCCAGCGCCTGGGGTATGCCGAAGCGGATCCCAGTGCCGATGTGGATGGCTTAGATGCAGCGGATAAGATTGCGATTCTGGCTTCTCTCGCTTTTGGTGGCCGCATCGATCGCTCTAAGGTTTATACCGAAGGCATTCGCCAAGTTACGGCTGCGGATATTAGCTACGCGGAAAGCTTGGGTTTTGTGATCAAGCTGTTGGCGATTGCTCGACGGATTCCTAGCGACTCCTCAGACGAGCAGATTGATATTCGGGTTCACCCCACTTTGGTGCCCTTCAGTCATCCCCTCAGTAATGTCAATGATGTTTTCAATGCCATTTTGATTGAAGGGGATCCCGTGGGACAGGTGATGTTTTACGGGCCCGGGGCCGGATCGGGCCCCACTGCCAGTGCCGTTGTCGCGGACATTCTCAATATTGCCGCCTTGCTCACCATGGGACGGACTGAACCCCGTCAAGAGGATGGCACGCCCCTTTTAGATCCCCTCCTGGCTTGCCATCATCATCACTATTGCCGCCTTTCTTCCATTGAGGATACGCTGAACCGTTTCTATGCTCGCCTCTTGGCAAACGATCGTCCCGGTGTGATTGGGCAATTGGGCACTTGTTTTGGCGATCGAGGGGTTAGCTTAGAATCTATTGTCCAACTGGAAAGCAGTGCTGAGGAAGCGGTGATTGTGGTGGTCACTCACGATGTCCGAGAAGGGGACTTCCGCGCAGCGATCGCCGATCTCCAAGATCTGGAAACCGTCAAAGAGGTATCCAGTATCCTCCGAGTCCTGTAAGTCAGGACGCTTCTCAAACTCCTCTAACGCTCCCTGGTTAAGGATCAGAGTTTTCCCCCGCAGATCTCAGCAAGAGGTACGGCAATGTCAATTTACGCGCTGAACGTAGATACCGATGTGACAACGGGCGTGATTCGCTTTCGCCTGGAAGATGAACAGGGCGTACATCTAGCGGCGCGACAGGTGCAACTCTCGGATTTGACCACCGCCACCTGGGAAGGCTTATTCGATACCCGGCAGTATGTGCAGCGCTACGCGGGATCGGTGTATCTCGGTGAAACCCTGGCGACGGCGGAATCCCTGCTGGCGGATCTGGGGGTGAAGCTGGGTCGATCGCTCCTGGGGGAAGAAATTCTGGGGCATTTAACCCAATCCCAGCAAAGACGATCGCTGCTGGTGAAGCTACCGGCGGAAGGGGATGCCCTGGCGGTGGCCTTGGCGCGGGTGCCCTGGGAAATTGCCCGATCGTCTGCGGATGCCTTGCCCCTGATGGAGCAGAACCTGGTGGTGCGCCTGGAGACCCAGGCCGATCGCCCCCAGCCCCAGGAGGTGGGTACAGAACTGCGGGTGTTGCTGGTATTTGCGGAAGCACCGGGGGCGCGGCCCCTGGCCATGCGACAGGAACGGGAGGAATTACAAGCCCTCTTTAAAGAGATTATGCACCGCAGTAAGGTACGGCTGGATGTGCTCTGTCATGGCGTATCCCGGTCGATCCTGCGGGATCAGATTGCCCGGGCTGGGGGCTACCATGTGGTTCACTGGAGCGGCCACGGCCATTTGAATCTGCTGGAGTTATGCGACGAGGATGGCAAGTCCGACACCATCAGCGGCGAAGGGCTGGTGAACCTGTTCCGGGAGGCGGGGGGCTTTATTCCCCAGTTGGTGTTTTTGTCCGCCTGTTTGTCGGGGACTTTTGTGGAAGTAAAGGACTGGGCGACCCTGGGGGCGCTGCTGCGGGGGGAAGACCAGAAGGGGGCGGAGTCTCCGGAGCGGGAGTTGACGGAAGTGCTGACCCAAGCCCAGGGCTACACCGGCACTGCCCTGGCCCTGTTGGGGGCGGGAGTTCCCCAGGCCATTGCCATGCGCTACGAAGTGGGGGACGACTA